>NZ_JAUCEK010000002.1:0-536744 GCF_032458965.1 Arthrobacter sp. lap29
GTATCTCCTGCAGCCACGTCCAACCTCTCTTAAAAGCAGTGTGTGACGCCCAGTGCTGTGGCTCTGGGCGTGTACAGACACTCTAGACCGCAGTGGCGCCCTGTGCGTAGCCTTGACCGTTGCATGAACACGCCGGAAGGCACTTGAATCGTGGACTCTGGGGAACCGTGCACAAAGTGAGTAAGGTAAATCACAATATCCGTCAGGGTCTTTGAGTCCGCCGGCCGCTGGTACTGCGTTAAGTGGAGGCAATGCGGGCTCACCCCCTAGACTGGGGTTATTGACCAACAAACCAGCGTGCAAGCGCTGACCGCAGGAGGAAAAACGTGAGTGAGGCCGACGCCGGCACTGTTGCCAAGGTGGCAGGCAATTTAGGGTTCAAGGATGGAGATCTCATCCAGGAACTCGGATACGACGACGACGTTGATTTTGATCTACGCGAGAGCATTGAGGCCCTCATTGGGTCCGAAATGTTTGACGAGCATGATCATGACGTAGTGGATTCAGTCATTTTTTGGTGGCGAGAAGACGATGGTGACCTCGTGGATTCCCTCGTTGATTCACTGACAACCTTGGATGAAGGTGGGGTGGTGTGGATCATGACACCCAAGCAGGGGCGCGATGGTTACGTCCCGCCGTCGGACATTCAGGAAGCTGCTCCCACGGCAGGACTGCATGTCACCACCACTGCGGGGGTTTCTGCTGACTGGGCCGCAACGCGCCTAGCGCCGCGCAAACGCCAGTAAGGCTGGCTGGCCACAGATGGATGCCGCCAGGCAACCGTGCTTGAGCATTGGGGACCTTGCCCCAGATTTCACTCTGTCTAATCAGTTTGGTGAGCCTATTGCGCTTGCTGAATTGCGTGGCACCCCGGTGGCCTTAGTGTTCTACCCCTTCGCGCACTCCGGTATTTGCACGGGGGAGTTGGGCGTGCTGCGCGATAACCTCGGTGACTTCCAGGCCGCGGGGGTGCGCATCCTGGCGGTGTCCGTGGATGCGAAGTACACGCTTCGCGCCTATGCCCAGGCTCAGGGTTACGCTTTTGACCTGCTGGCCGATTTCTGGCCGCACGGCGCAGTGGCGCAACGTTACGGGGTTTTTGATCCGGTGCGTGGCATGGCAGGGCGAAGTACTTTTTTGATTACGGCCGGAGGCGTCATTGCCGATCTCTTTAGTACGCCTTCCGGGCAGGCGCGGCCGCTGGCCCGTTACCGGCAGGCGTTGGGGTTGTTGTAGCAATGGACAACGTGCGCCCTGGTATTGGGCAGACGGGTTTTGTGCAGCAAAGATCGGGGCTGGGTGCGGCCAATAATGCTGCCTCGGTGCTGAACGAAACGGAGCTAGACACCTTGGACGGTGTTGCTGCGTTGCTGGGTGAGAAGAAATTTGCGCTACTCACCGGGGCTGGAATCAGTACCGATTCCGGCATCCCGGACTATCGGGGACCGCAAGCTGTCCCGCGAACCCCGCTGACCTACCAGGAATTTATGGGCGATGTCCGGCTTCGCCAGCGTTATTGGGCCAGAAATCATGTGGGCTGGTCACATCTGAGCGCCGCCAAGCCAAATACTGGGCACTTTGCCACGGTTGCTCTGGAGCGCAGCGGGATTCTGACGGGGATTGTGACCCAAAACGTCGACAGGCTCCATGAAGAAGCTGGGGCCGAAAATGTGGTGGATCTACATGGCAGGTTCGATCAGGTCCTCTGCATGGACTGCGGCAATCACTACTCACGGGCTTTTCTCGCCACTATCTTGAATGAACTCAATCCAGGATTCCTTGATGCCATCTCGGCAGCTGGCGGGGCACCTCAGGCGCCAGACGCGGACGCTGACGTGGTGGCTGAGAGCCTCATATCCACCTTCAATGTTGCCAAGTGTCCGCTATGTGGTGGTCTCATGAAGCCGGATTTCGTCTTCTTCGGTGAAAATGTTCCCAAGGACAGGGTTCTCCGATCCTTCGCTATGGTTGACGCGGGAGCAGCCCTCTTGGTGGCAGGGTCTTCGTTGACTGTCCTGTCCGGTCTGCGGTTCGTCAAAAAGGCCGCCAAGGATGGCAAGCCCGTCATCATCATTAACAAGGGCCAAACCCGCGGGGATTCCTTGGCAACCATCAAGGCCGAAATAGGAGTTGGGGAAGCTATGAGCTATCTCACACACGTATTGACTCCCCGATTGGCGCAATAGGCAAAACATCGTGTACAGTAGTTTCTCGTTGGTCAGCCCAACAAGCGCAATGCTTGAAGAGCTGGTTAGCGAATGGGTCTTTAGCTCAGCTGGTAGAGCGCCACGTTTACACCGTGGATGTCATCGGTTCGATCCCGGTAGGACCCACCACAGAAGAACCCCGCCATTCCGGCGCCAAACGGCTACGGACAGGCGGGGTTCTTTGCGTTGACGCATGGTTTGACGCCCACTTGCGCTCCCATCCTCGAATGCGCGCCGCTATGAAGTTTCTGCTGTGGTTTGAACCATAGCGAGAACGTCAAAGTACAGCTCAAGCGGCTCCGGATGGGAAGATGGTCCGATGCCTGGGGCGGCCTTGGGGTATGGAACTGCACCAGATGCACGCAATAACTTGCACAGAATAAGACGGGGACGCCATGGATGGTATTTCATTTACCGCGATCGATTTTGAAACAGCCAATAACTACCGCGCCTCCGCGTGCGCAGTGGGGTTGACCAAGGTCAAATCCGGTCAGGTGGTGGAGCAGGTTTCATGGCTCATGAAGCCGCTGCCAGGCTATGCGGACTTTCTTCCCATAAACGTGGGTATCCATGGCATTACGGCCGCGCACGTGCGCAACATGCCGGACTGGCGTGGCATTCACGGCCCCATGATGGACTTCATTGGCGGCGACGCCCTAGTGGGCCACAACGTCAGCTTTGAAAAATCAGTCATATCCAAGGCCAATGAGGCCAGTGGTTTGCCCGCCACCAACTTGGACTTTCACTGCACCTTGACCCTTGCCCGCAAGCACCTGCAACTGGACCACTACACGCTTTCAGATGTGGTGGGTGCCTTGGAGTTGCCCGCCTTCAACCATCATGACGCCGGCGACGACGCCCGTGCCAGCGCCCTCATTGCGATTGAACTGGCCAGGCGCAGCGGAGCGGCCACACTTTCAGCCCTATGGCCAGAAGCGAAGAACGAAGCGGCTAAGCTGCCTAGCTACTACGCGGTAGGCTACACGCGTAAGCTGGCGGACTTGCCACCGCCCAACCCCCAGGCGAACCCCTATGGGCCCCTCTTTGGCCAGACAATCGTCTTTAGCGGGGATCTTGCCGCCATGCCCAGGGTTCAGGCACAGGATGCGGCTGCGGCCAAGGGTGCAACTATTGCCAACAGCACAACTAAGAAGGTGACCATGGTAGTCAGCGCAGAGGTCCTGGGAGGCGGGCGCCCTAGCGCCAAGGTCAAACGAGCTGCGGAACTGGCCTCGGCCGGTCAGGATATCCGAATCATCAGTGAGTTACAGTTCCTGCGGTTGCTGGCCTTCAAGTAACTCTGCGGCCACCTTCAAGCGTGGGGCTGTGCCGGGCTCAAAGGTGGGCAAACTAAAAAGGTTCCCCGCCACAGCTATTGGGGGACGCTGTGGTGGGGAACCAGTAATAAAAATATATCCTGCGACGGTGCAAGATGCAAACTGACACTGAACATTTTCAGATCGCTCCCCAGCCTGGCGCGGTAGCCACGGAAAGTAGTGCCGTGGCAGCCAATTTAGAGCCGGGGAGTTGGCGGGAAAGTCCTTAAAATGGATGATCCTCCACTGTGGCTATTGGGGGACGCCACAGTGGAGGATCTGGATTTAATATACAGTCTCTGCGCCCAAAGCACAATGGCGGGACGTTCTACCTCTCAATCTGGGGTACTTGGGGTTTGCGTTTGGCAATGCGGGCGCCAAGTTGCAAGTCATTTATGACAGGCTGCGAGTGCCCAAATCTTGGAAGCTGCTGCGGAACGGGTCCCAACACGGATAAGCTTGAGGAAACCCGATATTTTCTCTGGAGGTACTATGTCTGCACAAATTGGAACAGCACAGATTGGCGTCACCGGCCTGGCCGTCATGGGCGCAAACCTGGCCCGCAACCTGGCTCGCAACGGATACACCGTGGCGCTGCACAACCGCTCGGTCGAAAAGACTGACGCGCTGCTTAACGCACACGGCAGCGAGGGCGCTTTTGTTCGTACCGAGACCCTGGCCGAGCTCGTGGAGTCCTTGGAGAAGCCGCGCCGCGTGCTCATCATGGTCAAGGCTGGCGGTCCCGTTGACTCCGTTATCGATCAGCTCGTCCCGCTGATGGAAGCTGGCGATATCATCATCGACGGCGGTAACTCCAACTTTCAGGACACCCGACGCCGTGAAGCGGATCTGGCCAAGAAGGATCTCCACTTCGTAGGCGTCGGCGTCTCCGGTGGTGAGGAAGGTGCCCTGCTGGGTCCGTCCATCATGCCCGGTGGTTCCAAGGAATCCTACGATGCCCTGGGCCCACTGTTGGAGAAAATTTCTGCCAAGGTCGACGGCGAGCCCTGCTGTGCATGGATCGGCACCGATGGCGCTGGTCACTTTGTGAAGATGGTCCACAACGGGATCGAATACGCCGACATGCAGGTCATCGGTGAGGCTTACGATCTCCTCCGCAGCGCTGCTGGCATTGAGCCGGCAGAGCAGGCAGAGATCTTCGGTAAGTGGAACGAAGGCCAGTTGGCCTCCTTCCTGATTGAAATCACCGCTGAAGTTCTTGGCCATGTCGACGCCAAGACCGGTAAGCCGCTGGTTGACGTCATTGTTGACTCGGCAGGCCAGAAGGGTACGGGCCGCTGGACCGTTCAGTCCGGTCTGGATCTGGGGTCACCCATCTCAGCCATCGCCGAGTCCGTGTTTGCGCGCGGCCTGTCCTCACAGCGCGATCAGCGTGCCATTGGCCAGGAAGTTCTGGCTGGCCACGAGGTTGCCGTTGAACTGGGCGCCGACTTCGTTGAGGACGTTCGCCAGGCGCTCTACGCATCCAAGCTCATCAGCTACGCGCAGGGCATCGACATGCTCACCAGCGCAGCCACCGAGTACAACTGGGATCTGAAGCTGGATGAGATCGCCTCGCTGTGGCGCGGCGGCTGCATCATCCGGGCCGAACTGCTCAAGGACATCACCAAGGCCTACGCCGCAGAGGACAAACCGGCAAACCTGCTGTTCGCCCCGGCCTTCGCAGCGGAAATCGCCGAGGTCCTCCCGGCCTGGCGCCGCGTGGTCTCCACTGCAGTCCAGCTGGGAATCCCCGTACCCGTATTCTCCTCCTCGCTGGCCTACTATGACGGCCTGCGCCGCAAGCGTCTGCCCGCAGCCCTGACCCAGGGCCTGCGCGATCTCTTCGGCGCCCACACGTACAACCGTGTTGACGAAGAAGGCACCTTCCACACCCAGTGGAGCGGCGACAAGACCGAGATCTCAGCGGTAGACACGCACTAGTCCCCGACTCCTCCCAAGGACCAGCCGCTAGCGCGTCTGCTCCTTGGGGCCCTCGGAGTCGTGGGCCCACCTACCCGCTCCCACTGCTCGCAAGCTCGCAGCGGGTCCCTCGCGGGCGTGGGCCCATCCACCCGGACCACCGCAAGCTCGCAGCGGGTCCCTCGCGGGCGTGGGCCCATCCACCCGGGCGTGGGCCCATCCACCCGGACCACCGCAAGCTCGCAGCGGGTCCCTCGCGGGCGTGGGCCCATCCACCCGGACCACCGCAAGCTCGCAGCGGGTCCCTCGCGGGCGTGGGCCCATCCACCCGCACCACGTGGGTATGAAGCACTACGGCGGCCGGCAACTTTCCATAAGAAAGTTGCCGGCCGCCGTCGTTTCTTAACAGTGCTTGTGCCTTTGAGTAGGGTCAGGCTGTGAGGATCTCCGGGCCATTTTTGGTGATGGCCACCGTGTGCTCGGTATGGGCTGTGCGGGCCCCGGTGGCGCTGCGCAGGGTCCAGCCGTCGGGGTCCATGACAAGTTTGGCGGTGTCCACCATGGCCCAGGGTTCGATCGCGAGCAGCAGTCCAGCCTTGAGCTTGTAGCCTTGCCCAGCCTTGCCGTTGTTGGCGATATGGGGTTCCTGGTGCATGGTGGAGCCCACCCCATGCCCGCCAAAATCGGTGTTGACGCTGTATCCGGCGGCCTTGAGAACCTTGCCAATAGCAGCAGAAATATTACCCACCCGTGCACCGGGCTTTGCGGCAGCAATGCCGGCCGCCAATGCGGCCCGGGTGGCATCGATAAGGCGCTGATCCTCGGGATCGCGCGGGGTGCCAACAATGAAACTGATGGCGGCGTCAGCCACAACACCGTTGAGGGACACGGCGAAGTCGAGGGTGAGCAAATCGCCGTCGGCAATAGTGTAATCGTGGGGGAGCCCGTGCAGCACGGCGTCGTTGACGGACGTGCAAATGACATGACCAAACGGGCCGCGGCCGAAGGCAGGCGCATAATCCACGTAGCAGGAGATAGCCCCTGCCTCGGCGATCATCTCTGCAGCCCAGGCATCAATTTCCAGCAGATTTGTGCCGACAACCACGCGTTCCTGAAGACTCTTAAGTACCTGGGCAACGAACGCCCCGCTCTTCTTAGCCAGTTCAAGCCGTGCAGGGGTGAGGATTTCGATCATGGGCTTCCTTTACATATTTCTAGTAACTGTCTCGGTATAACAATATCTTCGAGCCAGCCCCCTGGCGTGCGTCAAACGGGCCTAGATCCACATAGCGGGGTCAATATATTCGGCCGGATCCACAGCAGGGGCCATTTCCCGGCGCGCATCTCGGTGCCGAGATTTGGCGGGGATACCGGTGAGGATGGACTCGGCCGGCGCATCCTTAACCACGACCGCGTTGGCCCCTACCGCTGAATCGTCACCAATGTAGATGGGGCCCAGGATCTTTGCACCAGCGCCGATGGTGACCCGGTTGCCGATGGTGGGGTGGCGTTTGGTTTTTGCCAGCGAACGGCCGCCGAGCGTGACGCCGTGGTAAATCATGACGTCATCACCGATCTCGGCGGTTTCACCAATGACAACGCCCATGCCGTGGTCAATGAAAAACCGTCTGCCAATAGTGGCGCCTGGGTGTATCTCAATACCGGTGGCAAAACGGGTCAGTTGTGAAAGTACCCGGGCCGGGAAACGCAGGGCAGGCGTAGCCCACATCTTGTGTGTCAGCCGGTGCACCCAGATGGCGTGCAGGCCGGAGTACACAAAAAGATTCTCCATGGAACCCCGTGCTGCGGGGTCATGCGAGCGTGCCGATTCGAGGTCTTCACGTATTCTGCTGAAAAATCCCACAGACTTCTTTCAGTTGATCGCCACAAACGCATTGTGGCGCAGGTTTTAGGGTGCCGGTCCCACATACCAGAAGACCCGCACCACTGACACAGCGTCAGTGATGCGGGAAATATTCCGGTTTAACAGGTCCTCACATAGGGTATGGGCTTAGCCGCGGATATCGTCGTAGAGCACAGTTGAAATGTAGCGCTCACCAAAATCGCAAACAATTGCGACGATGAGCTTGCCAGCGTTTTCCGGGCGCTTGGCCAATTCAAGGGCTGCCCAAACAATGGCGCCGGAGGAAATGCCACCCAAAATTCCTTCGCGCATACCCAGATCGCGCGCTACACGGACAGAGTCCTCCAGCGTGGCGTCCATGACTTCGTCGTAGATTTTCTGGTCAAGAATCTCGGGAATGAAGTTTGCCCCCAGGCCCTGAATCTTATGGGGGCCGGGGGCTCCACCGTTAAGAATGGCGGAGTCAATGGGCTCGACGGCCACAATTTGTACCCCTGGTTTGCGATCCTTCAGGACCTGGCCCACGCCGGTGACCGTACCGCCGGTACCAACGCCGGCAACAAAAATATCCACAGCGCCGTCGGTGTCATTCCAAATTTCTTCGGCCGTGGTGAGTCGGTGGATGGCCGGGTTAGCCTCATTGGCGAACTGCTGGGCCCAGATGGCGTTCTCGGTGTTGGCCACAATTTCCTTGGCCTTCTCCACTGCCCCACGCATGCCCTCAGAACCCGGGGTCAGAATAATTTCAGCACCATAGGCGCGCAGCATGACACGGCGTTCGGTGGACATGGTCTCCGGCATGGTCAAGATGACCTTGTAACCGCGGGCGGCACCCACCATGGCCAAGGCGATGCCTGTGTTACCGGAGGTGCCTTCAACAATGGTTCCACCAGGCTTGAGTTCACCGGAGGCTTCGGCGGCATCAACAATGGCCACGCCAATCCGGTCCTTCACGCTGTTAGCCGGGTTGTAGAACTCCAACTTCACAGCGACGGTGGCGTTCAGGCCTTCAGTCAGGTGGTTCAGGCGCACCAAAGGGGTGCCGCCAACCAGCTGTGTGACATTGTCATAGATACGTGCCATGGGTGGTCCTTCGTCGTTCTAATGGGTGTTGGTAGCGGGAGTTCACGCAAGGGAACTTCATACTGTGCTTTGTGGCCAGCGTAGTCAGTACCAAGACGTGGTTCTAGGCGGTCAGCCACTTCGCGTAATGTTTTCTAACTTTCGCAATTTTTGGGTTGATAATGACCCGGCAGTAGCCCACCTCGGGACGCTGCGCATAGAAATCTTGGTGATAATTCTCTGCCTCATAGATGGTCCCTAGCCTGGTGACTTCCGTGACTATGGGGTCTTTCCACAGCGGCTGATTGCGCACAATTGCTGCACGGAATTCTGCTTCTTCACTCTCATCACGGTAGAACATGGAAGAGCGGTACTGGGTGCCGGTGTCATAACCCTGACGGTTCAAAGTAGTGGGATCGTGCTGAACAAAAAACATGTCCAAAATGGTCTCAGAAGGGATGATGTTCTCGTCAAAAGTGACTTGAACAATTTCTGCGTGACCTGTCATGCCCGTGCAAATTTGATCATAACTGGGGTTGGGTAGAGCGCCGCCGGTATAACCGGACACTACCGATTGAACGCCCCGGGTCATCTGATACACGGCGTCGAGGCACCAAAAGCAACCACCGCCCAATACAAAAGTCTTCATGTTCATTTATAAGTCATTTCTGTGCCAGATGATTCCCAACCCTCACAAAGTGTGCTCGGCACCTGCCGCCCGCAAGTAAGGTAGGAACATGAGCGAGGAACCAACTTTCCCCCCGTCAGAGACCGGATCTGATGAAGTTGCCCCGAGGGGCGATACCCCGGAGCTGTCCGAGGATGCTAGCGATATGGCTGAAGCCGATGTGTTGGACAGCCAACAAAACGGCATCGCGGAAGAATCACCGGAGCATGACGGGGCCGGCAACGCTGAGGACACAGCGCACGATGCCCCTGAGCCCCCCGTCCTCTCTGATGTTCTGCTCGCTGCGGAAGAACTCTGGCCAGAATCTCTCGCCGAGGAATGGGACCGTGTGGGCTTGGTAGTGGGCCGCCCCGAAGCCGAGGTGGACAGGATCATGTTTGCCGTGGACCCTACCTTGGAAGTGATTGAGGAAGCCCTGGAATGGGGCGCCCAATTACTGATCACCCACCACCCGCTGCTGTTGAAAGGGGTCAACTCTGTGGCCGCCACAACAGGGAAAGGGAGGGCCATCCACCGGCTCATTGAGGGTGGCTGCGCTCTCCTGACGGTTCACACCAATGGCGACAGCGCCGTTGGCGGTGTCTCAGACGTCTTGGCGGACATCTTAAAACTCGGTGACGTGCAGCCACTCATGCCAGCCGTCAACGGACTCGTGGAAGAAGGCATTGGGCGCGTAGGTTTCTTGCCAGCTCCGGAAAAACTTGGTGACCTGGCCGCAAAGGTGTTCCTCACCCTGCCCGCCGTAGCCGGGGGAGTGCGGGTCTCTGGTGAGCGGGATGCTCTAGTGCGCAAGGTAGCTGTATGTGGCGGAGCTGGTGACTCTCTCTTTGACGCCGTACGGGCAAGCGACGCCGATGTGTTTGTCACGGCAGACCTCCGCCACCACCCAGCCTCCGAAGCCCGCGAGGCGCGACTGGACGGGCGGCCCTACCTCATTGATCTTTCACACTTTGCCAGCGAATGGCTGTGGCTACCCAACGCCATGGTGGCTCTGGGAAACGTGCTTGCCGATCAGGGATTTGCCGCAGAATTGGCATTGAGCCAGACCAACACGGACCCGTGGGACTTTATTCTGACTCCCGGGAACTAGGCTTGTTCTAAGAACTATTGTCATCACGTGATGCAGCAGGAGGAGTTACATGGCTAAGGCAGCACCGGCCGAGCAAATGCGTTTGCTGGATATTGCGGTATTGGACGGAAAATTGCGCGGACTTGATGTCCAGGCAAAGGCGTTGAAGGAAGATCCCAGGCTGCCAGATCTGCATGCCGGGGTCACCGTGGCGAAGAGCGATCTGGTTGTCCTTGACACGGCTGTCAGCGATTGCCACCGGGCCTTGACCAAGGCAGAGGACGATGTTGCCGCCGTCGTAGCGCGGATTGAACGTGATGAGGCCAAGCTCAATAGTGGCACGGGGCTCTCTAAAGATCTCATGGCACTGCAGAGTGAAATTGAATCACTGACCAAGCGCCGTAGTGACCTTGAAGATACAGAACTTGAAGCCATGGAGGCGTTCGAGGCGGCAACATCTGACCAGGCTGCCCAGCAAGGGCTCGTAGCGCAGATGCAGTCAGTGCTGGATGAGGTCCTTGATGAGGTGCGGAGCAAGTTGGTCGGGTTGAAGCTTGAGCGCGATGCCACGCTAGGCGAGCGCACCGAACTGACGGCCACCTTCGATCCGGCACTGCTGGCCATCTACGACCGTTCGCTGGCTAAATATGGGGTGGGTGCGGCACGGCTCTTCCACGGCAAGTCAGAAGGTTCGGGCATGCAGCTTAGCGCCGGTGACTTGGTAGATATTAAAAAAGCTCCGGCTGACACCATTGTCTTCTGCCCGGACTCCGGCGCCATTTTGGTCCGCTCGGAGGAGTGGGGCTAAACCGCTCCCTGATCTCATTCCTCGAATGAGCCCCTTACGTGGGCCCCATTCGAGGAATGAAAAGTAAAAAGCTGGTGATCAGTCCGTCAGAATGATGTTCAGCGCGTGCGCCTTGCGAGCCGTTCCTGGGACCAGCTCCACAACCCACCGTTCCGCAGCAACGTGTGCCAGCTGGGCGGGTGTTTCGGGGGTTTTGCCTCGGCGGGTGAGCAAGTGCCTAGCCAGTTCCCCTCGAGTATGTTTGGCGAAGTGGGAGACAACCTTGCGGGCGCCGTCGCGCTCGGTGAAAACATTCACGGCCACAGTGCGTTCCGGGTCAGGCACCCAGGCAGCCGCGTAACTACTGGAGCGGCAATCCACCAGAAGGTGGCCCTCCGCATGCTCCGCCAGCGCCTGCGCCAGTTGCGGTTTCCAGAAACTGGCCAGCTTTCCCAGTCCGGGCAGGCCCACCGACATGGAGAGCCGGTACGCGGGAATGCTGTCGGCGAATCCCACTGCACCCCATAGCCCGGAGATAACCACGACGGCGGCATCGGCCTTGCGCTTCTGCGTTGCCGTCATGCTGTTGTAGCCAAGGGCATCGAAGAGCACGCCCGTGTAAATACTGTGGGCGGGGGCTGCCGGCTCTTGGTCCAGGCGGGTATTGCGGTGCACTTCATGCCCCAAGGAGGCACCCACACCCAATTGATTGAGGGCATCATCCTGGCCGGAGACTAAAGCCAAAGCGGTGGACACGGCCTGCCTTGCTGTGGTGAGTGAGGGGAAACTCAAGGTGGCCAGATCAACGGGGGATCCGGAATCGGCGGGGGTCTTGCCTTCAGAAGGCGGCAACAGAATCAGCACCCTAGGAGCTTATCGCCTCAAAGCTGCGCCGCTTTCAAGCGCACCGCATTCCAAAGTGCTGCTAAGGCACGTGCTTGGAGGACAGACAGCGGAATTAACTCTACGTTCGGCAGGAGAAGTAGGGGCGAGTAGCTGCCAGGTGACCAGGGGCTAGACCGGTCTAGTGAAGTGGTTCACGTAACTCGCGGGTAAACACGGAGCGCTGTCACACTGGGAGCAGGCTTAAACCAAGGGTGTTTTGGGCCAGGAAAGGTAGTTTGACGTGACGATCAACCAGGCTCCGACACACACGGATGCCGCATTACAAACCTGGATCCAACGCGAGAGTATGGCCGAGGCCATGATTCCGCTGATCGGACGCCTGTACCGTGAGAACAATGTTATTGCTAATGTTCACGGGCGCTCACTGATCAACAAGTCCCCCTATGACATCCTCAAGGCACACCGCTTTGCCCGGCACATTGACAGCTGCGAACTGCCCCTAGAGCAGACGCTGCCCCTCATTGAAGTCTTGGACAAGCTCGAGCTGGGTCCGGCATCCCTGGATGTTGCCCGCCTCAACGCTGCTTTCAAGGCCTCCGGCGAGGCTGATCTGGAAACGTTCCTGCGCACTGAGTTGGCCTCTATTGTTGGCCGCCGCGGAGAAGACGGACGCACCAGCACCGATGTGGTGTTGTACGGTTTTGGCCGGATTGGGCGCCTGCTGGCCCGCATCCTCATCGAACACAATGGCGGTGGCCACGGCTTGCGTCTGCGTGCCATTGTGGTCCGCAAGGGTGGCGAGACAGATTTGGCCAAGCGGGCCAGCCTGCTGCGCCGCGACTCCGTGCATGGCCCCTTCGACGGCACCATCACCATAGACACCGAAAATAACATCATCCAGGCCAATGGCACATCCATCCAGGTGATTTACTCGGATAGCCCCTCAACCATTGACTACACCGCGTTTGGTATTACGAACGCGATCATTGTGGATAACACGGGCCGCTGGCGCGATGAAGAAGGCCTGTCCCAACACCTGTTGTCCAAGGGTGCTGCCCGCGTCCTGCTGACAGCCCCGGGCAAGGGCGCCCTGAAGAACATTGTGTACGGTATCAACCACCACATGATCGAGGCCGGGGACAAGATTGTCACCGCTGCCTCCTGCACCACTAACGCCATCACGCCCGTGCTGAAGGTCCTCAATGACAAATACGGGATTGTGCACGGACATGTGGAGACGGTGCACTCGTTCACCAATGATCAGAATCTCACTGATAACTTCCATAAGGGTGACCGGCGCGGCCGTTCTGCCGCCCTGAACATGGTCATTGCCGAGACCGGTGCTGCCAAGGCCGTGGCCAAGGCGTTGCCCGAGTTGGAAGGCAAACTGACGGGCAACTCCATCCGCGTACCAACCCCCAACGTGTCCATGGCTATTTTGAACCTGACACTGGAAAACGGGACCACCAAGGATGAGGTCAACGCGTTTTTGCGGGACATGTCACTGAACTCTGACTTCCGTAAACAGATCGATTACATTGATTCACCCGAGGTGGTCTCCTCGGACTTCGTGGGCTACCGGCGCGCCGGGATTGTTGACGGCCTGGCAACCATCAGCACCGATAAAAACCTTGTCCTCTACGTCTGGTATGACAACGAGTTTGGCTACAGCTGCCAGGTAGTGCGTGTCATGGAGGAAATGGCCGGCGTGCACCCCCTCCAATTCCCGGCGCTCGAGTCAAGTGCCGCATTGATCAGCTAGGTACCCCAGGTGCGTACCGGCGTCGTGCTTAAACGTACGACGCCGCTACGCACCTTTGCGCACCTTGCCCTGTACACTTAGTAGCTGGATAGGGCAGTTGGGCAACCGCGCGTCACGTAAGTGGCTCGAGGAACGTCCGGGCTCCGCAGAACGGGGTGGTGGGTAACGCCCACTCGGGGTAACCCGCAGGAAAGTGCCACAGAAAGTAGACCGCCGGCACGGTTCGCAAGGACTGTTGCCGGTAAGGGTGAAACGGTGGTGTAAGAGACCACCAGTTCCCCAGGTGACTGGGGAAGCTCGGTAAACCCCACCCGGAGCAAGGCCAGACAGGGCATGATTGAGGGCTGTTCGCCCGAGTGCCTGGGTAGGCTGCTAGAGGGCGTCGGCAACGGCGTCCGTAGATGGATGGTTGCCTCTTCGCCGCAGGTAACTGCGGCGGACGACAAAACCCGGCGTACAGACTGCCCTATCCACTTTTTGCATTTTTATGGTGCGTTTCGCCCGTTTTTTCAAGGGGAAACGTGCCATATTTATTTGGTTTGCGGGCACCTTCGGTGCATGCTCAGAGGTCTGGCCCCAACACCGCGGGCAGACGGGGCAAATACGGAATCTTGGCGAGATAGAAAACTGCCCAACAACCAGTGCGTACCCCACTACATCTCCTTCACTCCATCTGCATCGCCTACTGAACAGATCCTCGACGCAGAAGGGAAGCGCTGGCTAAGAAGAGGTGCGGGCATGAAAAAGGCCGGCCGCTTGAAGCGACCGGCCCAACTCTCGATTACTTGTTTAGCGCGTTACGCCGTACCCAACCAACCGCAGCCGTAACCACGAACAATACAACGCCAATAATGGCCAGCCACAATAGCCCCTTGACTACAAAGCCCAGGACAGCAAGGACTAGCCAGATGATAAGAAGAACAGCAATGATTTGTACCATTCATCAAATCTACGCTACCCACTTTGCTGAGTAAAATTCGGCACCATGATCACAGCCATAGAAATCCGGGCGGCACTTCTGAGGAGAATAATTGATGTGTAGTTGTTCGGTTTGCGGCAGCAACGCACGTTTCTTTGGATCGTGGTCCTGCCCAAGGGCTCCCGGTGGGCGCTCTTCCTGTGGACAACCCCGCTGTGGACAACCCCGGACGCGCTGGCAGCCAAACTCCTAGACTTAAGGCAACTGGTCAAAGGGGTGTTTATGGCACGGCATGCACGCCTGCTGCCGCGGCGCACACAGCTCCGGGGCCGGCAGCGCCGGGACACCCTGCACCCGGAGCCCCGAGCTCCCACGCGCACCATGGCGGTTTTTGTGATCATTGTGCTGGCGCTGCTGACTGGGTGGCTGCACAGCTCCGGGAGGTGGCCCTTTGAGCCGGATCCGGGACCGCCACCGGCCGTTGCCACCCCGCCGGCTGCCTTGGGGCAACCCGTGCTGGTGGTGGGCTCTGCCTCCGCGCTGGCAATTCTTCAAACGCTGCCGGTCAAAGGTAAGGCGGCACGCAACAATTATGACCGCAGCGCCTTTGGAGAGGCGTGGATGGACGCGGACTCCAATGGCTGCGATACCCGCAACGACATCCTGCGCAGGGATATGACGGCTGTGAAATTCACGGCCGGGTCCCGGTGTCTTGTCGCATCGGGAACGCTCGCCGAGCATTACACCGGTAAGGAGGTTGCCTTCAAACGGGGCAAAGACACCAGCGGTGCGGTGCAGATCGATCATGTGGTGGCCCTCGGTAATGCCTGGCAGACAGGGGCCCAGGTGCTGACCACTGTCCAGCGCCAAAGCCTGGCCAATGATCCGTTGAACCTCCTTGCAGCAGACGGGCCCGCCAATCAAGAGAAGTCAGATGGCGATGCGGCCACTTGGCTCCCACCAGATAAGAAGTTCCGTTGCCACTATGTGGCCCGCCAAATTTCTGTGAAGGCCGCCTACCGGTTGTGGGTCACCCCGGCAGAGAAGGCCGCCATGCAACGGGTGTTAGGGCTGTGCCCGAAACAACAAAGCCTGCCCTCCGGCTATCTCCCCTGAAGGGAAAATACCGGAAGGGCAGGCTTTGTCTGCGGGCTGGCCAGACTACTTTTGCATCGAGGTGCCGATTTCACTCAACGGCAGATCCGGATGGTTCTTTTCCACGCGGCGCATGGCCCAAATATCGTTGAACAGAGCCAGGAACTCTCCGTCACTGCGCTCGAGGACCTCAGCGCCATGAACGTTGGCCAACACGGCCGTTGCATCAGCCGTGGTCAATCTGGCCAAGGAGTAGGGGAGTCGTTCTAAACGCATGGGCGCGTTGAAGTCGTGGTGCATGCGGTCCTCAACCACCTCAAATTGCATGGGGCCCACGGCGGCGAGCACAGGTGCCTGGTCGCCGCGCAGGTCAGAGCGCAGCACCTGGATGACGCCTTCGTGCTCGAGCTGCTCAATGCCACGGCGGAACTGCTTGTACTTACTGGGGTCCTTGGAGCGTGCCACCTGGAAGTGTTCAGGCGCGAACAGCGGGATGGCCGGGTACTCCACGGATTCTTCCACGAACAAGGAGTCGCCCACGCGCAAGGATGAGGCGTTGACCAAACCCACCACGTCACCCGGGAATGCGGTGTCAATGACTTCGCGTTCGCGGCCAAACACCTGCTGGGCGTACTTGGTGGCGAAGGACTTGCCCGTGCGTGATTGAGTGACCACCATGCCGCGCTCAAACATGCCCGAGCAAACCCGCACAAAGGCCACATGATCGCGGTGGGCCTGGTTCATACCGGCCTGGACCTTGAAGACGAACCCGGAGAAGGGAGCGTCAACGGGGCGCTCGGTGCCTTCTATATCCGCACGGGGCGTGGCCGGAGGGGCAAAGTCCACCAGGGTGTCCAAGATCTGCTTCACACCGAAGTTCAAGGCGGCAGAGGAGAACAGCAGGGGAGTGGCCTTGCCCGCGTAGAAAGCGTCCAAGTCCAACGGGTTGGCCTCATCCACCACCAGGGAGGCCTCGTCAGTGGAATCCGTCCAGGCATCGCCTTCGGAGATGGCGGCCTGTTCCGGGGTGAGGTACTCAGTCAGCGCAATCTGGGCACCGGAACTATTGCGGGCAAACTTCGCGAACTCATTGCGGCGGATGTCCCACACTCCGCGGAAGTCTCCGGCAATGCCAATGGCCCACGTCAACGGCATAGGGGTCAGGCCCGTGCGCTCGGTGATCTCATCCATGAGTTCCAACGGATCAAGACCCGGACGGTCCCATTTGTTGATGACAGTGATGATGGGAAGGTTGCGCTGGCGGCACACCTCAAAGAGTTTCATGGTCTGGGTTTCCAGGCCCTTACCGGCGTCTACCAGCATGACGGCACAGTCCACGGCGGCCAGCACCCGGTAAGTGTCTTCGGAGAAGTCGGCGTGGCCGGGGGTGTCCAGCAAGTTGATGACAGTATCTCGGTAGGAGAACTGCAGCGCCGCAGAGCTGATGGAAATACCGCGGTCCTTCTCCATCTGCTGCCAGTCAGAGATGGTGTCCCTGCGGTTGGATTTGCCGTTTGTAGCCCCTGCCGTACCAATCACCTTTGCGTGCAAGGCCAACGCCTCGGTCAGTGTGGATTTTCCGGCATCGGGGTGTGAGATGACGGCGAAGGTTCGCCGACGCTCCGCCTGGCCGGAAATTTCGGTGGCGAGGGCGGGGGACTGAGCCGGAGAGGACACGAGACTACTTTCTAGCGGTAAAGACTTAGTTTATGCATGGGCAGGGCGCAACTATCAAGTTTAGCGCAGGGTGCAGGTGGGCGCTTCCGTGTGCTCCATCACTCGCGGCAGGGAAGGGATAGATATCCAAAACCCAACTGCCAAGTACCTCCGGCATCGATCCGGTTCAAGACGGTCTGTTGCAACGCCGTGGTGCGGGGCAGCGCCCCCAGATTGTCCATGCTGCGGGTGCGGAAGGTGAAGTACACGGCGTCCGTGGGTTCGTTGCGCGGCTCACCATAGGGGGTGAAGAGTCCCGCGAAGGCAGCAATGTTGGACGCCGGGTCCAGATGTGTGCTCAGGTACGGGTCCAGAAGCCATGATTCACAATTGCCGGTACGTACGGGCTTCTCCGGAAAATACTCGGCAAAGAATGCTGCTGCCAAGGCCAGGCTTTCCTGGACGGCCGCGGTACCCAGACCGCCGCCTTCGGGGATATGGATGCCCAGAATCCATTCCTCGGCTTCCACGCCTGGGATGCTGGCCACAGGTTGGTGGATCAGGTATTGCAACCGGCCCAGCTGGTAAATGCGGCCGGAGCAAACGTGATTGAGCCACTTGTAAGTATCCATACCGAAGCGGTTGTGGACGCGGCGGTTGATGAGCATATTGCGGCCAAAGTCTGCCAAGGTGGCATTGGAGACTGCCTCGGGGATGTTCTTGGCCCTGTGCCACTGAAGGAGTTCGGGGGAGAAGCGCAGCATGGCGCTGAGCCAGTCGAACTCGGTCACGGGGGCTTCGGCGGTGCCAAGTTCCGGGACGGAATCATCGGAACTGCCCAGCCGGGACCTCAGGTGGGCCAAGACTTTTTCAACGGCGGGAGTTGCCGGCCCCTCGAGTAGCGCAATAGATTCCGCACGGTCTTCGGGAGCAATGCCCAGGACGTCCAGGGTCTGTTTAGGGTTCAAGGCGGTGCGAGAGGTCATGGAACCAGTTTAGCGAATCAGTGGCTGCTGGTGATCCGGCGGTTATGCGCCTTGCCACGGTGCTGGCGGTGCGTAGGGCGAAAGTGACATAACTCGTGCAACGCCGTGGAGTTCAGCGTGGCGCCAGTGCGTCAGTGGCGCCGCGTTAGCCCCTGACGGGACGCATACGGAAAGTCTGTGCGGAGGCAGATGGAATACCAGGCGCCGCAGCGGTCAGTGACCGAAAGGGTCCGGGTCCACGCCGGGCATCCAGGTCAGCCCGGGCACGCCCCAGCCGTTGTTCTTGGCCGCACGCTTGGATTTCTTGGAGTAGCGGGCGTTGAGCCGGTCCACGTAAAGTTTTCCATCAAGGTGATCGAACTCGTGCTGCATGCAGCGGGCAAACCAGCCGGTTGCTTCAAAGTCCAGGGCGTTGCCGTCCACGTCGAAGCCACGCACACGCACCCATTCGGCCCGTTTGAGCGGGAAGTCGATGCCAGGAACTGACAGGCACCCTTCCACCTCGTCATCCACGCTGGGAGGGTTGCCGGAAATTTTCCCCACAGTCAGCGTGGGGTTGATGAGCACGCCCCGGGCGGGGACGTCGTCGTCGTTCTCCAGCTGGTAGGTGAAAATACGCAGACCCACCCCAATCTGAGGTGCTGCCAAGCCAACGCCGTGGGCGGCATCCATGGTCTGGTACATATCAGCCACTAGGTCCTTGAGGTCCTGATCGAAGGCAAGAACCTCATCGGCGCGGCGGTGAAGTACTGGCTCACCCAAGATGGTCACGGGACGGATGGTCATGACTGATTCCTTTTCAGGCTCGAAACAATGCCAAGTTTTAGCGCATTCAGGCAATGAAAAACACCCCGATCAATTGACCGGGGTGTTTAGTGATTCGTAATGAACCACACATGGGGTGAGATACGGGGGTTGAACCCGCGACCTCCTGGACCACAACCAGGCGCTCTGCCAACTGAGCTAATCCCACCATGTCCGCCGCTGCGTAGCATGACATCTTGCGATGCCCTGCGCGCTTTTGGCAACGACAAATAGTCTACCCGAAATAAAAGGGGGTCAAGACCAAAGTGGTCTCTTTTGCCCTATTTGTGATTCAAGTCGCATTATTGCAGCGGTTCAAGTGCGTCAAGTCGCGGAAGTTATCCCGTATTTATCCGGAATTTATCCGGAATATTTGGCCGAAATCTTCTTGGCGGTGGCTGTGTCGGGCCCCGGAGCGGGCACAAAAACGGCCTCTCGGTAGTACTTAAGCTCATTGATGCTGTCAATGATGTCCCCCAGCGCGCGGTGGCCCCCGGTCTTGGCCGGCGACTGGAAGTAGGCGCGCGGGAACCAGCGCCGGGAAAGCTCCTTGATGGTGGAGACATCAATGACCCGGTAGTGCAGGTGCTCCACGAGCTCGGGCATGTCACGGGAGAGGAACACCTTGTCGGTGCCAATCGAGTTCCCAGCCAGGGGGGCCTTGTTAGCCACGGGCACATGCTTGCGAATGTAGGCCAGCACCTGCTCCTGGGCGTCCTCGATGGTGGTGCCACCGGCCAGCTCATCCAACAGTTTGGACGTGGTGTGCATGTTGCGCACAAAATCACTCATCTGCGCTAATGCCTCGTCGCTGGGCTTGATCACCACATCAACGCCCTCACCCAGAATGTTCAATTCGGAGTCGGTTACCAGCGACGCCACCTCAATCAAGGCGTCATTGACGGCATCCAAGCCGGTCATTTCACAGTCAATCCACACAATGCGTTCATTAGTAATAGCCACCGCTCCAATGTACCGTGAACCCTGCGCTCACCGCCGCCTGAGCTAAAATTGGGTCTTCGGGACCGTGGTGCGGTCCTGGGAACCTAAATGGACGACGACGGCCGGAGACTTTCAATGACAGCGTTGGAGCCCGCTGTGCCTGAGCATGGAACGGCCGACCGGCGCCCTTGGATTGCTGTGGTGCAGGGCTTTATTGGCTCAACCATGATCCTTTTTGGCTCCTTTGGCGTGGGCTGGATAGCCAATGGCTCGCCCATGGTCCGCAATCCGATGGTTATTGCACTGCGCACCGAGGGCGCAGGTGTGCTCATTTCAACTACCCTGCTGACCCTTGGCGCAATGCTCCTGCTGCGCTCCTGGCTGAGACTGGGCCAGCATCTCCGCAACTGGGAGGCCGGCTCCTTGGGCACCGTTGTGGCGGCGGTGGCTGCCTGGGGTGCGCCGCTTTTTGTTGCTGTACCCATCTTTTCCCGTGATGTTTACGCCTACGCTGGTCAAGGCCGGCTCATGGCTGAAGGGTTGAACCCTTACACCACGGGAATCTCGGCGTTGAGTAACTGGTTCATGCTTGGCACGGACCCGTCCTGGGCTGAAAACCGTACCCCGTATGGGCCGCTATTCCTCTGGCTGAGCCGCGGTGTTGTTGCCGTGACGGGAGGTCAACCCGATGTTTCGGTGCTGTTTTTCCGGGGCCTTGCGTGCGTTGGTGTGGTGCTTTGCGTGATCTATGTACCCAAGCTGGCAGCCCTGCACGGCGTTGACGGCGCCCGGGCGCTCTGGATTTCCGTGGCAAATCCGTTGTTCCTCATCTCCTTCATTGCTAGCGCCCACAATGATGCGCTCATGCTGGGACTGGCCGTGGCGGGTACGTATTTTGCTGCGACCCGGCGGGGGTTGCTGGGTGTTGTACTGGTCACCGCATCCATCGCCGTCAAACCCATCACCATAGTGCTGCTGCCCTTTATTGGGCTTTTGTGGGCCGGCACGTCAGCTGGCTGGGGCCGGCGGTTCCTGTTCTGGGCTGGCACGGGATCCTTGAGCCTGCTGTTGTTGTGGCTCATGGGCATTGGGCACCAGCTGGGCCTTGGCTGGACGTGGGCGCTTACCGATACCACCCCGGGCTACACCGGCTATTCGCCTTCTGGGTTCGGTGGCCAGATGGTGGAGTTGGCGGCTAACGCCGTGGGCCTGGACGGTCTGGCGGTCAGCGGGGGATTCAGGACCGTGTTGACGGCAGTCAGCATACTGATAGCGGCCTGGTTGGTACTCTTCGGTGACCGCAGCAAGGTGGTGCGCCGGATGGGGTTGGCGTTTGCCGCCGTGGTGCTTCTGGCCCCCATCATCCAGCCCTGGTACATCCTGTGGTTCTTGCCCTTTTTGGCCGTGACGGGAATGCGCAACAACTGGCAGATTAAGGCCTGCTACGTAGCGGTTGCCTTCTTTGTGGTGTTCGGCGCCCAAGACCAGCTCTTTGTCTGGAACTTTGTGCAACTACCGGTTCAAACCCGGGTGCTGTCAACGGCCGTGGCGTTGGCCGGGGTGGTGTATTTGCTGGTGTTGGATGTGCACACCCGCAAGCTATTGAACAGCCGCGAGAGTGACTTTGCGCCTGTTACGTTGAGGTAGCGGCTCTGCACCGAGGTGGTGCCTACTTCGCAGAGCGAGCGGGGATGGCAGAGCGGCCCAGTTCAACTGTTCGGCGCACAGCCCACACCAGCAGTGTCACAAGGAGCACGTTCCGGGCGGTCAGCACAGCCGCCATGATCGGGTTCGCGTGAATCAGTGGCGTGTAGAACAGCGGATAGATGATGAAGGTCATGAAGGCGATCCCCATGAGCAGAGTTGCCGGTACCTTCCAACGGTTCCAGTCATGAACCAACCCGGCCACCACCACTGGCAGCAGCCAGATGATGAATTGCGGGGAGCCCACCTTGTTGAACACGATGAACGCGGTGACCATCAGCAATGAGCCTTCTAGCAGGAGTTCTTGACGCTCGGCGCCGCGGCGCAGGGCCCACACCATCAGCAGTGCCCCCGCCAATGCGGCAACAATGAGCAGCGGCTGCATCAAGAAGGCTGCCACCTCGGCGCCGGGACCATAAACTTCGGTGGAGTTAATGGCCACGTTGTCTGCAATCTTGGAACCACCTATGTTGAACACGCTGAGCCAGACCCACGGGGTGGAGAAGGTGGCCTCAAGTTGCATGCCACGGTCACCCTGGTTGATGGCAAAATCAAGCAGGTGCGAGCCAGCCCCCGTCAATACCGCAAACGCGGCAACGCCAGCGCTGACCACCACGCCCGTGAGAAACACGTGGAAACGCCGCGCGCTGGCAATGAGCAGGGGAGCAATAACAGCGGCCGGCCAGACCTTGATCCACGTAGCCAAAGAGAGCAGCAGTCCCGCCACCACAGGGCGTTCGGAAGCGTAGAGCAGAGCCACCAATACGAATGAGGTGGTGATCCCTTCCACCCGGGCAAAGCTGAGGAAACCCATGAAAATGGTGAAAAAAAGCCAGAACCAGGCCGGGGCAATACCCGTCTGGGACCGTGTGCCGCGCACTAGGAACGCCATGCCCACAGCATTCAAGGCCGTGATGATCAATGTCCAGCCCAGCAAATACAGGGATGGTCCAAACATATTGGCAGCGAAAATGGGCAGCTGTGCCAGCAAGGGGTAGACCCACGGGCTGATCGCATCGCCTAGAACTGCTGGGTTGTAGCCTAGTTGCGCCCATTGCCGGTATTGCTCGGTGTCACTGAAAGTCTCGCCGTGGATGATGAAGCTCATCATCCACGCCAGGAAAAAGCCGTGGACTGCGGCGAATCCCCACCACACGCTGGCAGGGGTCCGGAACCAGGCAATAGCCGAAGGAGACAGGAGGCGGCCGCGCACTGCCACCGCCCGTTCCAGAACTGTGTCAAACAAGGGAGCTGAAATCTTAGGACTCCTCGGTCACAGCGGCCGGGCCCGTGTGTGCGGCGCTATCCGGAGCAGCGCCACTATCCACGGCCGCGGCGGTGTCCGGGCCAGCCAGTGCGGTAGCTTCGGTGGCGGCGGGGGAGGTGACGGCGTCGTGCCTGGGAATAGCTTGGGGGTTGCGGCCCATGATGACCAACTGACGTACGCTCCACACAAACAGGATCACCAAGAGGGCATTGCGGGCCGTTAGGACACCTGCCATGAGGGGGTTGTTGTGGGAGAGGGCGTCGTAGAAGAGGGGGTAGACCAGGAACGTCAGGACGGCCACGCCAATGAGCATGGTGGCGGGGACTCGCCACGCCTTCCACTGATGGGCCAAACCGACGGCAACTGCCGGGGCAAGCCAGACCATGAACTGGGGGGAGCCCACCTTGTTGAAGACCACGAAGGCGGTGACCAGGGCGAGTGAGCCAAAGAGCAGCAGCGCCGTCCTGTCGGCACCGCCATTGCGCTTGCCCGTGTGAAGCGCCCAGAAAATGAGCGCCGCCACCAACAGTGCGGCGGCGATGAGTAGGGGTTGCATCAAAAAGCTCATGAACTCCGAGCCCGGACCGTCCACTTGCATGGAGTTGATATCCCGGTTCATGTACATGCGCGCCCCGCCAATGCCCAGCACGCTCATCCACAGCCACGGGGTGGTGAAGGTGGCCTCAAGCTGCATGCCGCGATCGCCCTGTTCTAGGAGGAAGTTCAGCAGCAGCGGCATGGCGTTCATGCTTAACGCCAGCGCCACCACGAACGCCGTCACCAGCACACCGGCCAGAACCACCTGCACCCGCTTTTTCACCACGGTGAAGAGCGCCAGCACCACGGCAGCCGGCCACACCTTGGTCCAGGTGGCCACGCTCAGGATGAACGAGGTCAGGAACGGGCTGGCCACGCCCAGAGACAGTGCGATCAAAACCACGGGTGCGGTGAGCCCGTCAACGCGGGCAAAGCCCAGCCAGGCCAGCAAGGTGGTGAAGGCGATCCACCACAGTGCCGCCGGAATAGCCTTGGTGTTGCGGCCCCAGCTGGTGAGTTTGCCCAAGGCCAAGGTGTTCAATCCGGCAATCATCAAAACCCACAGGAACAAGAACGGTGCCGGGCCAAAAATGTAGGCCACAGACATGGGAACCAGCGCCAGAATCGGATACACCCAGGGGCTGGGACCCAGAACGCGGTCGCCGTTGAAGTCCACTGAAGCCCAGATGCGGTAAATGAACGTGTCGCTAAAAGCCTCCCCGCGGAGCGAGAGCACGCCCGCCAAGACAAGGAAAACAAGGTGCACGCCAGCGAAGACCAGCCACATACCGCGAGGGGTTTTTAGCCAGTTCTGGGTCTTCGCGGGCAGCAACGCATCCCGGGTTCGGCTGAGAGCGGCAAAGAATTTGTCCGTGGAGATGGTCCGGTCCTTCTCGAGAGTGGGGTGGTCCGGGCCGGGCCCGGGCCAGAGCAGCTGCAGCAAGATCACACCAATTCGATGGCGTTGCTCCTGCCGACTGCCCAGATGAAGTGGGTAGAATGCCAAGAACGGGGTCCGCAGCTGCTTATATGTTAGCGCAGCGCCACCAAATTGCCCGGGCTGGTCAGAGCGAGATCATGCCAGCCGCAGCCGCCACCACCGGCGGAAACGATCAGGAGTTAGTTGTTGACCAGCACGCACAGCGCCCGGCCGGAGGTGTCAAACAAGGTGTCAAGCAAATCCTTGCGGAAGCTTCCGTTCCGCACGGGAACAGCCGATTCGGCGCTCTGGCAAGGTTTCGCAGGATCCGTGATGCTGCTACTGGGCTCCTTCGGGGTGGGGTGGCTGGCCAGCAGTTCGGTGTTGATCCGGAATCCGTTGTTCATTCTGGCCAGAACCACGCCTGTGGCTGTTATCACCGCAACCGTGCTGCTGTGTGTTGGTGCGGTATTGATGTTGCGGGCCTGGTTGCGGTTGCGTGCGCATTTGGCCGGTTGGGATGCCAGCAGCCGCCCTATCCTCATCAAGGCTTTGATCCTGTGGGTTGCGCCCATGATGCTGGCGCTGCCCTTGTTCAGCCGAGATTCCTACGCCTACATTGGGCAGGGCCGGCTCATGCTGGAGGGGTTGAACCCTTACACGGACGGCATCTCCTCACTCAATAACTACTACTTGCTGGGCCCGGACACGCTCTGGACCGAAGCGCCCACACCCTATGGCCCGCTGTGGTTATGGCTGGAACAAATTGCCGTGCTGCTGCCTTCACACAGCCCCGAAATTGCTCTCATCCCGTTCCGGCTCGCCTGCCTGGCCGGGGTTATTCTCTTGGCCATCTACGTGCCCAAGCTTGCCGCCCGCCACGGATTCAACCCGCAGCAGGCCCTGTGGCTGGTGGTGCTGAACCCTGTTGTTCTGATCAATTTCATTGCCAGCGTTCACAATGATGCGCTCATGCTGGGGCTGGTGGTGGCGGGTATTTATTACGCCTCGGCGAAACGTCCGGTACTGGGCATCTTGCTGGTCACGGCCTCGATTGCGATTAAACCCATCACCTTGATCGCCCTGCCGTTTGTGGGCTTGTTGTGGGCCGGCTCGCAGGCCGGCTGGGTGCGCAAGTTTGGTCTGTGGGCAGCCACCCTTGGCATCTCCACCGCCATCATGGCCTTCATGGGTGCCATCAACGGGCTTGGCTTCGGCTGGCTCGCGGCACTGCAAACGCCCGGCACGGTCTGGATTTGGTACGCCCCCGTGGGGTTGTTCTCCAACGTGGTGGGCTTTGTGGTGGGATTCTTTGGCAGTGCCGGCCCTGCTGTCACCGATGTCATTCAAAACATGGGACAGATCGCCTCGATTCTGCTCGTCATGGCGTTGGCATTCCTGCCGGTCAAGGCCGCAGCGGCACCTTTTACTGAAAAGTTCGACGCCGGCACCCCCGTCCTGGAGGAAGCGCAGCGTTACAGCCAAGCAGTTCTGCGACGCATGGCGTGGGCCTTCGCCGCCGTGGTTCTCATGGCTCCCATGATCCAGCCCTGGTACATGCTCTGGTTGTTGGCGTTCTTCGCCGTGACGGGGATTGCCGAAGGGTGGCAGTTGCGCACGGCGCTGTACCTCACGGCGTTCTTCACCATGATCGCCCTAACGGACCAGCTCAGCGTCTTCCCGTGGATTCCGGTGGTGCTGATCCGTGCCGTGGCCATTGTGGTGGGCTTGGCGGGCGTGCTCTACATCATGTTCTGGGACACGAAGACGCGGGGGCTCTTCGTGCCCAGGCGCGGACTCGTCGGGGCCGGGGAAGCTCCCCAGAACTAGCCAGTGTTCCCACCCTTAGCCAAGGTGTTTGAGGGCCTCACGGCGGGAGAGCGGGCTAAGGTTTTCATGCGCCGCCACGTAGCCGCGCACCCAGTCCGGGTCGCTCCGTGCGTACTGGCGCAGCGCCCAGCCTATGGCTTTGCGGATGAAAAAATCCTTATCCGCAGTATTGACAGCGATGACGTCGCTGAGCAATTGCGTGTCCGTGGCGTTCTTTGCCGGAAGTTGGGAAATGATGGCGGCCCGGCGGAACCACAAGTTATTGTGCTGGCTCCACTGGCGCAGGAGCGGTTCCATGAGTGTGCGGTCCTTTTGCAAAAGCTCGAAGATGCGCGGGGCCACGGCGTCCACGAAATCCCACCATTGCCCCGTTTCAATGACCAGCGTGTAGAACGGCAGCAAGGCTTGTTCACCGCGGCCCAGCCGGGAGTCGGTGAGCATGATGGCGGCGTAGCGTTCTTCCCGATGTGCGGCGTCATTCCAAAGCGTCATGCAGGTGCCTGCCAGCTCGGCGAGACTGTTGAAGGGATGTGTTTTGGCCAGTTCCCGCACGCTCTGGCGAACCATGGGGGAGGGCACCCCCTTGAAGGGCATCGATGATTTCATGTAAGCGGCCATGCCCTCAGCCTTCTCCGGGATGGCGGCTAGATCCAGCGCCGGGCGCAGGGCAGCAAGAAAGCCCTCATTGGGTGGCATTGCTGAATTTCTCATGCCCATAGCGTAGTGGCAGGACTATCATGTGGTTGGTATGGGGCAAAGCACACGGCTGAAGAGGGCGGAGATTGTTGCTGCGCTGTGCGCCGCCGGATGTGTCTACGCTGAAGAAGAAGCCGCGATCTTGGATGTGAGTGCTGCCACGGCCCAGGAACTTGCTCACATGCTTGCCCGCAGGGTGGAGGGCTATCCCTTGGAACACATTGTGGGCTGGGCCCTGTTTTGCGGGCTGCACATTGCGGTGGACCCGGGGGTATTCGTCCCTCGGCGGCGCAGCGAGTATTTGGTGGAACGAGCCTTGGCGGTACTCGGTTCGCACAGCGGGGGAGGGACTCTGCCACGCATCCTTGACCTGTGCTGCGGAAGCGGCGCAGTGGGAACCGCAATCGCCACGGCTCTGGTGTTCGACGCCGGTGCCGCTCGCGTCATGGCTTGTGAGGTGCACGCGGCGGATGTAGACCGGGCCGCCGTGGTGTGTGCCACCAAAAACCTGGCACCATTTGGTTCTCACGTTTATTGGGGGGACTTATTTGCCCCCATTCCGGCCCTGTTGCGCACAAGATTCGATCTCATTGTGGCCAACGCCCCTTACGTTCCATCGGCTGCCATTGCGTTCATGCCGCCGGAAGCCCGGATCCATGAGCCGGACGCAGCCCTGAACGGAGGCCGCGACGGGTTGGAACTGCACCGGCGCATTGCTGCAACAGCCCCGGACTGGTTGCGGCCAGGAGGATCCCTGCTCCTTGAAAGCAGTCTCAGGCAGGCGCCCGTCAGCGCAGCGATTCTGGCGGCACACGGATTCAGCACCAGCATTTCTAGAAGTGCCGAACTTGCCGGCACCGTGGTGACCGGTACTCTGCCTTGATGCTCCGGACGCTGATGCTCCGGACGCTGAGCCGCCACGTGGCGAGCCTCTTCATTTTGGCTGCGGAACTGGCTAGCCTCGGTGTATCCGTACCATCCGCGGTTTAGCAGGGAGCAGCATGAGTTTGCACAGGCACCACAGCAATCGCGATGCAACAATCCAGGACGCAGCCTTCGATGGGGGTCTTGGCTCCATTCCCCGTCACAAACTGCCGCAGCGTACCTCCGATGCCAATGCTGCCCTGGAATTTGTGCGCGATGAGCTCATGCTCGACGGCAATGCGCGGCAGAACCTGGCCACCTTTGTCACCACGTGGATGGAGCCACAGGCTGTGGAGCTGATCCAGGAGTCGCTGGAGAAGAACATCATCGACAAGGATGAATACCCGCAATCGGCCGAGATTGAGCGGCGCTGCGTGAATATTCTGGCGAACCTGTGGCACGCCCCTGAGCCCACTGGGGGAGCCGACGCCGTGGGTTGTTCCACCACGGGTTCTTCCGAGGCTGCAATGCTGGCCGGGATGGCGTTGAAGTGGCGCTGGCGTGCACGCCGGGCGGCTGCCGGGCTGGATGCCACCGAACCCAATCTGGTCATGGGCGCCAATGTGCAGGTGTGTTGGGAAAAGTTTGCACGCTACTGGGATGTTGAGGCACGGCTTATCCCGCTCGACGGGGCAACTCACCTCACCCCGGCGCAGGCCGCTGCGGCGTGTGATGAGAACACCATTGGGGTGGTGGCCGTGCTGGGCTCAACATTTGATGGTTCCTATGAACCCGTAGCGCAGATCGCGGCAGCGCTTGATGCGCTCGCGGCCAGCACCGGTCTGGATGTGCCACTGCATGTGGATGCAGCCTCTGGCGGGTTCATTGCCCCCTTCCTTGACCAAGACTTGTTATGGGACTTCCGCCTCGATCGGGTGAAGTCCATCAACTCTTCAGGCCACAAATACGGGCTCGTGTATCCGGGCGTGGGCTGGGTGCTGTGGCGCAGCGCGGAGGACCTGCCGGCGGACTTGATCTTCAGCGTGGACTATCTGGGCGGCTCCATGCCCACCTTCGCCCTGAACTTCTCCCGCCCGGCGGCCCAGGTGATTGCCCAGTACTACACCCTGGTCAGATACGGGTTTGAGGGGTACCGCAGCATCCAGCAGCGCTCGCGGGACATTGCCGGAGCCATCGCCAAGGGCGTCGCGGACTTTGGACTGTTTACTTTGCTCAGCCGGGGAGAGGAGTTGCCGGTGCTTGCCTTTAGTGTGAGCGCCCCGGATGGCTGGAGCGTCTATGACCTCTCACACGAGCTGCGCAGCTTTGGCTGGATTGTGCCCGCCTACCCCATGCCCGAGGGCATGGCTGAGATAGACGTGCTGCGTGTGGTGGTGCGTAATGGCTTCACTTTTGATCTGGCAGGGATGTTCTTGGCGGACCTTGACAAGTCAGTGGAAAGGCTCAACGGTAAGGTGCCGGACAAGGTGGCTTTCCACCACTGAGCTGGACCGGTATAGCTGTTGCGGGCCCTCTTAATGGCTGGGAGCCAGGCCCTAGGTAGTGTGGTGGGCGCTAGGCGTCCCGGACGCTGTTGGGGAGCCTCAGGTGCGGTCCGCACAGAAAAGGACCAGACTAAGGGTTATGGAGAATATTGTGCAACGCTGGCGCAGGGAGTTGCGCGGCACTTTCAGTAACAACTCGGCCACCATCCCCCAGTGGGAACTGGACCTGGAAAAGGGTGAAGACGGCGGCTACTTTGGGCCTGACTCTGCCGCATGGGCGGTGCACGGGTCAATGACAACCCTGGTTGCCGGCATCCAGTCCCTACTGATTCAGGCCCTGCATCCGGGTGCGCTGGCCGGCGTCCACGATCACTCCAGCTACCGCAGCGATCCTTTGGGCAGACTGGCAGGGACCATCCAATGGATCTTTACCATCAGTTATGGTGACACGCAGGCTGCCCGGACGGCCTCCAACAAGGTGCTGCGCATCCATGAGTACATCACCGGCAGCTACACCGCCAACAACGGGGAGGTGCGTCCCTATACGGCGAACGACCCCGATCTGTTGCGCTGGGTACATTTGGCCTTCACCCAGGCATTTTTGGCAACCCATGAAGCGTATGGGGCCCCCATTGCAGCAGGCGCGGATGCTTATGTGGCTGACTGGGCTGTGGCAGGGACCCTCATGAGGGTGGCGAGCCCGCCCACCACCGTGGCTGAACTGCAGGCGCAGCTGGCCGCGTTCAGCCCCGAGCTGCGCTATGACGAGCGTGTTGAAGAAATTGTTGCCTTCATCAAGAACCCACCGCTGCCGCGCTCGCAGCAGGCGGGGTACAAAGTTCTTTTCGCCGCCGCGGTGGCCTCCTTGCCGCCGGCCTACCAGGAGATGCTCAAACTGCGTGCGCCGGCACTTGGCCCGCTCCCGTTACCGGTGACGGTACCCACCAAGGCTGTGCTCGCCGTCGTGGGGTGGAGTTTGGGATCAACCGCGCCCAGCGAAGCCTCGGCGCGGGCCCGCAGGAAGCGGCTGGGTGTGCAGGATCCTCCCAGAAATCACCGCTAGTCTGGACATGGCATTTTGCCGACACTCTGTCACCCACGATTCCTAGGACTGTATTCAGCCCATGTCTCCACGCACTTTCTACCGCACCCTTGCCATTGCCGAGGCCATCACCTGGACGCTGCTGATTGCCGCAATGATCATGAAATACGTGTTCAAAGTGGGCGATTGGCCCGTCACGGTGGGCGGTTTTGCGCACGGGCTGGTGTTCATCGCCTATGTGACTACGGCGGTTTTGGTGGGCTTGAACCAACGCTGGCCTGTGCGGCTGATCCTTGGCGCGGCAGCCACGGCCGTGGTCCCGTACCTGACCATCCCCTTTGATAGGTGGCTGGAGAAGAAGAACAGGCTCGACGGCGAATGGCGCACGCAAGCCACGGCGCACCCGCACGACGGGCATTGGGTTCAGGTGGTGCTGCGCTGGATGCTCAACCGCCCGGTGCTGTTGAGCGTGGTGTTTGTGGTGTTTGTTGGCGGCATCATGTCCACCATGATGTTCGTTGGTCCTCCCGGCGGCCGCGCCTAAGCTGATCCGGGCGCTTGTTTAGCCGTCCCGCCGGTTGTTCGCCTGCCCTCAGGTTCAATCGTCCTCAGGGTTAACAGCGTCGCTGAGCCGGACTGAGAAGATATCCAAATCCGGGTGGGCGAAGAGATCCTTCAAGCACGGCCCACTGACGCCCAACAAAACGCTGCGGGCGTAAATGTCCTGCCCCATGCACCAGGCTCTGTCCTGCGGCCACCAATACAGTGGGCGCCGGCCCCCGTGTGCGCCGCTGGGGTGTTCCATGCCGGAGCTGCCGGGACTGCCCGTGGGCTGTGCGCCGTCGCTGAGCGGGCCGGCCAGGATTTTCATCTCCCGATCCGGGGGAAATGTCACCAAGCCGTTGTTGCCCGTAACCGGCGCATAGCCGTCCCACTGGGCAAAAAAGCACTCCTCCGGTGTCCTGGTATGTTGTTCCAACACCTCAACGAGGGCGCGGGCTCTCACCTGGTCCAGATCGCCCATGGCGGGAGATGTCCACTCCCGGGGGAGGGCGCCGCCGGCAGCAAGAACCGTCTCGTGCCACTGCATCCAGGGGTAGACGGGCGCACCCACGCTCGCTGCAGCCTCGCTCCACGCCAGCCGCCGTGGCTCTGAGCCGAAGCCTTCAACGCCCACAGGGTTCAGAATCCGGGCATAAAACGGGTACCCGACAGGGACGAATCCGGCAACGGTGTGGCCCTCTGGATCCAGCGTGTCGCGGAGCCAAAATCCAGGTGTTGCATCCGGGGTGGGCGTTGCCATGAGAGTCCTCTCGCAGTGTTTGCCCCAGCCTAGCGGGAGCCGCAACAGCGTAGTGGCACCCGCAACGCCTCGCTCGGAAAAAGGTGGCAGGACGTTCATCAGATTCCGGTTGACCCAACTATTAAGCGGATGCCCCTGTGCCCGCTTCAGTGTGCCTTTGTAGACTGGAGGAACACTGTCCAATTTGTTGGGCGCGGGATGGGAGTCAACGGTGGCCACTTTTCTAGAGCTGCACCACACGGGGGTGCCACTGCTGCTGCCCAACGCGTGGGACGTTGGCTCTGCACTGGCCTTTGCGGCGGCAGGTTTCCTCGCCGTGGGAACCACCAGTTTTGGTATCGCGGCAAGCGCTGGCATGCCCGACGGCGGCCGGGCCAGCAAGGCGGCAACCGCAGCACTCGCCTCGCAGCTGTGCCGCCTGCCAGTGCACATCACGGCGGACATTGAAGACGGCTACTGCGACGATCCCCCCGAGGTTGCACAGTTTGTGGCTCTGCTGGTGGCGGAGGGAGTTGCTGGCATCAATATTGAGGACAGCCGGGACGGGCGCCTGGTAGATCCAGCCTTAGCAGCCTCTAAGATTTCTGCCATTAAGGAAAGCAGCCCGGCCGTATTTATCAATGCCCGGGTGGACAACTTCTGGTTTGGCGAGGAGGCAACCGTGGATGCTGTTCTACGCCGTGCCCGCAGTTACGCAGAGGCCGGGGCTGATGGCATTTTTGTCCCCGGGCTTGTGGTCCCGGAAGATATCCGGAGCATCACTGCCGGGATTGAACTGCCTGTGAACGTGCTGGCACATCCCTCGCTGAGCGTTGCAGAGCTGGGCGAACTGGGGGTCCGGCGGGTGAGCTCCGGCTCCCTGCCGTACCGGGCAGCCGTGGACGCGGCGGTCAACGTTCTCAACGCCCTGCGCGAGGGGAAACCAGTTCCGCCGGCCACACCCTACGGGGAAATGCAGGAGCGTCTCCAGAGATTCAACCGAGGCGATGAAGGCTGAAGCGGACTAGAACAGCACGTTTCAACAAGCGTGCCGTACTGGTCTCTGCCAACGGCAGTTCCGGTGAAACGGCCTCGGATTTCCGCTATGAAAAGAAGCGCCAGATTCCCAAAATCGGTGCAGGGAATTTATCTGATCCCCACACCGAGGACGGACCCTCCCCGTAGGGAAGTCAAAGAGAAACATAGATCTGCGCGGATTGAACGAGCTTGATATGTCCCACAGGAACCACTTTCAGTTCAGTATTCTCCGGGTATTCAGAGCTGCGGCAGGCTCGCCCACTACCTCACTCACACCCACATGGTGCCGTTTAGTCTTCGTCAGCAGCGTACGGGTTCACCGCGCGGCCGTTGAAGGGGGTGAACCACGCGGACAGGTTCAGATCTGCTATTCCAAGCGATTCGTTTAGGGGGCTGGAACTGATGCCGTCCATGGCCGGATCATACAGTAGCTCGTGGTCCAGATCCTCATAGAGGGTGTCCTCCGCCATGCCGCGCCAATCCTGGGCCAGTGCCATGTTTGGCAGCATGGATTCAAGTGCCTCTACCTGATCGAGAACTAGTTTCAACGCCAATTCCTGTGCCACGCAGGACGGTGCCGCAAACTCTGTTGCCAGGGCCGAGCCTAGTTCAATGGCAACGGTCAGGAACTGCTGGGCAAAAAGCGGTCCATAGCTGGCAGCGTGCAGGGGAGGGAGGTTGGCGATTTGCTGGGTCTCGGCTGCACTTTCGGTGCTCTCGCGCAGAAGTGAGAGGTCCTCAAAGAGCTCATCGATCAAGCTCACATAGGCCCAATTGATGGCGCCGCGCAACATGGTGGCTTCGCGAAGCTGGCTGCCACGCCTGTCCGGGTTGCTCTCTTCCGGGTCATAGCCCAGGCGCACCAGATCGAGTCCGGGCAGCTTGGCTCCATCGCTGAAAATCTTCTCCAGCCACTCATCTTCGCTGTCTTCATCCTCTTCGCCGTCTTCGCTCTCGAGGGCTCCGCTCCCGTGCGCGTGGGGCGTGCTGAGTGTGAAGTCGTCCTCGTCGGCCAATGTGCTATCTGTGCCCTCTGCGTCCTCGTCCTCTTCGCTCTCGTCCTCGGTTCCTTGCACCCACATGGTTGCGCCAAGGGCCTGAACACCAGGAATGCCGGCTACCACCTCAGAGGGCTCCACCAGCATCATGAGGGCCGATTCGGCACCCTCGCCAACCTGCTCCACCATCCCGGCCAGGGTCTGCGCATTCTCTCCGGCGTTATCCCGAGCCCAGGCAAGGGCGTGAGCCTGTACCGCGCCGGGATTGGTGAATTCAAGGTCAAGTTCAAGGTGCAGCCGTGCTGTGTGAGAGGTTTCCATGCACGAAATCCTATCTCGGCACGGAGCCCCGCCCGTCCGTGGTGGGAGGGCCTGAACGTTATTCGTTCCAGACGGCGTGCAAGACCCGGACGGCGTCGTCAAGGCTCACGCCGGCGTGCTTGCCGGCCTGGGCCAGTTCAATGGCTGCCTTGAGGACATCCCGGGGTGTGGCACAAGCCTGGGCGCTGACTCGGGTGCCGCTGCCGATCCGGGTGAGTAGAAAGCCTTCAGCCTCGAGAGACCTATAGGCTTTTGCTACCGTTCCGGGGGCCACGCCAAGGTCACCCGCCAGTTGGCGCACCGAGGGGAGCCGCTGATCGGCAGCAAGGAGGCCTGTAGTGATGAGTCCGCGAATCTGGTCCCCGATCTGCTTGACCAGCGGAGCTCCGGACTTGGTGAGTGTGATGATCATGCCGGCACTGACGGAATCAGCTGACGCGTACGGGCCGGCAGGGTCCGTAAAAGAACGGAGAACCACAGGGCCAGGCCGAGAATGAGCGTCAGGAGGGCAGCCAAGGAGAGGGCGGGGCCCAGTGCGGCGAAGGACGTGCCCTGATCCACCCAGCCGGCCGCTCCTGCAGTGAAGCCGGAGCGCAGAGAAGACGTGCTGGCCAATGATTCCAGGATGGAGCTGAGGTGGAGAAGGAGCCCACCAGTGGTTGCAGCCAAAATGTTGCGAACACGTGCTGCTCTCAGTGCGGTATCTGCGCCACCATCAAGGGCAAGTGCCGGGCGGGACATGACAGAGAGGCCCGCAAACGTCAACGCCGCGAGCAACACTAAGAAGAGCGCCGGCGGCAAAGCCCACCCATCCTTGGGATGCGAAGGTCACAAGCGAGCGTGGAGCCAGAGCTGCGGTTCCGCCTGGCCCCGGTGACGGCGCCGGCAGGATCAGGAACACTAGCGCCAGAATGCTCAGCGCTAGGGGTAGGCCGTACCGGATCAGCTGAATCACCAAGAAGCTATTGCTGTCAAAGGTTGGAAACCACCAGGGGGATATAGTCCAGCTCTGGTAGGTAATCATGGTGCCAAGAGCTCGAACCATGCCAATGGCCGTGAGGCTACGCTCACATGGAGGCAGGCTCGGCCGGAGAGCTTCCCGCGCTCGCCGTCGGAGCAAGGGGGCGGCGGCCAGGAGAAGTGCAAGCAACACCGGGACGGTCAGGTAAAGAAAAACAATCATCGTCAAGAACCCCCATAATGTGTCAATGCAGTGGTACATAGTGCGCCATGGGTAGGGAACACAGTGATGCCCTGAATCCGGCTCCACACAGTTCCCTACCTTGTGATGAGAATAAGTTTCCACATATTCCGAACAGACTTGGGGACTAGTCAGCGATCATCACCGGTAGGCCGTGACTAGCCAGGGACTGGGTGCTTACACTAGGCAAAGGAGAGGGGTACTCATGTCCAAGAAGTTCGCTGTAGGGGATCACGTTTCATGGAATTCTGAGGCAGGGCGGGTAACAGGTCACATCACCAAGGTTCATACGTTTGATTTTGACTACAAGGGGCATACTCATAGAGCCTCGGAGGAAGATCCGCAGTACACAATAAAGAGCGATAAAACCGACCACATTGCCGCGCACAAGGGTGGTGTTCTACGCCTCATCAAAGAGAAGTCCGGCAAGTGACTTAGCCCTCCTAGGAAGCATGCCGCCGTTTTGTGGGCGGGGTGCAGGTCGGCGACCTTGGTGGCATAGACGAAGCCAGCGCAGACCGAGACGTACGTACAATCCGTGCCCCCTACCTGGTTCGGTGCCGGTAGCTCTAAGTTGCGGTTGAGCAGGTTAGAACCTCGACGTGTATCTTCAAGGTGCGCAGGGCCGGCATTTAGCTGTGATTAGATCAGCCAGCGGCGCAGCGGCTCGAGCCAACTCCGAGCTTCGGAGCCACCAACCGAGAAGAGCCACATACACACTGCACGGCCACAAACTCTCGGGGGAGAATTCTTGGCCCTAATCACCACCCTTTTCAATAAAAGACAGCTGCATCAAACTGGAACGGTTCAGTGTGGGGCGAGCTTTCCGTGAGAAGCAACCCAAGCCTTTGAGGCCGTGAAACACTGCAGCGAGCGGGACGCTCAAAAGTCGGCAAATACGCCTGTTTGACACAGTAAGGGCTTGGGAAGCAAAATAATTTGCCTCCCAAGCCCTTACCTTGAACGAACCTGATCTGAGGATCAGGCCCGCCATTTTCCTACGTCAAGAAGACGTACTAAATCGCTGAGACGATCCAGATGATCAAGGCGACTGCCAGGAGTACTCCGACTATTGTCCATACAAGACTGCTTCCGCGCATGTTGGTCATTTCCGTTCTCTCGAGTGGGAATTACTTATCGCTTTTTATGCGACAAGTGAATAACTATAGCGGAACATTCCTCATGCGTTTGCCAAGGAAATGCCAATGTGACGTCCAGTCGAATGTTAGAGTTTGGCCCCAGAGTAGGCAACAGTGCGCTACATTTGATACAAAACCGGGGCACGCCCAGCATGCACGGCAGTAGAAGTGGATAACTCTACCGTTGTGGGTGTCAGGGTTCGCCTCCCACACTTTGAGGAGATAAACATAATGAGTATTGGTTCTGGAATATTTCTGGTCGTCATCGGCGCAGTCTTGAGATTTGCGCTCAACATGGAGCTCAGCTGGATTGACCTTGACCTTGTTGGCAATATCCTTATGGGCGCGGGCGTGGTGGTGTTCGTCTTGGGTTTGGTATTCATGTTCCGCAAACGACGTTCGGTTTCAACACGGCGCACCGTTGTAAACCCTCAAGAAGGAGTAAACGAAGTTCGCCGCACCGACAGGATTGATGACACTCAGCTCTAAGGTTGTGCGCCGAGCCGGTTGTGTGCCGCGCCGGTTGTGTGCCGAGCCGGGCAAGACCCTCTGGTTCGGGTCCACCTGACTACGCTCCAGGGGCATCCATGGGGACGGTCTCGATGAGGATCATCGGGACCGTCCCCATCGCTTTCGCTCTGGCGCCGGATAGCAAGCGAAACCCATGACCGGCCTTACAGGTTGTGGCTGCTCAGTTTTCAGAGGACAGAAGCAGCTGCGGGCTGGTGTGGCTCTGGCGCCCGCTCACTTCGGATTCACTCTTTTTCTCTGATGAGGCACTCATCTTGATGGTCAGTGCCAATGGATCAACACTTACCAAGAGGTGAGATACCAAGCCCACAGGGTCGCCGTCGATCTGGAATTCTTGCGGGCTGCTCAGGGTGATCTCTGCTCTCTTGCCCGCAAGGGACCGTACCGCGCGGCTCTTTCCTCGGCCCAAGACCCCGGCCACTACGCCTAGCCACCCAAATTTTTGCTGCGGAGAGAATGTCATGAGATCCAGAATTCCATCTGTTGGAACCGCGCCCTGGAAAATTTCTAGGCCACCCATAACTTTTCCACAATTACCCACCATGACACCTCGAACCTTGTGATGCGTCTCTGACTTTCCGTCCATGGAAATATGGGCAGTGACAGGCTCCCCCCGCAGGTTCCGGATGCCCGATTCTACATAAGCGAGCCAGCCCACGCGGTCCTTGAGGCCTTCCATGGTGTTGGACATGATGGCCGCATCGTAACCGAGTCCGGCTGCGACCAAGAACGTCAGTTCTTTCGCACCATGGTCAAGCGCTGCCACGATGACGTCGATCTTGCTCTCGGCCCCTTCCAACACTCCCAGCACTGCTTTCGCCGGGTCCTCGATATCAATCCCCAGGTTGCGCGCTAGTAGGTTCCCTGTCCCCAAGGGCAGCAATCCCATGGGGGTGTCCTGACCGGCAAGAACCTCGGCCACAGCGCGAATAGTGCCGTCCCCGCCGCCGGCAATTACGACGTCGACCCCGGCCTCCAGCGCTTCTGCGGCCTGGCCACGTCCTGGATCGTCCTGGGTAGTTTCCAGCCAGAGTGGTTCATCCCATCCTGCGTTGATGCACAGTTCCGTGATGGTTGCCTGGAAATGTTCGTCGGGGGACTTCATGGGATTGATAACCACGGCGGCTCGCTTGCCCTGCTGCGGGTTGTTCTTTGTCATCGGGGCCTCATGTTTTCGGGGAATCGAGCGGTGAACTTAATTATTAGCCTAGCTGGAGCCCGGAGGTGTCCGCTTGACGGTCAGGAACAGGCGATGTGCCGTGATGACCATGACCAGCCACACGGTACCGAGAGTCCAAGCCACGAGAACATCCGTGAACCAGTGGTGCCCCAGATAGATGCGGCTCAATCCCACTGTGAAAGCAAAGGCTCCAGCCGCGAGCACTGCAACGATTCGGCCCCGACGGCTTTCTAAACGCAGGATGATCAGGTAGGCCACAACACCGGCGATCACAGTTGCATTCAACGTGTGTCCGCTCGGGAACGATGGCGAGTATTCGTAGGGCGGGATGGCGTCAGCCAGTGGCGGGCGTGCCCTACCAAAAAGATGCTTGCCAACAATGGTCATCAGCAGCGATCCCGCGGCTGCGGTGAGAAGAAGAATCACCGGAGTCCACGAGCGGCGTTTGAGCGCTAATACAACCATGATGGTGGCAGCCACGATGGGCATACCGATGGTTCCGGCGATGTCGGTGTAACCCGTCGCGATCGCATCCATCCAGGGCGAGCGTACGCTCTTGGCGGCCTCCAGCAACGGATGATCCAGCGCTGCAACTCCATCTGCCTCAGCGACAGCCTCGTAAACTTCTGCGGAAACGTAAGTCAAAGCTGCCGCAATTACTGCGCCGGCGGTGAGCGTGAGAATCAGCGAGGCGTGTGGGCCTAGCCGGGCGCTGAGCCACCGCACAACACCGACGAGCCAGCGTCCCAGGGGTGCCCGCCAACTGGTGAGGTCAGTCTGCCCAACAAAACGGTCGCTATCCAGTTCACCGGAACTGCCGGACTGCGGGTCCCTGGATTCGGGGTGTGGTGGTTTCTTCATACTTTAGCCTTCCCGTTTCTGGTTGCACCGAAAAAAGTGCATTATGTGCGGCATCAGAGAAAACCAAGGTCCTGCAACTGTTGGGCGAGTCCGGCCCCGTCAGGAGCAGATACCCATGCAGCCTCGCCGCGGAGGAACTCTGATCTGGGCTCGTGGGCACGGCCTCCAGCTAATAATGCTTCCCCGGGGGAGAGCTCTCGGATGGCAACCGCGGCTGTCTGTGCGGCGTGAGAACGTGCAAAGTCAGCATAGATTTCCGGGTCATGTTGACCGTCGTCGCCCACTAGCAACCACTGGATGTTGGGGAATTCCTTGGCCAACCGTTTCAAATTATTGTTTTTGTGTTCTTGTCCGCTGCGGAACCAGCGTTGACGGGTGGGCCCCCAATCGGTGAGCAGCAGCACGCCTTTTGGATAGAGGTTCCGCTCCAGGAATCGCACCAGCGCCGGGGCTACGTTCCACGGTCCGGTCGAGAGATACAGGACAGGAGCGCAGGGGTGTTTATCTATGAGCCTATCCAGCAGAACGGCCATGCCCGGAGTGGGTGTGCGCGCCTTTTCGCTCAGAACAAGGGTGTTCCACAATGCGAGGAAGGGCCTGGGCAGTGCCGTGACCATGACGGTGTCATCAATGTCGGAGACGATCCCGAAGGTAGTCTCCGGAGCAACAATGAGGATGTGCGCCTCCGCAGGGGGCGCCTCTTTGCTGCGCAGGATGATGGTGTGCCATCCAGGATCCAAGGAAGCTTCTACTACTACGTCCACAAGCCCGCCGGAATCGGCGTGCACAGTGTGGATAGCGCCGTCGATCTCCACCTCTACTTGGCTGTTGCGGACGTGCACGCTGGTGAACGCCCGCCAACCCCGGAGCTTGCCGTTGGTTGCAGGGGGCTTAGATTTTAGGACCACGCGCGCTAGAACACGCACCCACGTTGTAGTGCCGTAGCCGGGGTAGGCGACGATGGTGGGAGTGAAACCAGTGGCGCGGGCCACCCGTGTTCGTAGTCCGTGGAGAACATCCGCCGTCTGCATCACCAGCCCGAGCACCGCTGGCGCTGCGGGGGTAGTGTCCTGATCCTGCTCTTGTTCGGAGGAAGTTTGTTGCGCTGATTGGTCTGAAGCTGAGGCCATGGTTCTACTTTGCCATGTAGTGGGCCAAGAGACGTACTAGCACGAGCCTAGGAGGGCGTGAAAATTTTTGCGCAGCTTACTTCTACAGACTGCTGGGCATGATCTGGAATGTCCTAGGGCGCACGAACCTATGAAGAACACACGAGCGTGGCCGCTAGGCTGTCCAGCGGTCCGGGAACGAGTGAGTAGTAGGCCCAGACGCCACGCTTTTCGCGATTGAGCAGGCCTGCGTCCACCAGGATCTTCAGGTGGTGCGAGACAGTGGGCTGGCCCAGCCCCAGCGGTTCGGAAAGGTCACACACGCAGGTTTCCGCATCCGGGGATGAAGAAATAATAGAGAGGATGCGCAGCCGGTTGGGATCGGCCACGGCTTTGAAGCGCGTGGCGAGGGATTCGGCGTCGGAGACGCGCAACAATTCTTTTCCGAGGGAAGGGGTGCAGCACACAGCTTGCGATTCCGCGGCAGAAGCCGGCGCCTGTACCTTGTCTAGTACCGGGAGAACTTGTACCGGGACAACAGGTGAGCTCACGTGGTGTGCCTGGCTTTCTCAGCATTGAAGCTCGGGACATCTTGGGAGATTGACAATCATCGATGTACGTCACCATATTCGAGATATTGATGTTCATCGATGTCTGATTTTTCTGCAGACCGTGCCGTGACGCTTGCCGCCGCACCTGTACAGACGGGGCCGCTCAGCGCCAAGCGTTCTCCCGTGGACCGCTTCTTTGCGGTGTGGGTTTGGCTCCGTCTTTTATGGTGATGCTGGCCTATGTTGCCCTCTGGTCTCGCAAGTACTTCACCACCGTCACCCCATAGAAGGTCAGCGCATGAATACTTCACCCAAGCCGTCCGTCCTGTTTGTCTGCATTCACAACGCCGGACGCTCGCAAATGGCGGCTGCCTTCCTGCATCACCTCTCGGGCGGGCAAATTGAGGTCCGCTCCGCGGGTTCAGCCCCGGCTGACATGGTTAACCCCGCCGCAGTGGCGGCGATGAAAGAGGTAGGCATTGACATATCCGCCGAAACTCCCAAAATCCTGACCACTGAGGCTGCCAGGGAATCCGACGTCGTCATCACCATGGGATGCGGGGACACCTGCCCCATCTTCCCGGGTAAACGCTACGAAGACTGGGAGCTCGAGGACCCCGCGGGACAAGGCGTGGATGCTGTGCGCTCTATCAGGGATGACATCCATGCGCGCATCGAAACCCTCATTTCAGAGCCTCTGCCCGCCACCAAATAGCACCCCTGCCGCCCCAGGAGGAGACGAGAATGAAGCAGATATACCCCGTAGTCATCATCGGAGCAGGTGCTGCCATCCGGGAGTGGGGGCATATCAAGCTTTTCTCTACATGGCGGTATAACATCGATGCCGCGGCACGCAGGCTGCTGGAAACTTCTGCCGGGAACTATGCAGGTGGCTGGGAAACACCGAGGGAAACCCGTCTGCCCACCGGTGCGGAACTGGTCCCTGAATACCTCCAGCCTCTGGCCAACCACCCGGTACTGGCTCCCGTGATCAGCTACGGCCACCGCGTCATTCACATCACCCGTGTCAGTGAGGATGGCAAGGGCGTGGACAAAACACGCACCCAAGGCCGGGAGGATTCGCTCTTTCTGATCCGCACGGAAACCGAAGCCAAGGATGCAGGATTCATCACCTCACCGTTGCCGGATCCACTGAGCGTGGACCGAGACCAGTTCTCAGGAAAAACCATCCTGGTATTGGGGGCGGGGCATTCGGCGGCGAACACGCTGATCAACCTCGGCCGGCTGCGCCATCAGAGCCCCGGATCCACCATTTTGTGGGGACTGCGCGGGACAGCAAACCCGGTACGCCTCTACGGCGGCGGAGCAGTAGACCAGTTGCCAGCCCGTGGGCAACTGGGCACGTCTCTGCGCCGCTTTGTTGACAATGGTGACATCACCATCGTGGAAAATGCCTCCGTAGCCTCATGGTTGACCTGCTGGTTCCTGCCACGGGGTTCCGCCCCAACCTGGCCATGCTTTCCGGGCTCCGCCTGGGCCTTGATCAGATTGTCGAAGCCCCTGTGCCCTGGGGCCGCTCATTGACCCCGAATGCCATAGCAGCGGCACGGTCACCGCGCATGGAGAACGCATCCTGGCACACCCAGAACCCGGCTTCCACATTGTTGGCATGAAGAGCTACGGTCGCGCCCCTACCTTCCTTCTGGCTACCGGATACGAGCAGGTCCGCTCCATCGCAGCAGCCTTGGCCGGGGACCGGACGGGCGCCTGCACTGTCAAATTGCAGCTACCCGAAAGCGGTGTCTGCTCCACCGATCTGGGAAACACCTGCGATGCGCCGGCAACGAGCGGCTACACACCGGAGGCCGATTCCTGCGCCGGCACCTCCGAGCCAGTTTCACCTGCGCTCAGGTGCTCCGCAGTCAGGCGAGGTGGCTTCGCAGTCATAGTGATCGGGCTACTAGTTCCTTCATGATCTCGTTGGTGCCACCGTAGATCTTTTGAACGCGCGCCGCCGCATACCGGCGCGCAATGGGGTACTCGGTCATGTAGCCGTAGCCGCCGAAGATCTGAAGGCAACGGTCAGTGACCTTGTTCTGCATGTCGGTGGACCAGAACTTTGCCAGAGAAGCAGTGGCTGCATCGAGGTCCCCGGCCATGTGCTCCGAGATGCAGTGGTCCACGAGTGTTCGGGTGGCTAGGGTGTCCGCAACACACTCTGCGAGTACGAACCTGGTGTTTTGGAATGACATCAGGTTCGCACCGAAGGCATCCCTGTCAAGGGCATACGCTGAGGCTTCGCGCACGGCGGCCTCGCACTCGGCCGCGGCCGCGACGGCGATCGCAAGCCGCTCCTGGGGGAGCTGCTGCATGAGCTGGACAAAGCCCTGGCCTTCAACGCCGCCCAGCATATTCTCTGCCGGAACCCGCATGTCCACGAAGGCGAGCTCACGAGTGTCTTGCCCGTGCATACCGATTTTCTCCAGAACGCGGCCACGTTCAAACCCTGCCAGGCCCGCAGTCTCGGCCACAATGAGCGATAAACCCTTGCCACCCTTTTCATCGCCGGTACGTGCCACGATGATCAGGAGGTCGCAATGGGTTCCGTTGGTGATGAACGTCTTCGAACCATTGATCACGTAGCTCTCACCATCGAGGGTGGCTCGAGTGCGGATACTCTGGAGGTCTGAACCTGTTGAGGGCTCGGTCATGGCAATAGCGCCGACCAGTTCGCCGGAGGCCATGCCGGGGAGCCAGCGCTGTTTCTGCTCTTCGGTACCACATGCGGCAATGTAGTGGGCCACGATGGCACTATGAACAACATTGGCCCAGGCGGAGTCGGCAATGCGGGCCTGCTCCTCCATGATGACCGCTTCGTGGGCAAAAGTGCCGCCACCGCCGCCATATTCCTCCGAGATGCTGATGCAGAGCAGCCCGGCCTCGCCAGCTTGGCGCCAGAAGTCCCTGTCCACACAGTGTTGCTCGGCCCAGCGCGCATGATGCGGCAGGGATTCCTTGTTCAGGAATGTGCGGGCCATGTCCCGCAGATCGTCGAGTTCCTCGGTCAGCCAAGGTGAACGGTAATTATCCAAGATCATGTGCGTGCTCCTATTTTCCCAAGAAGTGCGGCGTGCGCCGTTCGGTGATTGGTACGCGGCCCGTGCGGAAGCGGTGGCAAGGGTTTGCGGGAGCTTCTGCTTGCGGGAAGTACGGGGCGGAAAGTGCGGATCTCAGCCACGAACTTGATCCCGCAGGTGATGCTTGAGTATTTTTCCGGAAGGGTTGCGTGGAATCTCGGCGATGACGAGCTCGCGCGGCAGCTTGTAGGCGGAGATTTTATCGCTGGCATACTCGCGCAGTTCCTCGAGGGTGACGGTGTGATTTTCCCGTGGGGTGATCACGGCCACCACGGTCTCACCGTAGATCTCGTGCAGGCGGCCCACGACGGCGACGTCGGCCACCGCCGGGTGGCCGGAAATGGCACTTTCAACTTCGGCGGAGTAGACGTTGTGCCCGCCTGCGATGATCATGTCCTTCATCCGGTCAACAATGGTGATGTAGCCGTCGGCGTCTATTTGTGCCAGATCACCGGTGTGGACCCAACCGTCCCGGATGGTTGCCGCGGTTGCTTCAGGGTTGCGCCAGTACCCCTTCATCATGGTTTCCCCGCGCATGATCATCTCGCCTACCGTTCCCGGTTCGGCGTCGTTCCCGTCCGGGTCAACAATGCGCACCTCGGTGTTCGCGATGGGGAAGCGGCCGCTGGCCGAAGGGCGCTCCAGCACCTCTTCATGCGTGAGCAGGATCCCACCGGGCCCGCCTTCGGTCTGCCCACAGGCTTGGACGATCCACGCATTGGGCAGGGCAGCAACAATTTGCTGTGCCAGTCCTGAGGGCATGGGTGCGGCGCCGTACATGCAGATGCGCAGGCTGGAGAGATCCCGCGTAGCCAGGCTGGGGGTCCGCATGAGGAATGCGTACATGGTAGGCACCCCGAAGAAGAATCCGATCCGCTCCTTCTCGATGGTTTCCAGTACCTTTTCTGGGTCGAAGGAGGGCAGGATGACGTGTGTGGCACCGAGCATCATGCCCGGAATCAGCACCAGGTTAAGGTCCGCGGAATGGAACAGCGGCGCCACATGCAGGAGTTTCTCGCCCACTCGCAAGCCAAAGCCGGCCATCGAGTTGATGCTGACCCAGATGATGCGGTGGTGATCGAACAGGGCTCCCTTGGGTTTTCCTGTGGTGCCGGAAGTGTAGATGATGAGCGCGTCGTCATCCTCGGCAACCTCGACGGCGGGTGGTTCACTTGGCTGTTGGGCGGCGCAGGCCAGAACATCCTCATAGCCGGTTGCGCTGCCGAGGGCCAGCACCGGCACCTCCACTTGATGAGCATCGGATGATTGCCAGGCTGAAATTACTCCGGCAACCTCGGTCCCAAAGACCAGCAGTTTTGCCTGCGTATCGTTGAGGAAGTACTCAATCTCCGGCGGAGCGGACCGCGGGTTCACAGGCACCACAATGGCCCCGGCGCGGAGGCCCGCATAGAGGGCAATCACGAATGCGTCGCTGTTCCCCGAAACAATCAGGAGCCGGTCTCCCTTGGCCAGGCCGCGGGTGATAAATTCGTTGGCGAGTTGACTGACCCGCCTATCCAGCTCGGCATAGCTGTGCGTCACCGCGCCAAAGCTAAGTGCCGTTCGGTCTGGGCAACCCCGGGCGGTGCGGGCAAGAATTCCTGCAAGATTGGGCATCATGACTCCAATGAGGTTGTGCCGGCGGTATTGACGGTGTTGGCGGTGTTGGCGGAATGCTGGTGGGCAAAGACTGGTTCGGCAACTGCTCTGTGTGGTTCGCGGACGGCCACGAGCGGGATGTCGTACTCGATTCCCAAGGCTGTCCAGTGAGAGGTGGTCTGTGCGGCGAATGCGCGTGTCAGGTCCTCGCGGGTGGAACCCACCTGCGCGGCGAGACGGGCAGCAAAATGTGGTTCGATCGCGGCGACGGCAACGTATCCGTCTGAGGAGGCATAGAGGCCGTATTGCGCTATTGCCCCGCCAAGGGGGGATCCGGGGGCGGTGAGACCATGCCGGACAGCGGCCGCGGCTGCGTGGGCTGCCTCGTCCAAAACTACTCTCTCGTGCACGTACCCAAGGCCTTGGTCCCGCTGGCGCAGCGCCGCAAAGGTGGCCACTACTGCGCGTTCGGAGCCGAGCAGATCTGCAACGGGTACAAGGGGCATAGCCGGGGCCAGTATGGTTCCATGGACGGCCTGGTAGGTCAGATCGTGGCCAGCCTGCTCAGCCTCGGCGCCGTCGTGGCCAACAATCTCAACGAGTGCGATTCCCTTGTCCCTGAGGGTTCCTTCAAGGTTCATTCTTGCCAGTGCTGAGGGGCGCATCGAGGTCAGTAGTACCTGTGCACCAGCGAGCAGGCCCTCAAGCTGGGTCCGTCCGGTTGCTTCCTTCAAGTCCAAGGAGATGACTTCCTGGCCTTGCGTCAGTTCGGCATACCAACCCGGCGCCACGCTTTTGAGCGGGTCGCCGTGGGGTGGCTCCACTTTGATGACACGGGCACCCAGCTCGGTCAGCCGCGAGGCAGCGAGTGGTCCGGGAAGGTTGATGGCAAGGCTGACTATGGTGGTGCCAGCCAGTGGGTGGGACATAGGTGCTCCTGACGACGGTGTCTCCAAGCTCTCTGTACAGTTGTACAGTATGCGTTACGTTAGTTCAATAGTTTGTGGTCTAACATTGCAGTGTGAGTAAAGAGAGTGTGAACAAAGAGTTTGAAGCAAGCCCTGAAGCTGCCCCGAAGGCTTGGCTTGCCGGAGACCTGACCGCCAAGGCGCGCATTCGTAATGCCGCGCTCAGTCTGTTCGCTCAGCATGGTGAGGACGGGACATCCATGCGCGCTATCGCGGCGGCGGCGGATGTCACAGTGGGGCTCGTAGTCCATCATTACCGGACCAAGGACGGGTTGCGTGAGGCAGTGGACACGCTCATCGTTGAGCTCTTCGCCACTACTCTGAGCTCCACACCAACCACCGGCGCTGCGCGGGAGGTTGTGGGACTCCGCGATGCCGCTGTGGAGCAGATGCTCCGCGAGAACCCAGCCATTGTGGACTATTTGCGTCGGGCACTTTTAACGGGACCGGGCTACCCCGGGGATGTACTGAGCCGGCTTGCGGCGCTCACAGCTGATCAAGTCAGGGACCTGCGCGGGACAGGATTGGCCTCGACGGATCGCAGCGTGACAGAACAAACCGTCACCACCTTGGTCCGCCAGTTTGGGCGGTTGCTGCTGCAGCCACTTGTGGTCCGGATTGTGGAGGAGTTCGGGGAACCAGGTGAGCATGCGCCAGAGCTGGTTGTGGGCGTAAAAAGCCCAGAATGACCCGGCACGGGATGAACAAGATCAACTGAAACCTGAAAATTAATGGTTGACTGCAGTTTCTGCCGACGTTCTACTGACCTCTTACTGATCTTTTACTGACGTTCCGGTGACGGGCTCTAGCCCTACCTCACGGCCACAAGCGCTGCTTTTCCCACGCAGAATCGGTCCGTAGATAGCGCAGGCGTTGGTGGTTGCGGTGAGGATCGCCCTGCCAAAATTCCACGGATTTAGGTACAACAGTCCATGCCGCCCACTGGGGAGAAACAATCTCCGGATCGAGCTCCATGGCGGCTTGAGCTTGTTTGATGAGTTCCTCGCGTGCGGCATCTGTTGCAAAGGTGGAGCTCTGTGGAGCAGCCAAAGCATTGACTCTGGTTTGCGGGTGTCGTGTCAAGAAGTCAGCGGCTGATTCTGCTGCGGTAGCCCGGTGCGCGGTTCCGCGGATTCGCACAACGCGGTTGAGCGTACTCCAGTAGAACGTCAGAGCGCACTTTGGATTTGCCAATAGTTGGGCCCCTTTTGTCGAGTCGTCACCCGTTGCGATCCTGAAACCACAATCGCCGTTCACGTCCTTGACGGTTAGCACCCTGGCATCGGGCATCCCGTCCGCATCGACAGTGGAAAGTATCGCTGCGTACGCCTCAGTCAAACCGGCATGGATCGCGTCCTGACGCCAGCGCAGGAAGAGCTCATGAGGGAGGTCCGGGGCTGACGCCACAGCGAAACCTGGCTCCTGCCCAACAGTTGGTGGAACCGCTCCGAACCCATCGCCACGTGTCTGCATGCTCTCATTCTCCACAACAGCACACCATTGGGAAAGCCCGAAGCGGCTGATGGCAGAGCGGCCTACGGCTGTTCGCGATTGGATATTCCGGCGGTGAGCGGCGGTGAAGGCATCGAGAAATCTTGGATAAGCTCGTAGCATTCCTCGATGCCCGGCAACCGGGCATCGAGAAAATCCAAACAAACTGTGTGATCTGAGGAGTATGAAATGGCTGTAGTGATTGCCGGCTGTGGTGACCTCGGAACTGAAGTTGGACTCCGGTTCGCTTCTCTGGGCCACCGGGTAATAGGGCTTCGGCGCTCGGCTGCGAAGCTGCCAGCCGAAATCGAGGGACAGGCTGTTGATCTGTCCGCAGAGGTGCCGAAGCTACCAGCGGAGACCACCATCGTGGTGATTGCCATGAGCCCCGATGAGCGCAGCGTGGAAGGCTACAGGTCCGCCTACGTAGAAAGCGTCCTGCGCGTTGCCGAGGCAATCCGTGAAGACTGCGCTGCTCCACCGCGCGTGCTGTACGTGTCATCAACAGCGGTGTACGGCGTTGACGATGGATCTTGGGTTGACGAGACAACGCTTGCCCAACCCACCTCGCCTACTGCAGTGGTGCTGCTAGAAGCAGAGGAGACCTTGCTCAAGCTGATTCCCGAGGCGGTTATCCTGCGCCTTGGAGGAATTTACGGGCCAGGCCGTACTCGGGAAATTGATCGTGTACGTCAGGGGATCACGACTATCTCCTCTGAGCCAGAATTCAGCAGTCGGATTCATCGTGACGATGCGGCAGCCGCAGTCATCCACCTCATGACCCGCCAGGATTGGCCTGAGAGTGTCTATATCGGCGTTGACGATCACCCGGTTGATCGTCGCGAAGTTGTTGAATTCTTGGCACGCAGCCTTGATTTGCCCGCGCCGGAAGTCACCAACAATTCCTCGAGCGGGCAGGGGAGTCACGGCAAACGATGCCGCAACAACAAGCTACGGGAAACTGGATTCGTGTTTTCCTACCCCTCATATCGGGAAGGCTACGCGGCCGTTCTTGACGGGGCCGGAGTCCGCCACGCCTAAGGGATCCGGTGCTCGGATGGGTCCGAAAGGCTGTATCAGTCACATCACGTTCTGGGATTTGAGATGCGGTATCTTGGGGAGAGGTTTGCCGCCGAAAAACTACCACGAGGACACTCATGCCTGCCCTGCCGCATATTGACCATCTGGCGCTGACGGTGACGGACATAACCGTCAGTACAAGCTTCTATTCTCGACTATGGGAAACCGAACCTACGGGGTATATGGATGATGGTCCGTTCATACGCCGCATCTTCACGCTCGCCGGCGGACTCACCTTGGGGCTGACCCAGCACACCATCAGTTCGGCAAAGGACTTCGATGAAAAAAATCCCGGCCTCGATCACATCGGATTCGCGGTGAAGGGTAGAGCAGGGTTGCTCGAGTGGCACGACCATCTCGAAAAACTTGGTGTCGAGCACAGCGGGTTGGTTGAGGCATCCTACGGAACAGCCCTCAGTTTCAAGGATCCGGACGGAATAGCTCTGGAATTCTTCTTAGCGGCAGACTAGCCGCATTCACGAGGGTGCAGCTCACCTCACCCTCGTTGCCTCAATCGTGGCGACAAGATTCGACTTTTGGATTGCAGAACAGCCGGATGCGTGCAGTGATCTTGTGGGTAAACTGTGACACCCCGTTTGGCATATTTGACCTGTCAGTGATTATTATCATTGTTGTAGGTAAGTTGCTATCCTGGCGAGAAACTATCCATGAAGAGGTAAACGCGTGAGGGTTCAGAACTGTCTTGACGCCTTGAAGCATGCTGATCGTCTCGTTGATGCCTTGCGGCTAGCAGACGATCTGGCAGTACAAGCGAGCCAAAACGGTGGTGTGCGAAACATCCGCATCCTCCGCAACGCCATCAGTTCCAAGGACCAGATTGTTGCGATTGCAGCAACGCATGCATTGGGACAGATGGTGGATGAGGAGGCCGACAGTGTTCTTTCTGACCTCCTCTCCAGCGAACACGGTTTCATTCGTGAGCATGCGGCGTGGGCACACCGTTCCCGCTCTCCCCATCTAGAATCCATGGGCAGGCTTGTTGGGCTCGTTGCTTCTGGCGGATTTGCGGGGATGTTATCCCAGCGGACTCTTGAAGCGTGGGGTACTTCCGTCCCTGAAATGGTTTCCGTTTCCCTGGAAAGTGCACTACTGGGTGTAGCTAGAGTTGAAAGCCGCTACCGGTTGGTGGAGACGCTGGGTTTGGTGCAACACGCCATCTCCACGACGCTGCTGTTGCGCCTGGCCAATGACCCTGGCGAGGACATGTCCGTACGCAGTGCGGCTGTTGCAGCCTTGGGGCAAAGAAGGGGACAGCCTAAAGTAGTAGAACTGCTGACACTTCTCGTTGAGGGAGGAGGCCATCTCGCGGAGGTTGCCAGACTCTCTCTCATGGACCTCGATGTCCACGACGTTCCAGATATTGACCTGGACATGCCGCAACAAGGTTCAAATCTGACAGTTGCCCAACTTTTTCTGAACGCTGATATCGATGCGCACCTAAGCCATTCCGGAAGCGGTGACAATGGCGGCATTGCCACGTTGTTGGTGCGTCTTGGCGACGCCCTCGTGGCTGGTCAGCAACGCAATCCAGATGACGTTCGGGTGGGCGGGGGCCGTAACCTGCAGGTTGACCGTGTGCTCACCCTTTCTCGAGGAAAAGCGGAAGCTGCATCACAGAGCATGGCAGCATTGGGCAACATCGAGCAAGGCCACGTCTACGGCCATATACCGTTGCTGCAGGACCCCAAACAATCAGCGAATCCCTGGACTTTTTGGGTCGCTGCCCGGCGTGGCATCAGCCGCCTACTCAGGGCTGCCGGGAACGTTGACGTGCTTCACTTGCGAATGGCAGATGTAGGCAGCCTTGCCGCCTTCGACGTTGCCCGGGCCCTCGATATCCCGGTGGTGTTCACGGTGGCACCGGATCCGCACGCAGTCATCAACTCCATGGATCTTGCTGGCACTCTCAACCGGGAAAACTTTGGAACCACTGACGAGATTGAACATTTTTGGTTCCGCGCCCGCCTTGTTCAACGACTCGCCGCCAATTCAGCCCATACCGTTTTTTTCCCCCGGCCTAATCTTCGGCACGACATCAACGAGCTGATTGGAATTGATATTGGCAAGGAACCACAGCGGCACACCATTGTTCCTGAGGGCATTGATCTGGGCGTGATTGACCAGGCTGTTCTTGAAGCCGAGTCCCTCGTCTCCGGGGGTCCAGCTAGCCCGGCGCTGCTGGAACTTCGGGACCTTCTCAACGCTCTTCCCGCCGAACGGCGCGCGCTGCCGCTACTGACAAGTGTGGGCCGGTTGCACCGGGTCAAGGGGATGTCAACGATAGTTGAAGCCTGGGCAGGTTCTGATCTGCGTCACCGGACCAACCTTTTGATCATTGGCGGGAATCTCCAAGATCCTTCAGCGGATGAACGCGAACAGCTCCAGCTCATCAACGGAACTCTCAGTCCTGAGGTGCAAAGCCAGGAAGGGCTGTTGATTGTCGGTCATCGCCCGAACGACACAGTTGCCCGATGGATCGCAGCAACCCGCACTGGAATTCCTGGTTTTGCCGGTCCCAATGGTGTGTATGTTTGCGGGAGCCTAAAGGAAGAGTTTGGCATTGCGCTTTTGGAGGCCATGGCAACAGGCTTACTGGTGGTTGCCCCGGATGCTGGTGGCCCCGCGACGTATGTGGAACAAGAGCGGACTGGATTTCTTACCACCACTTGGGACACTGCGTTGCTGGCTGGGGCCATTAATGATGCGCTGGTGTGTGCGGCTAATGAAGTAACAGACACACGGGCGCTCTACTCCCGCAGTGTTGTCCAAGATCGCTTCACTATAGAGGCGATGGCCCACACACTGAACCAGGTGTACAGCAACGTGCACCAAAACGATGTTCAATTGCGACGAGAATTGATGGCCAGCGCATGACACTTTTGATCATTAGCCCAGACTACGCCTCACACCTTTATCCTCTGGCGGCCTTGGGAACTAGCTGGTTGGCTGCTGGCGAGAGGGTTGTGGTTGCGACCGGGCCTGCCACAGCATCCATCGTGGAGTCCTTTGGCTTTGAACACACACCCCTGCAACTTAGCCGTGGCTCAAACCCAGGTGTTATCCGTGCCGAGGAACAGCCTCAAGGTGAGGATGATGCACTGCGGGGCTTCTTCTCAGCCACGCGCAACGGGATGATAGACACCCTGACCTTCCAGGCTGAGGCCCGCATGAACGATCTGATGTGGGAGCCTGTCAGCACAGCTAGGGCGGTGCAGGCCATCATTGAGGAGATCCAACCACACACAATCATTGTGGATCATTTGGCGTTCAGCGCGCGTCTTGCCATGGTTGCTGCAGGGGTCCATCACATCGACGTGGTCCTGGGCCATCCCACGGCATTGCCCTTGCCCCTGGCCGCGGAAGTCTATGGGTATCCTCCGGCATGGCCGGCTGCATTCTCTCCTGACGAGAGCGAACTGCAAGAGCTGAAGAACTTGTGTTTGCAGGTCAGTGAATCATTCACCACCGAGTGGAACCAAGCGTTGGCCGAGTTGGCTCCCCACCTCCCACCTTCACCTGACGCCTTCGCCGAGCACGGGGACCTACTCGTTTTTAACTACCCTGAGGAGTTGGTGCCAATGGAAAGGAAGGAGCTGCTGCAACAACACTTGTTCCTGGGCTCCTCCGTGCGTGCTGAGCCAACCGATCCGCGCGTCTCACAGTGGATTGCCTCCACCAATGAACCCTATGTATACGTCAGCTTCGGCAGCTTTCTTTCCGTGCGTTCGGACGTCCTGATCAAAGTTGTCGCGGCACTACGTGAATCTGGGATTAGAGCTGCTATCGCCTATGGTTCTACGGAATTGGAGTCCCTCGGTGAAATTCCGGACCATTGGTTGGTGGGTGAATTCCTGCCGCAAGTTACCTTGCTGGAGTCTGCTGCCGTAGGTGTTACCCATGGGGGCAACAACAGTGTCACTGAATCAATGACGTTTGGTGTGCCGTTGGTGGTTTTACCCTTCTCCACTGACCAGTTCGCCGGCGCCGCTGCTCTTGAATCCACCGGCTTTGGTGCAGCCCTCGCACCAAACACAGCCACCGTGGAAGAGATCAAACGTGCTCTTGAAACCATGTTGGCACTGCCAATGGATAAGCGCACGGCGTTGCATGAGCTCGGGCAAACACTGCGCCAAGGAGATGGGCCGAACCGGATACGTTCTGCTCGGAATGCCTAGTTTCTGACCCCTGCTTTGGCTCGTTATGGGGTTAACGCAGCAGAGAACTTGGCATCGAAAATGTTTGGATTCCTCAGTTGGGGGAATTGTAATGGTTGAGGCTCGTGGCGCCATTGCCGCTGAGCCCGGGAAACGGATCGAAAAGCAGCGGCCGGGTGGCCTCTGATGCTTTTCGTTCCCTGAAGGAGACAACCATGGGTATCGCAGACAAGTTTGAGAATAAGGCCGAAGAGCTCAAGGGCAAGGCCAAGGAGCACATCGGTTCAGCCACGAATGATCAGGGCCTTGAAGCGGAGGGCCAAGCGGACCAGGCCAAGGCCGGTGTCAAGCAGGCTGGTGAGCACATCAAAGATGCTGCCAAGGACGTCACTGACCGCTAACGGTTGCGCCGTCACCTGGGTGAACCCACATTGGGCACGCCCCTCGATCTGAGAAGTTGAACTAAAAGGAGTTATTTCATGGGTTTTATTGCGTTCCTGATACTGGGACTCATTGTTGGTGCGATAGCAAAAGCTATCCTCCCCGGCCGCCAAAGTGGCGGCATCCTGATCACCATGCTTTTAGGAGTGGTGGGGGCCTTGCTCGGGGGATGGATCGGTAGTGCGATCTTCGGCGTCGGGCTTGAGAATTTTTGGAGCCTGCAAACCTGGCTGGTCGCTATTGTAGGTTCACTGGTGGTCTTGGGCATCTATGGCGCCATTGTGGGGCGCAAGGCCTGAGATTAGGGTGAGCCTGTCCGCCATCCTCTACGGAGGATGGCGGACAGGCTCACTTCAAGCTATTTACAGCGTTTTCGTCTACTTATCCGCGGGATCGGTCAGCCGACGCCCGAGGCGGTCGAGTAACCGTTGGAGGCGTCGGGAAATTTGCATTTGACTGACCCCGAATTCCTGAGCAATCTGCCCTTGCGAGAACTCAAGCACGAAGCGCAAATGAAGTAGGCGCCTATCTTCCTCGCTCGTGTCCCGCAAAGCCGCTTCAAGCGTTAGCTTTTGCTCAACTCGTTCATATCCGGGGTCCTCCGTCGCCAGACAGGCGGCATGGACTTGGCCCTCGTAGCTTGTTGGCGCGTCATTTTGTTCAATCGGCTGGGCCACCATTGCCATCTCCGCTAACAAGGCCAGTGTGGTTTCCGCCACTGATAAGCCAGCTGCCACACTCAGGTCGGCAGTTGAGGGAGCCTTGCCTAGATGCTGCGTCAGCTCGGGGCGCACCTGCCTGATCTTGAGCCTGGCTTCCTGGATGGGCCTAGGCGGCCGCACCACCCAAGAATGATCCCTGAGATACCGTTTGAGCTCCCCAGTGATGGTGGGCACGGCAAAGGCCATGAACCCATGATTTCCGGATTCGCGATACCTTCTGGCAGCCTTTACGAGTCCAAGCCTGGCTACCTGCTGCAAGTCTTCGGCCTCACACCCGGGCGCACTATAGCGGCGCGAGAGAGCATCGGCTAGACCCATGAACTGCAGCACCAATTGAGCCGCGCCCGCCCCGGACTCTGAAATCGCTGCGTGTGGGGAGAGGGGAAGGTCAACAGGCGAGGGTCCTAGTGAAAAAGTGCGAGAGGCTGACTCCTGCAAAGCACTTCCCGGTTTGGAATCACGGGACAAGGGAGAAATGCTGACTTGTTGATAAACAGTGGGCATTCTCTGCTCCGGACGTACGCTCTCTTGAAGTCTGGACCGCTGAGTTTGCGAGAACAGCATGCTGCACACTTCCGCCGCGGTCAGTGCGCTGCCGGACGTAGGGCAGCGAGTTTCTCGAAAGGGATCGGGTATCCGTCCCAGGCGTGGCCGAATCCTGACAGGAAAACGTTATCGGCCGAGAAAGTACGCTGACGGTGCCGGCCGGATGCTACAGCCCACACAATAGAAACGTGGTTCCCCTCGCGTGCAACCGCATATCCGTGAATCTCGATGCCGGCATCCCTAACCACCACCCTTACGGCGGTTGCTTGCAGGTTTTTCGATGATCGAATATACGGATACTCCTTCTGACTCGGAGTTAGCCGTTTCTTGGTCTCTGCTGACACTATTTACCCACTAGGTTTTCAGCGGAGAAATCTGTTGACAGACCAAGTTTGTGTGGGCTGACCAGGGTTGTGATCCCCAGTCCATTTCTTTGTAACGCCCCGATGATTGCTTGTTCGCGCCGGGTCAGTGCAGCGATCTTCCTGGGGTTTGCGGTGTTTCGATGCTCATCCTCGGCTAGGGCCAACTGAACAATAAGTTCCCGAACGCTCGCCTGGCCGAGATCGTCGTCCTCAGGCGTGCTTTGGTTCTGGGTTTGTGCTGAATTCATCCCTAAAGCCTAATTTTCGGATGGGGTAACGTCTTCACCCTAAGGGGTGGACTCTTGCGCCCCCTGCTGCTCTACAGTGGAAGAATGGTAAACCTTCGCGTCGCTCTGGTAGATGACTATGAAATCGTGCTTCGAGGGCTGGAGATGATGCTTCGGTCTTATGGGGATACCGTGGAGGTGGTTGAACTGGACCTCAACCGAAATGTGGCCAAGACTGCCGATATCACGCTTTATGATACGTTCGCGGCTTTGCCGGGAGACGGTGTGGATGTGCATGAGTTGGCAAGCAATCCGCTGGCAGGCAAGGTGGTTGTCTATTCGTGGGACCTTGATGAAACACGGATCAAGGCGGCACTGGCCAACGGCGCAAGTGGGTACTTATCCAAAGGCCTTCCCGCTGCCCGCCTTGTTAGTGCTCTTCACGATATCCACCGTGGTGTAAGTCAGGTTTTCCACGGACCCAGTGGACAGTCGAAATCGAGCCTCGGTGATTGGCCTGGCCGCGAAGAAGGCCTGACTCAACGCGAGGCTGAAGTCCTTGCCCTCATCACCCAAGGCCTCAGTAACGCGGAAATAGCCGAACGAGCCAGGTTATCCATCAATACCGTCAAGACCTTCATCCGAAGCTGTTACCGCCGTATCGGCGTAACGGACCGCTCCAACGCCATCCTCTGGGGACTCGAGCATGGATTCTTCCCAGACCACAAACGCGTCCGGCCACGACCGTCACCTGCACAGAAGCCCGGGGACTAGCTAGTTCAAGGCCCAGCGGGTTGGCTCCACTACATCCCGTCTCTAGCAATCTCATTACTGACCGATACCGCTGGAGACTATTCTGCCGGGCCGTCGTTTTCTTCATAGGGGGGATAGGTGATTTTTTCTCGTTCTACGCGGGCAAAAGGGCGGAGCACATGCTCTGTTGCGCGCTTTTCGGTCATAATGTCAAGGACTCTCACGCCGCGGACCACAAGAGCATCACCGATCATTGACCGGTGACAACGCCACGGCACCGCTTCAGCACACATGATGGCAAGATCGTTGTGCTGGGCGCGTTGGATGAGATTCTCCAAGGCCTCACGAAACTCATCAGTTTGCATGTAGTCGGCGTAGCCTTGAAATGACTTGTTGCGCCAGCCACCATTGGGACTATCCGGCTTGACATGGCGCAAACCACCCAAGGAAGCAACCCGCCGATACGTCAACCCTGCCGCCCGCAGGCTGGCCGCTAGGGAATGCTCCATGAACTGGGGGTTGTGTCGGGACTTGGGTATGGTGCGTACGTCAACAACCTTCTTCACCCCGTGAGCCTTCAAGAGGGCAATGAATTCATCCATCGAGTGGGTGGAGTGTCCAATGGTGAAGAGTGTGATGTCCGCCATTAACCTACCGTATCGGGTGGAGGCCGGAGGTTCCAAACTTCGGCGCAGTCACAGCAAACCCAAGGTGCAAATGTCCTTGATAACGCAGGGGAGTCTCTTTACCATCACGGACTAAGTTATGTCAGGCCTGTGCTGCAGTTCTAGTTACCTGTGGTCGCGGTGGTGCTGTGGTGTCACATTTTAACGAATCTGGCCTTGGCAATTTGGTAGAGCCCGTAACAGATTAGGCCTGCGCCAATGAGGGTCAGGAGATAGACCCCATACGGTTGCTCCCGCACGGCTTTTAGCGCACCATCTAATCCGGTGGACTCCTGGGGCCGTGCCTGGAGGGTGGCAATGATGAAGAGCAGTCCCACCAAAAACAACGCGATACCTTTTGCAATGTATCCAATGAGCCCTAGGCCGGTGATGATTGCTCGTAAAGCGTCTGAGGAGGGTAAGGAAAGGTTCTTCTTAAAAGTGGTGCGGATACCCCTGACAGCGAAGACCACCCCTGTCACGATGAGGCCAACACCAACGCAGATCAACAGCAGCGGTCCCAATGGTAACTTCATAATCTCGGCTGTGGAGTCGCTTGTGGACCGTCCACTATTTTTTCCGTTACCAACAGCGAACGAGCTAAAAGCTATGGCCATAGCCAAAAAAACTACCGCCTGCCCTGCTGCGGCAAGCTTTTTCCACAGCTTTGATTTGGGTTCACGTTCGCGATACCCAAAAACAACTTCACTGAGTTGCCATAAGGCCAGTGCCGCACAGGCCGTGAAACCAAGCCAAAGCAGGAACGCACCGGCGGTTCCTTGGGCAAGTTGGGCCATGGCACCACCTTGGTCTGCCTGTGCGGCTTTACCGAAGGCTAACTGTATGGCGATCAAGCCGATCAAGACATGCAAGGCACCACTGACGGCAAAGCCTGTTCGGGCGGTGATGACAAAGATCCGAGAGTTCGCGGCGTTCTCGGCGGCACCTGCAGCGTCCTTCAAATCTTTTTTAATGGTGTTGCCTTTCATCGAGTGGCCACATGACACCGTGCTGTGTCATGTTACCTATTTTGTCACTGGCAGTCACTGGCAGTCACTGGCAGGTAGGGGAATGCTGAGCCTTTTCACGCCAGCTGAGCGTAGCGCAGACCGCATCACTCAAGCGGTGTTGCCATGCTGGCCCTAGGGGCGAGTAGCTAATGCGGTACCTGTTGGTGGCGGGTAATCCACCCTTGGACTGAACGGGCAACGGCCGCCCTTCAAGGGAAGGACGGCCGTTGCCTGAAGGTGCTTGTAGCGTTAGTGCTCAGTATCCGCCGCAGCAGCTGCAGCAGCCGCCTTCTCGGCGTCCTTCTTTGCACGTAGAGCTTGTGCTTCCTGCTCTAGCACAGCTTTTTCTTGGTGGATTACCTCGGCAAAGAGCTTCTCCATCTCCTTTGCCACCCCCGCGGCTGAGGCTGGGTTCTGTCCGGTTACCAGCCGGTCATCAACCACAACTTTTTCCTCGAAGACGTCGGCAAAGACGTGGGTTGCACCCTTCTCCTCCAGGCGGTCCGCCAGGAAGAAGGGGATAACTTTGTCCTTGCCCGCGGCTACCTCTTCGTCATTGGTGAAGGCAGCGACCTTCCGTCCATTGACGAGGTGTATCCCGTTCGCCAGCTCCACGTTCACCAAGCCAGCTGGGCCGTGGCAGACCGCGCCCACCACGTTGCCCGCGTTGTAAACACTGGCTACCAGTTGCTGAAGGCCCTTGCTTTCCGGGAAATCCCACATGGTTCCGTGGCCGCCTACCAGATAGACGGCGTCGTACTGCTCTGGATCTACGACGTCGACGCGGGCTGTGTTGTAGAGGCCGGCGCGCGTAGCCTCGTCCTGGGTGAAGGCCACCTGGATGGGATCGTCGGTGTCCACCTCGTCCTGCGGGGGCTGACCTCCTTGGATAGAGGCGAAGTCAACGAAATGGCCGGAATCCTTGAAGACCTTCCAAGGATGAGCGGCTTCGGCCACGTTGTAGCCAGTCTTCTCGCCCGTACCGGGAATCTCTGAAACGCTGGTCAGTACCATGAGGATTTTCTTCATGAAATGTTCCTTTCGTCCTTGCCCACCCTAGGCGAATCGAGGACGAAGTGCATAGACCATGCCGAGTCAGGACAGATTTGACACTGCTATTTTTGGCCTCAGCTGGTCCGGGATCAGTGTTGGTTTGCGCCGTCCAAGGCTTGCTGGGCGAGAACATCCTTCACCGTGGTCCAAGGATGTTTGCCATAGCGGTTGTTCTCAACATGGCGCAACTGTGATTGGCCAGAGAACGTGCTCATGCAGTACTGCATTCCCTGCCAAGCGGGAAACGTGGCGAGCGGATCCTTCCAGAAGCGTTGGGCAACCTTGCTGATGGCTGAGAGCACATTCGTGGTGCCAGCCCACAGCAAATTGTACGGAGTTCCGCTCAGATCGGACATGGTGCGGGCGATGTCGGGGGCAGTGACCCGGTCGCCGAAGAGATCACCGTCTCAACGCCTAAATGGGCGGCAGATAGGGCTGACCGATCGGAGTAATGTACCTCGACGATCTCCATGCGGTTGTTATTGCCGTACATTGCTTGTGCTTTTCCACTGCCCGGACGGGTGAGAACCCTCATGTGGGTATCCCTCAGCAGAAGTTCGCGCATGATCCGGCTCCCAAGATCAACGGTAGCACCGGCAACGAGGACCTGAGTTGTCATAGTCAGATCATACTCAAACACGCCCCGCAGGATGGGTGCATTTGTTCAGGGTGGTTCACGCTCCTCATGCAGTCCGGGTCCGCTAACCGGCGCGGCTAGGGCAACTTAGCTTGCCAGTTGAATGCCGCGCAAGAAAGCACTCACTGCAGCGGCCATTCGGGGCTGTACTTGGGGGACATTGCATAGCTTTTCTTGATACTAGTATTGCCATAGTTGTGGGATTTGGTACCTCGATCATGTTGGCCGTCGGCTCACTTGCTGGCGGGCTCTTGCCCTAATTCTGTGTGTAGTTGCCGACCATTACGGACCTTTTGGCAAAGCTTTAGAAGAAGAGGAACAGGCTGTTTATGTCCACTAAGCGTCGGGTAATTCTGATGGTCAACCCCAACACGAACCCAACAACTACAGCAATGATGCAAGATTTAGCAACGCTTGAACTGCGCGGTAGCGGCTTAGCAGCTGTGGGCATTACAGCGTTTCATGGGCCCAGAATGATCATCGATCCAGCAAGTCTCGAGGCTGCAGCAACCCATGTTCTCGACGTGGTGCGAACCTACTTAGCCGGTCCTGACGGGCCGGATGTAGTGGCAATCATGGTTGCTGCCATTGGTGATCCTGGGCGTCAAGAACTTAGCGAAGAGGTGACGGTCCCGGTAGTGGGAATAGGTGAAGCCTCGATCTTGGCCGCGTCTGAGGGCGGCAGAACTTTCGGTATGGCAACCAGTACCCCGTTGCTAGTGCCCTCGCTGAGGCATCTGGTTATGAATCATGACCGAGCCGAGTATTTCCGCGGGGTCAAGCTGACAACCAGCGGACCGTTGGCACTCGCTGCAGATCCGCAACAGCAATTACTTGAGCTGCGTCAAGCTGTAGGGGAATCGGTTGCTAGTGGCGCTCAGGCGGTAATAATTGCTGGTGGGCCGCTCAGTGAAACGGCCCGCAGGCTCTCTGCTGAAAACATTGCGGTCATCATTGAGCCCATCCCCAGCGCCTGCCGGCTTGTTCTGACGAGGTTGGGTACTGATCTGTTTACAGCGGACTGATCTTTCTTATTCGTCCAACAATGGTGTGGTGCGGACGTGATTCCCTGAGTAATGCATTGCTGTGCCCAGGCGGAATATCACGGTGTTGGCAGAGTAAAATTGCTCCGGAGTAGTGGCGTTGGAGTCACTGCTGAAGGCAGGCTCATTTGCCTTTCCATACAATTTTTCAGACGCAAGCAAATTCTCCTCCGTAGACATCAAGGACCCTGAGATGACACTAATTTTGACAGCTTCCGAACTCGATTCCTTAGTTGATATGCCGCGCACCATCGAGGCTGTGGAACGAGCATTCGCAGAGATTTCCGATGGGTTAGCCCACCAGCCAGCCCCGGGATCGCTTCACCTGCCTGCTTCTGACTCACGGTTCCTTCCGATGGCGGCGGTTTCGGGCCCTAGCGGCCTAGCTTCAGTGAAGTTACTTTCCGATATCCCCGGAAACGTGGAGCGCAGCTTGCCAACACAGCGTTCAACCCTTTTGTTGGTTTCCCAAACTACAGGGGAGACTCTAGCTATCCTGGACGGACGTATCCCCACACGCATCCGCACGGCAGCGGCCAGCGCTGTGGCCAGCAAAGCCCTCGCGAGAGCTGAGAGTTCCGTTCTCGGGCTTGTTGGTGCTGGAGCTTTGGCTGTGGCGCATGTTGAGGCAATGCTTGCTGTTCTTCCAATACGGACGGTGGTGGTTTGGTCCCGGAAAGCTTCAACCATCGAAGCATTCCAGCGTCAGATCGCACATTTGGAGCTTAACGTGGTTATTGCTCCGTCTGCCCAATTTGTTGTGGAGTCCGCGGACATTCTGTGCACACTCACACCGGCTTCTGAACCGCTCGTTTTTGGCAAATGGTTTCAGTCTGGTCTGCATGTCAACGCTGTAGGTGCAAGGCCCCGGCCTGACGAGCGTGAAATAGATTCTGAAGGAATGATCCGTTCCCGGGTATTTGTGGATAGCTTGTCAACAGCGCTCACAAAGTCCGGAGACCTGCTGATTCCGATCAACGAAAAGGTCATGACAGCGGAGCAGGTCCAAGGCGAACTTGGGGACGTCATCACAGGGAAAACGCCAGGGCGTACAGATTCAGATGACATCACCTTGTTCAACTCCGTGGGAATCGGAATGCTAGACCTCGCCATCGGACGAATTCTCTATGACCGTGCGCTCCAGCAATCCGTGGGCCTCGAAGTGGACCTTAGCAGTTAACTTCTCCTCCACCTCGGCATTGGCCGTACCTATTAACATGGCAGGGTAGGCCTGGTGATCACCGGCGCCTGTGTCGTCATTCACCATGAAACCGGGGAAATCATTGCCGAATTCCCCCTGGATGATGCCAAGGACTACCAAGTAAAAAAAGAAAAAACCCGGTCCTAGGAACGGGGTGAGGCGTTGAGGATTCTGAGAGGGATGTAATCGTTCGGCAAGCCACTAGGCTCTTGTGTTTACCAAGGATTTTGCTGTTTCAGGCTCGTTGGATGAGTTGAGTTCCGCTGATCCGGGGCTTGTTGCTAAGACGGCTTGACACCGCCGTGTCGTATTCACTGCTATCGGGCTATCGACACGGCCAGCGGAATCAAGCGGCGAAAGCGTTGGCGGATTCCGGGCCATAGGATCAGAATGATCGCGTGGTGTGGCCTCACCCCGGTTGCTGGGCACCGGATTGAGGCCAAGAGGGTGCATAATTTAGGGCATGGAGATGGTTGGAGCGGGTCGGGTTGCGCGAGTGCTGGAGCAGTGAGGCGGTGGAGTGCGGGTACACGATCCGGGTCGAGGAAAGTGTTGACGTCTGAGGTAAGCCCATATGGCAAGGCGGTCAGCGCAGTCCGGGCTGGTGAGCTCGATGCGGATGAGGCTGCGGATCAGCTGATCGACAGGATGACTGATCGGGAGCTCCTTGGACTGCTTGACGGCGACTCTCCCAAGCAGCTGCTGCCGCTCATCCCGGTGCTGCTGGATCGGCGGCCTTTCGTGGCCGGGGCGGTCCCGCGGCTCGGCATCCCGGGAATCCGGTTTAGCGACGGCCCCCGCGGCGTTGTGATTGGCACCTCCACTGCCTTCCCTGTGACGATGGCGCGCGCCGCGACGTGGGACCCGTCTCTGGAGGAGCGGGTAGGTCACGCTATCGGGTTGGAGACCAGGGCACGGGGCGCCAACTACTCCGCCTCCGTGTGTGTCAACCTGCTTCGCCACCCCGCGTGGGGCCGGGCGCAGGAGTGTTACGGGGAGGATCCGGTGCTTACCGGCCGGATGGGGTCGGCCCTGACCCGAGGCGTACGTGTGAACGTGATGGCGTGTGTGAAGCACTTCGCGCTTAACTCGGTGGAGAACGAGCGCTTCGAGGTCGATGTCTCGGTCGGCGAGCACGCCCTCCACGAGGTGTACCTGCCGCACTTCAAGGCCGTTGTGGATGCGGGCGTCGATTCCGTGATGAGTGCCTACAACAGGGTGCGGGGCGAGTATATGGACGTCAATCGTCCACTGCTCACCGATGTGTTGCGGGACGAGTGGGGCTTCTCGGGGTTCGTGACGAGCGACTGGGTGTTCGGTACCCATGATGCGGTCCTGAGCCTTCAGGCGGGGATGGACGTGGAGATGCCGCTGCGGTTGGTGCGAGCCCGCGATCTGCCGGCCGCGCTCCACCGGGGTGAGGTGGCCCGTGCGACCGTGCTGCGCTCAGCGCGCCGGATCCTGCGCACCAGCGTGCTGCATGCCGCGACGCGCGAGGAGGCGGTGCCGAGCCCGGCCCTCATTGCCTCGCCGGCGCATCGGAAGCTGGCCTACCAGGTAGCCGCAGAGTCGATCGTATTGCTGAAGAACGAGATCACCGGCACTGCGCCGTTGCTACCATTGGCTCCCACGACCGGGCACCTCGCGGTGATCGGGCGCCTCGCGGGGCAGGCGAACCTAGGTGATCACGGTTCCTCACGCGTTCGGCCCCCCTCCACGGTCTCGCCGCTGCAGGGGCTAAGGGACGCGCTTCCCCAAGTACGGATCACGAGCACCTCCGGTAAAAACTTACGTGCCGCAGTCGCTGCGGCGGCCGCAGCGGAAACGGTCATCGTCGTCGTCGGCCTGGACCAGCACGATGAGGGCGAGTCGGTCGTCACCGCTGGTGTGGACGTGGGCGTGCTCGGCCGGGCATTTGGCTCGGGTCGACTCCAAGGGCCGCTCATTGCCCTGGCACACTTTGCGTCACGGTTCGTCCGTGGTGGTGACCGCGACTCGCTCGATCTGCGCCCCTCCGATGTGCGCCTTATTCGCGCAGTCGCAGCAGTAAATTCACGGACCGTCGTCGTGCTGATCGGAGGCAGCGCGATCTTGACGGAGAAATGGCGAGACCGCGTGCCGGCGCTCCTCCTCGCCTGGTACGGAGGGATGGAGGGCGGCCATGCGCTAGCGAGCGTGCTCACCGGCGCCGCGGAGCCCGGTGGACGGCTGCCGTTTGTGCTGCCGACGGACGCCGCACATCTCCCGCCGTTCGACAGCGCTGCGAAGTCCGTCATCTACGACGACAAGTGGGGTCAACGCATGCTCGACGGTGATGGGCACGCGCCAGCATTCCCGTTCGGGTTCGGCCTGGGCTACACGACAATCGAGCACCGGCTCCTCGACCACAAGTTCGACGACACGGGAGGCAGCGCTGACGTTCTCGTGACGAATACCGGTGATCGCGAGGGATCGACCGTCGTGCAGGTCTACGCCGCGGACACCTCCCTCCCCAGGCCGGTAGCGCAGCTGCTGGGCTTCCAGAAGGTCACGCTGCAGCCAGGGGCGGAGTCGACCGTCCGGGTCACATTGGATGCGGGACCCACTCTGCAGCGCGATCCGGCGACACAGCGCTGGGCTCCCCGCGCCGGCGACTGGGGTTTGCTTGCTGCCCAGCACAGCCCCAACAGCTGGGAGCACGCGCGCCGATTACGGTTCCCTGGGGCCTTGATCGAGAAAATCGGCGTCGTGGACGGTCAGCCGACCTGAGGTCGGTACGGGTCGCGCCCGGTCACCCGGGGAAGGTGCGAGGGTGTGCCGACAGTGCCTCAACGCGGACGGGGAGCACGTCGTCGCCTTTGAGCATGGCGCGGAGCAACCGCCGCGCTTCCCACCGAAGTGAGAGCGGTGCGACGTCACGCCGCAGTAACAGCCCCCCGTCCGGAGCCGCGTACCGCTTCTGCAGATCGCCCAGTTCCTCCGATCGCAGCAGCGCCACCGTACTGCCTGTGGCCTGCTCGACCAGCCGGACCAGCGAGGATGGACCCGTGAGGTCAGTCGCGACGAAGTGATCCCCGCTAGATGTAAGGATCGTTTTTTGCGCCGCGCGGGTGACCACCAGGGGACGGAACGGCCCGTCGAGCAAGCCGTTCAGTACGTCAGCCGCCGCGTCAGGGCGGCCGATTCCCTGCGCTGCCGCTTGCATTCGTTGTAGACGGCCCGGCTCGCGCAGCAACTCGTCGATCTTCCAGCCGATGGTGGCAGTATTGTTGCAGCGGACAGCCGCCCCCTGTTCCATCAGATAATCACCGTTGCGGACCTCCTGCCCCGGGATGGGGTTGACCAGCACCATGGGCAGCCCTGCAGCCATGCACTCCGATGCCGTCAACCCGCCCGGTTTTCCCACGAAAAGGTCTGCGCGGCGCAGCAGCGCCGGCATTTCCGTTGTGAAGCCGAGGACACGGTAGCGGTCACCGGCGGAGGCTACGAGCGCCTCGATGCGCTGCCTCAGCGCGTCGTTGTAACCACACACAATTGTGGCCGTGAAGGGGGAGCGCATATGCAGCATCTGCCGCACCACCGCGACGGCATAGTCACCTCCTTTCGCACCTGCCGAGATCAACAGCATCGGGGGCTCACTGACATCGCGCACGGGGGCAACATCCGGCATAGCCGCGATCGGGATCCCCGTGGCCGCGACGCGGTCAGGAGGCAGACCGAGCGCCGTCAGCTCCACGTGCCCCTCCTCCCTGGCCACGAAGAGCATGTGGAATGCGCTCGTAAGCCACAGGCCCTGGAAGTCGTAGTCGGTGGTGACCACAGCAGTTCTAGCCTCGATCACGCCGCGAAGAAGAAGTGATGCCATCAGCTGGGCTGGCAAGAAGTGCGTGCACACGATAGCGGTGGGTCGGAATCGTTTGATCGCACGGATGACCGGAACCGCATTCACCCGTGTCCAGGGGTCGATTGGACCGCGGCGTCCGAACGGCGGATCACTGGCGTCATAGCCCCACTCGACCAGCCACGGCAACTCCCTGACCAAGACGAAGTAACCTTTCCCGAGCACGTCGCGGTAGAGTGCGCTACTGACCTGCAGCACATCCAGCACCAACACCTCGACGATGTCCGCGCGTGTGGCGCACGCCTGTTGGACCGCCGCTGCAGCGCTGTTGTGCCCCGATCCCACTCCGGCGGAGAGGATCATGACGCGCTCCCCACTGCCGCTGCTTGAGCTCCGCGCTGATGGCCCACGCATGAAGACATTTTTCATGTTCATTCCCCCAACTGCTCATCGAAAACCAAAACAGCCTCTATTTAGAGTATTGCAAATAAGGCAAACTCCACGGTTGGCGGTGTCAAGCCGTCTTAGCAACATCCTCGTTGAGTAGCTTGGTGAATACTTCCCTTGGTGTGAGGAATCCCAAGACTGCCCGGGGGCGGGCGGTGAGCTCGCCGGTGATGGAGTCCAGATAGCGCGGGTGATTGTTGAGCTCGATGCCCTTGGGTAAGTACTCCACTGATCCGGGAATGCCTTCCCAAGGGCACAGACGTGAGCATTCACAGGGCCGAAGACCTCGACTGGGCGCGGCCGAACTCAACGACCGGCTGAAGGCCATGGAGTTTCTTATACTGGATTCGGGATGGGCAAGGAACATTCCCATCAAGTAACCGTGCTGCTTATGGTTGGGAGTTGAGACGTATCTCCTCATGGTGTGATCAGGGGGTTGAGATAATTTTTGGGTGAAATCGCGTTACATCGTTTTTCTGATGCCCAGTGGGCTATGAGTACGCCGTTCAGGCCCCAGAAGGCGGGCAAGTCCGCGAGGGACGCGCCACCGCCGCCAAAGCCTGAACGGGATCTGGAAACGGCACTGACGGCTTTGCTGACCGGCGCCTACGTGGCCTGCCCCACAGGGGAAACTGCAGAATCTCAGAAATCTGCTGACTGAGCCTGTTGATCACGCGATTGGCCGCTCCCACGGCGCGGACTGGCCGCCCGTTAGGACAAAGTTAGGACAAACTTGCACTCAGCTACCGCGCAGCAGCAGTCCTGCAGGCAGTTTTCATCTGGAGCGCCCCATGAGAAGGCACCCCATGAGAAGGCACCTCCCATGAGAAGACACCCCCGTGAGGACACCTGCCTTAGCGCAGCGCGAAGATGGTGCGGTGCCAGTCCTTCTCGGCGGCGCCGGTCAGTTCGAACATGACGTGCTTGACCTGTGTGTATTCCTCGAGGGAGTACGCGCTCATGTCCTTGCCGAAGCCCGATTGTTTGAAGCCGCCATGGGGCATCTCGGAGATGATGGGGATGTGGTCATTGACCCACACACAACCGGCATGAATTTCGCGGGTGGCGCGCAGTGCCTTCTGCAGATTGCTTGTCCAGGCCGATGCGGCCAGCCCGTAGACGGTGTCATTGGCAAGGCGGATGGCCTCGTCGTCGTCGTCGAACGGCAGGACAACCAGTACGGGCCCAAAAACTTCGTCCTTGACGATCTCGCTCTCGGGTGCCGCATCGATAACGAGAGTCGCCGGGTAGAAAGCGCCCTGAGCGAGAGCTCCGTCGGTGGGGATGTCCCCGCCGGCAATGACCTTCGCATAGCATCGGGCCCGCTCGACCATCCCGGCCACGTGGTCGCGGTGCTTGAAGGAAACCAGCGATCCGATGTCCGCGCCGTCGTCCTCCTGCATGCCCAGACGGATGTCCCTGAAGCGCTGAGCCAGCTTGTCGGTGAACTCCTGGTAGACGGAGCGGTGCACAATCGCGCGGGTTGCGGCGGTGCAATCCTGACCTGAATTGATCAGGCTTCCTGCAACGGCGCCATGGACTGCCGCGTCAACATCGGCATCCTCAAACACCACGAACGGCGCCTTGCCGCCTAGCTCAAGGTGGACCCGCTTGGTGTTGGCTGCCGCGGCCTCCATGACAGTGCGGCCCACCGCCGTGGATCCGGTAAAGGAGACCATGTCCACGTCCCCGTGTGCCATAAGTGCCGCACCCACCTCAGTGCCAGTGCCCACCAAGACATTGACGACGCCGGGCGGCAGCCCCGCATCATGGAGCGCCTGGGCGAACATCACCGAGGTCAGGGGAGTGATCTCGGCCGGCTTGAGCACAATCGTGTTGCCCGCAGCAATGGCTGGCAGGATTTTCCATCCGGCCATCTGCAGTGGGTAGTTCCACGGCGTGATGGAGCCGATAACACCGATGGCCTCACGGCGAATGCTTGAGGTGTGCTCGGGCGAATATTCGCCCGTGGCCTTGCCTTCAAGGTGGCGGGCGGCGCCGGCGAAGAACTCCACATTGTCGATGGTGCCCGGCACGTCAAAATTCCGTGTCAGCCGCAGCGGCTTGCCTGTTTGGCTGCTCTCGATCTGGGCGAATTCCTCCGCGCGTTCGCTCAGGATTGCAGCAAAGCGGTGCAGGATGGCCGAGCGCTCGCCAGGTGGCGTGCGCGCCCACGCGGGGAACGCGGCGCGGGCGGCGGCCACGGCACTGTCGACGTCGTCCTCGTTGGCGAGGTCCACGGTAGCGACGATGGCGCCCGTGGCCGGATTGACGACGTCGTGCGTCTGGGCCGATGAGCCCTGCCGGATGCTGCCGTTGATGAACTGGTACATCATGCTCCCTTGGGATGGGTGGGGTAAGGCCGTGGCGCGGCGTCCTGCCGCGCCCCGTGGTCTAGCGGGTACCGTCGCGCTCCACCGAATCGAGAATGGCGCCCAGGCCTGCCTGGAAAACGCTGATGCCGTCGAGGTCAAGAAGGCGCTGGCGATGTTCCTGGATCAGCGGGAAACCGGTGACTGAGGCCACGGCAATTGCCTCCAGCCAGGGTTCGTGGCCATCGGAGTTTGGTTTCGCCAGTACTTCCTGGGCCAGTCCTGAGCCATGGCCCAGCGTGAAGCTTTCCAGCGCGCCGTAATAATGCACTATGCGCTCACCGGACAGGCCGGCATCCTTGAGGCACAAAAGGACAAATTCGATGGCGTGCAGCTCGCCCTGGCCAAAGGTGTCCGTAGCGAAGGAGTCGCAGCCAATGGACGGGTATTTGATGAAGACATCGACTACGGCATTGAGGTAGCACTCAAGCCGAGGGCGCCATTCTTTAGGAGCCTGAGCCGTCGTGGCTTCCTCAAGCGCCATGGTGAACAACCTGTCCAGCGCTGCCTGCAGGATTGCGTCACGATTGCGGAAGTGGCGGTACATGGCGGTTGGGTTGGCACCAAGAGCCTCGCCGAGGCTCTTGAAAGTGAAACGCGACTGTGGTTCGTCGCGGGCAAGTTCCAGTACGGCGTCGATGATGGTGTCTGCATCGAGCCGCACACGCCGTTCGGGGTGGAGTTCATTCGCTAGAACGGGGCTGGGGATAGCCATGTAGCACCGCCTCTTCCAAAAATTGATTGATTTGCTTCTTTGATTCCACGCTACATGAGAATCGCTGACCACAGTCAACGCTAATGTCAATGCCATTGTCAACGTCATTGACATTCTCAATTTTGCCGCATAACGTGACGTGCAACACAACGTTCTATCGAGGGGTACACGATGACAGTCGCGTCAACGATTTTTGGCAATGGCTTGGTCTACACAGGTTTGGAGCAGGGCCCCCGCCCTGCAGCCGTGGCCATCGGGGAAGGCCGCGTGCTGGCCATTGGGAGCCTTGATGAGCTTTCAGCCTTTGTAACCAGGGATACACACCATGTTGCCCTGCGTGGACGTCTCCTTATTCCGGGCTTTCAAGATGCGCACGTGCATCCCATCATGACGGGCGTTGAACACCTGCAGTGCGATCTCAATGAGGCAACCACCGCAGATGAAGCAGTCGCCGCTGTTCGTGACTATGCACAGAGCCACCCGGATGAGCCCTGGATCATTGGCGCAGGCTGGGCCATGGATCTGTTTCCGGGCGGAACGCCTACACGCCAGATGCTTGACGCAGTGGTCTCGGACCGCCCCGTCTTGATTCAGAACCGCGACCATCACGGAGCCTGGGCCAACACCAAGGCCTTTGAAGTGGCCGGTATTGACGCCTCAACCCATGACCCCGCCAGCGGCCGTCTTGAGCGTGAGGCTGATGGCTATCCTGCCGGAACCGTTCATGAAGGCGCCATGGGGCTCTTTGACCATGTGCACCCGGGCATTGCCCCCGGCCAGGCCCGTGAGGGGTTGCTGTGGGCCCAAGAGCTCATGGTTTCCTACGGAATTACCGCCTGGCAAGACGCCTGGGTGGGTGCCTCCGAGGAAGGTTTCGGTGACACCCTGGCGGTCTACCGCCAGGCGCTTGAGGATAAGGAACTGAAGGTTCGCGTCCGCGCAGCCCAGTGGTGGGACCGGGCCGCTGGCCCTGAGCAGATCGAGGCAATCCTGGCACGGCGCGATCAAATCGCGGCCTCCTGCGACCCGCTGCGGCTTTCGGCGGGAACGGTAAAGGTCATGGTTGACGGCGTAGCCGAAAACTTCACCGCAGCCATGCACGCCCCCTACCGTGACAATCACGGACACGCTACTGACAACCACGGGATTGAATTCTTTGAACCCGGCCAGATGCGCCAGTTCGTCACAGATCTGGACGCCAACGGCATGCAGGTCCATTTTCACGCTTTGGGGGACCGTGCAGTCACTGACGCCCTTGACGCCATCGAACATGCCCTTACCGTCAATGGTCCCAGCGGCAACCGGCACCACCTGGCGCACCTTCAGGTGGTGCGCAGTGAGGACGCGCCGCGTTTCGCAGCCATCGGCGCAACAGCCAACATCCAAGCACTCTGGGCGTGCCACGAAGAACAGCTTGACGAACTGACCTTACCGTTCATGGAGGACGGCGCCGTCCAGCGCCACTATCCCTTCGGTGAACTTGCTGCCGCAGGTGCCCATCTGGCCGCCGGCAGTGACTGGGCAGTCTCTTCTCCCAACCCGATTTTGGCCATTCACGTGGCGGTGAACCGGGTGGAGCCGGGTGGCTCGCTGCCCGCGTTGGGACCTAAGCAGCACAAGCTCACGCTTAAAGCGATCCTCGATGCCTACACTCAGGGCACTGCATGGGTCAATCACCTCGATGCGGCCACCGGCACCATCCGTCCCGGCGCCCTCGCCGACCTGGCAATTCTTGATAAAAACCTCTTTGACATCCCCCCGCAGGATTTGCACACGGTCCAAGTGGACCAAACCTGGATTGCCGGCGAGCTTGTCTTTGCCCGGGGCGTGAGCCAGTGAATTCCCCAGCACAAGTCACTATTTGTGGAGGAAACCCATGACCCGATTTAGCACCTGGCTGAGACGGATTGGCCCTGGAATGGCCGGGTGTTCGGCTGTTGCCCTCATGCTCACCGGCTGCGGACCCGCCGCGATTGGCAACGACGACGGCGCCCCTAAGTTCGAGCTCAGCGCCACAACACCCAAGCCCAGCAAGGAAATCGATAGTTTCAGCTGGGCGCTCTACGCAGAGCCGTTCTCACTGGACTACGCCTATGCCTTCGATTATTCGGATAACCTGGTGCTCTCTAACATGTGTGAATCCCTCTTTCGCTGGAACGCGGACCTCACGACATCTCCTGGGCTGGCCACGAAGTTTGAACAACTTGATGACCTGACCTGGGTGTACACCATCCGTCAGGGCGTGCACTTCCATGATGGCTCACTCATGAGCGCCGACGACGTTGTGGCCTCGCTCCAACGCCACCAGAGCGAAGAAGTTGGCTCGTTCTGGGCTTCCTCTTTTGATCGTGTAGCTTCCATTGAAAAGACCGGCGACTATGAGGTCACCATCACCACAACAACCCCGGACTACGGCCTGAACTCAGCTCTTGTGGGTGCGCCGGGCGTCATCGAATCGGCCAAGACCCTCGCCGAGGCAGGTACCGATTACGGTAATTCTTCAACCGGTGTGAACTGCACGGGCCCCTTCATGTTTGATAACTGGGCACCGGGTGAAAGCATCAGCCTGAAGCGCTTTGATAACTATTGGGATCCGGAGGCCAAGGCCAAGGCGAAGGAGATGTCCTTCCAAATCCTTCCCGATGCCACCGCACGCACCAATGCACTACAGACCGGTGAGATCGACGGGAGCTGGCAGGTTCCCTCAAATGCCATTGACATTTTGAAGGCAAATACTGACGCCGGGAACATGTACTTCGGTACCGACACTTCGGTGCAAAGCCTTGTCACCTCCAATCTTGAGGGGGTCTTCGCAGACGTCCGCGTCCGCAAGGCCCTCATGATGGCGATCAACCGAGAGGCGTTGCTGCGGGCCGCAGAGCAGGGCTACGGGAGCGTGACTAATGGGCTGACAACCAAAAACGTCTGGATCGGGGCCAAACCCGCTACCGTCGATGCAGCCTTCGGCGAGCTACAAACCCTTGACTACGATCTCGAAGAAGCCAAACGCCTCGTTAAGGAAGCCGGCGCAACAGGGAAGAAGTTCGTCTACGCGACGGCGTCCATCACGGCCGCCTTTGACATCGCCTCCCGGGCCGTCGCCTCGGCCGCCAAGGAAATTGGCCTGGAGCCCGAAATTCTGACCATGTCCAATGACAAATACACCACGTTGTTCTCGGACCCGGAAGCCCGCAAGGGGATCGATATCTTTGAGACGTCCTGGTACCTCTCAAGTGCCGAACCGCTTGAAATGTACACGGTGCTACGCACAGGGGACTTCAGCAATTATGGGGGCTGGTCAAACACCGAGTTCGATGACCTGGTCAACGAGGCAATCGGAACCAAGGATCCCGATGCCAAAGCCCAACTGACGGCGCAGGCCGCCAAGATCGCCAGCGATGAGGTGGTGTGGTCCCCGCTCTATGAAACAGTCACCTCCGTGTGGATGGGCAAGCGCATTACCGGTGTGGCCCCGTCAATCAACTACATGTACTTCCCGTGGGCAGCAACGATCGGAGGCCGGTAACCATGGCTGTAACTGACATAGTGGCGGCTCCGGCCCCGTCAACGCGTGGCACAAAGAAGAAGCTGAAGGCATCGCCGGTGATCTTTGTGATTCGCAAGGTGGCAACCCTGCTCATCACCTTGTTCTTCGCCTCGCTGATCGTCTTCTTCTCGCGATTCATCCTCCCGGGGGACCCCGCACGGTTCCTCTTGCGTGGCCGCAGCCCCAACCCCGCGGCACTGGCTGCTATCACCAAGCAATATGGTCTGGACAAGCCGCCCGTAGAGCAATACCTTTCCTGGGTGGGCGGAATTCTCCATAGAGATTGGGGCCGCTCCCTTGCCTACCGCCAGGATGTCAGCGAGGTGCTGCTGGCCCGGCTTCCCGTGACACTTGAACTCGTAGCACTGGCCGCAGTCTTCATCACCGTCCTTGGATTAGCGGCCGGAATCTTGGCCAGCTTGAACAAGGGTGGCTGGGACCGTTTCATCCTGATCTCAGTCACGGCCGCTGGCGCCATTCCGCCCTTCGTTGCAGCGATTGCCCTGACGGCACTGTTCTCCGTCCAGCTCGGCTGGTTCCCCTCCTTTGGCAGTGGAAGCGGCGGATTGGACAGGCTCTGGCATCTAACCCTGCCGTCATTGGCCCTTGGCGTCACCTACATTGCCTTCATGGCCAGGGTTACTCGGTCCTCCATGAATGAGCAGCTGACCCGTGAACACGTTGAGGTGGCCACCAGCCGCGGTCTGAAACCCAGCGCAGTAGTTTTCAGGCACGTACTCCGCAACGCCATGGCCCCCATCTTGACCGTGAGCGGCGTTCTGATTGCCGGACTTCTGGTCTCAAGCGCCATCGTGGAGCAAACCTTCGGCCTAGCCGGAATTGGCGGGCTGCTGGTGCAGTCAATCGACCGCCTCGACTTCTCCGTGGTGCAGGCAATCGTCATGATCGTCGTCACCGCCTTCGTTGTGGCCAACACCATCGTTGATCTGATCCAGCCCCTCCTTGACCCTCGAATCGCAGCAGGAACGGAGTCCCGATGACTCTCACAGCAACGCTTCTTCCCGGCCTATCAAAACGCCGCTATGGAAGCATGTTCTCAACGGTTGGCTGGGCAGCAGTGGTGGTGGCGCTCACCGTTGTCCTCCTCTCAGTCCTTGCCCCCTTCATTGCACCGCACGATCCGAACTATGTGGACCTTGAGAGTGTTCTGAGCGGCCCCAGCCTGGCCCACTGGCTTGGCACTGACGCCATGGGCCGTGACCTACTGAGCCGGCTCATGTTTGGCGGGCGTACCTCACTGGTTGGTCCGTTGATTGTGGTTGTGGCATCTACTATCTTTGGTCTGCTGCTGGGCCTGGCTGCGGGGTGGAGCGATGGCTGGATCAGCGCACTGCTGAGCCGCATCTTCGACCTCGTCTTTGCCTTCCCCGCACTCCTACTCTCCATGCTGGCGATTGCACTGTTCGGAAAGGGACTCGTGGCGCCAATCATCGCCATGACCATCAGCTACATTCCCTACGTTGCCCGTTTGACCCAGCAGCTTGTCATATCCGAGCGCTCCCGGCCCTACGTTCAGGCCTACCGCGTGCTTGGTTTCAGGACCTCCTGGGTGGTGCTTGGCCGCGTGCTGCCAAACCTGGTCCCCACTGTGGGCGCCCAGTCCACCCTGAATTTTGGTTACGTCCTGGCCGATCTTGCCGCACTGTCCTTCATTGGCCTTGGCATTCAACCACCAACTTCTGACTGGGGAGCCATGATCGAGGAGGCCCGCGGGGCTTTGCTTAGCGGAAGTCTCATGCCCGCTCTGCTGCCGGCACTGGTGGTGGTCCTTATTGTTGTCTCAATCAACGTGATCGGTGAGGAACTTTCCGATCGGATTGGCGGAAACCTCTCATGAGTAAACTCCTTGAAATTGAACAGTTCTCCATGGCCTTTCCTGGCCGCGGGAACCTGCTCAGTGATGTGAGCCTGCACGTGGACGAAGGCGAGGCCGTGGCCTTGGTGGGTGAGTCTGGTTCAGGAAAGTCACTGACCACACGGGCGGCGTTGGGCCTCTTCCCCGAGACCTCACGCCTGAGCGGTTCGGTGAAGGTTCGCGGACTTGACACCACCACAGCCTCCGGAACCAAGCTGCTGGAGCTGCGCCGCAACCGCGCCTCGATGATCTTCCAGGACCCGCGCGCCGGCATCAACCCGGTGCGGACCGTAGGCGATTTTGTCACAGAGACGCTGGTGCGCTGGCGCGGACTTAGCCGGCAAGAGGCCGCGGCCCAGCTGGAGCAGGTGGGCCTGCGCCGCGCCAAGGAAATGATGCGCCAGTACCCGCATCAGCTCTCCGGCGGCATGCTCCAAAGGGTCATGATTGCGGCGGCGCTGCTTGACTCGCCCGAGTTGTTGCTGTGCGATGAGCCAACAACAGCCCTTGATGTCACCACCCAGGCTGGGATTGTCACGCTGCTGCGCGAACAGCAGCAGGCCCGCGGCATGGGCATGCTCTTTATTACTCATGACCTGAACCTCGCGGGCTCGCTGTGTGACAGGGTCTACGTATTGCGCAAGGGCGAGGTTGTTGAGCACGGCGGGTCGCGCCAGGTCTTCACCAGCCCGCAGGCGGACTACACGCGCCAGCTCATCGCGGCAACGCCAAGCATCGACATTGACAAGGTTCCTGCAGTTCCTGTCCAAAACGATCAGAGCCCGCTATTGCGGGTTGAGGGACTGTGCCGGCGCTACACGCTGCCCGGAGGGGAGATCCTCAACGCGCTGAACAATGCAAGCTTCAAGCTGGCCAAGGGCGGTTCGCTGGGTGTTGTGGGTGAGTCGGGTTCGGGGAAATCCACCCTGGCTCGTATGATCGTTGCCCTTGAAACGCCCGAGGCCGGGGAGCTGGAAGTTAGTGGCCGGCCCCGGGCTCACCGTGCTCTGAAGGCCGGTGAGCGCAAGCTTTTGGCCAAGGACGTACAGATCGTTTTCCAGGATCCGTACCTCTCCCTTGATCCCCGGATTCCCGTGGGCAAGGCCGTGGCCGATGTTTTCCGGCTCCATCAAGGGCAGACTCGCAGCGCGGCCTTACAAAGCGCCAGGGAACTCCTTGACCGGGTGGGCATTGGTCCGGAACGGTTCGAATCCAAGCCCCGTGCGCTCTCAGGTGGTCAGCGCCAGCGTGTTGCCATCGCCAAGGCTTTGGCCGCCAGGCCCAAGCTGCTGGTCCTGGATGAAGCCACCAGCGCCCTGGACGTTTCGGTTCAGGCTCAGGTGCTGGAACTTGTGGAAGAACTCAGGGATCAATTGGGTCTGACAATCCTCTTCGTCACCCATGACCTTGCCGTGGTCTCACGGCTTTGCTCGGAACTGTTGGTGTTGCGGGACGGGGTGATCGTTGAACAAGGTTCAACCGCGCAGATCCTGGGCGCCCCTGCCAGCGAGTACACCCGGACACTCATCAACTCCCGTCCCCAACTTCTCTGGCAGGACCAGCCAGTCTAAATTCGTTACTCAAGGCTGTCCCGCCACCAAGGTTTCCGGTGCCGGGACGGCCGCCCAAGTAGGAGAGATTTAAGTGCATACCACCGTATTTGAACGGAAATTCCCCAGCTCAGCCGTTGTGGAAGCATCATTGTCAGGAACTGTTCCCCGTCCGTTTTGGATCGATGATCTAGGGCCGGACGTGATTCGCTACCCTCGCCTTGAGGGGAAGTTGCAGGCCGATCTGGTGATAGTCGGTGGTGGCTACACCGGGCTGTGGACCGCATTGCGGGCCAAGGAGCGCAACCCTAGCCTGGACGTCGTCGTGGTTGAGGCGCAGCGTCTTGGCTGGGCTGCTTCCGGGCGCAACGGCGGCTTCTGCGAGGCAAGCCTCACGCACGGCTATGAAAACGGTAAGAATCGCTGGCCCAAGGAACTGGAGCAGCTGGAACGCCTTGGCATGGAAAATCTTGACGGTATCGCCGAAACAGTCGAACGTTACTCGATGGACTGCGAATTCGAGCGGACCGGGCAGCTGAACGTAGCAGTGGAACCGCATCAGGTTCCCTGGCTGGAGGGCGATGAAGAAGGTGGCGAGTTCTTCGACCAGGACGGCGTACGTTCGCTGGTGAACTCACCGACGTACCTTGCCGGGCGGTGGTTCAAGGACGATACAGCCATGGTCCATCCCGCGAAGCTGGTTGCCGAGTTGGCACGTGTTGTGAGCGAGCTAGGTGTCCGCATCTTTGAGCAGACACCTGTTACCAGCTTGGAGGATCAGGCTCATGGCGTGCGCGTTGAGTCAATCTCGGGTGGTGTCACTAGCAGTGTTACGGGCAAGCAGGTGGCCCTCGGCACCAACGTGTTCCCCTCACTGCTCAAACGCAACAGCCTCATGACTGTCCCTGTCTACGACTATGCACTCATGACCGAGCCGCTCTCGGCCGAGCAACTCGCTTCGATTGGCTGGGAGAACCGCCACGGCATCGGCGACATGGCCAACCAATTCCACTACTACCGTCTGAGCAAGGACAACCGCATCCTCTTCGGAGGGTATGACGCCGTTTATTATCCGGGCCGGAAGGTCATGGAAGAATATGAGTTGCGGGAGGAGTCCTTCGCGAAGCTGGCCAGCCACTTTTTTACCACCTTCCCGCAGCTTGAAGGCCTGAAGTTCTCCCACAAGTGGGGTGGTGGCATCGATTCAAGCACCCAGTTCTGCGCGTTCTTCGGCACGGCCCGCAAGGGGCGGGTGGCCTACGCGGCAGGATTCACCGGGCTGGGGGTGGGGGCAACCAGGTTTGCCGCCGATGTCATGCTGGACCTGCTCTCAGGCAAGGACACCGAGCGGACCCGTCTTGAGATGGTCAGCAAACGGCCGTTGCCGTTCCCGCCTGAGCCGCTCGCGTCCATAGGCATCAATCTGACCCGCTGGTCCATGGACCGCGCGGACCACAACGAGGGCAAACGCAACGTGATCCTGAAGACGCTCGACGCCGTCGGGCTTGGTTTCGACTCTTAAACCACGGCGGGTGCCGCATAAGCCGCGGCACCCGCAATCCACTTTTCAACAAAGGAACACACCAATGAGTGTCAAGACTGCCGAATGGTTTTCGGCGCCCGGACTTGAGCTGGAGCACCAGCGGATCCCCGCCGAGGACGTGCTGGCGGGAAACCCCAGTACCGCGATTCACGAGCTTGAAGGCTTGGATGGCGTCAGCGTGGGCATTTGGGAAATGACGCCCGGGACCGCAACCGACACCGAGGCCGAGGAGGTCTTCGTTGTGCTCGCCGGCAGGGCCCGCATCGAATTCCTCGGTACAGGACACGCGCTGGACATCGCCGCAGGGGACGTTGTCCGCCTCCGCGCCGGCCAACGCACAGCCTGGACCGTCACCGAGACGTTGCGCAAGGTGTACTTCGCCAGCGAATAACGCGCCGTTGAGGTGCCGGACCGTTGAGGTAACGCGCCGTTGAGGCACCGGCAGGCTACTGGCCGCGAAGCCTGTGCAGCATCAGTGCCACGTGCAGTGACGTCCGCGATTCAGGGTCGTCTAGGTCAACCTCCAGAAGCTGTTCCAACTTGGCGAGGCGGGCATACAGGGTTGGCCGGCTCAGGTATCCGCTGCGGGCCATGGCCGCCTTGTTGCCTCCGGCATCGAGATAGCGGCCCAGTAGCTCCAAGTATCCCTGTGCGCCTTGGGCCTCGGCCGCCAAAACGGTTTCCAGCTCGGACTCGGCAAATTGCTGCACGCGCGGATCGTTGCGAATCAGGGCCAACAGGCCGCCCAGCCTGATGTCCGTGGCCCGGTAGTAAGCCCTGTCTTGTTTGCGCAACGTTGCCGCTGTGTCTGCCACGTGCGTAGCTTCGTCAATGCCTGCGGCCGCCTCAAGTAGCGTTGGGCGGTAGCGGCCGACGCCGATGATCCAGCGGGCGGCTAAGTCACCTTCGCCGTGGCCCACCTGGGTGGAGAGTGCAGCCGCCAGGCGCTGAAGGGTGTGGTCTTCGAGTTCCTTGGCCGCAAGGCCAAGGAGCATGCCCACTGAACCCGACTCGATGCTGGCCGTGAGAGCATTGCCCGCCGTGGATTTCAAGGCCGTGCCCAGGAGTTCAAGCAGCGCCCTTTCTTGCTGCTGGTTGGCTAGGGGATCGCCCGGGGATGAGTCCTGATGGAGGCTGCGAAACACCAGGGGAAGGTAGAAGGGTGAGCGTTTCAGGCCCAGGGACCCGGAGCGAGCCAGCGCCTCGGCCTCGGTCAGTCCGCGTGGTTGGCGCAGGGCGCTGAGCAGGCCTGCTTGGGCTTGTTCGGAGAGCCCGCGCTGATCCCTCTCGGCCAGCCGGTTGATAGCAAGCGTCTGGGCCGCGCGCTCAAGGACCATAACCGCAGCCTCGTCCTCGTGGACGCTGTCCGGTGGCAGCGGCACCACCAAGCGTCCCCACAGCTGAGCTTTAATGCCAACCGGAACCTGCAGCCAGCCATCCGGACCGCTACGAGCCACGGTGTTAGCTCTTGCCGTTGAATCGGCGGCGGGCCGGGCCGGAGGAGTTGTGCGGGAGCGCCGCTCCCAATCGTGGAGTAATTCTGTGGCGGGTAAGCCCTGCGCCGAAAAGGCCAGGGCGTGGTGTTGGAGGTCCTCAAGCACCACGGGTGCCCCGATCATCGCCGCGGCCTGTTCCACCACCTGCGCGGTCCCGGCGCTTTCAAGGCTCAAGACGGTGAACGCCTCATGGACATCCCTTGCGTGTTCCACTTTCTCCAGCTGTTCGGCAACGATCATCCTGTGCACGATCTCGGTGATTTCAACGAACCTGACACGGCGGTGCACCACGGCGATCGGCATTCCTGCCGCCTTGGCTGCATCCTTGAGTGCCGCTGTGGTACTTTCCTTCGGTGCTGTGCGCTCGATGATCAGCCCGGCTGCGCCCGCGGTTTCAAGGGAGCGGATGTACGCAGCGGTGCGGCCCGGGTCCTTATCCAGCTCAAGGCCGGTAGTGAGGACCAACTCGCCACCAGAGAGCAGCCCGGCCAAATCCAGCAACTCACTGACGTGGACCCACCGGACGGGAGTATCAAGGCCACCGTCCCCGCCCAAACTGCCGTCTCCGCCCAGGATTTCGGGATCGGCAGCGCGGACCACAGGCAGGTTCAGGATAGAGCGCAATGTTGGCAGCATTTACACAGTGTAATGGATCGCGCTAAATTCTTTACACATGGCTCCTATCGTCTGTGTTTGAACCGCGGCAGACTGGAGTCAACGCCGGGGAGAACTCCTCGCATTGGAATTCATCAACAGGAGATAACGTGAACACCATCGAGCATTGGATCAACGGCAGCCCGGTCAAGGCAGGAGAGCGCACCTCAGAGGTCACCAACCCAGCCACGGGTAAGGTCACAGGAAACGTGGTGTTGGCCCGCGCCGAAGATGTTGATGTAGCCGTCGCTGCGGCCAAGGCCGCCTTCCCGGCATGGCGTGATGCGTCCCTTGCCCGCCGCACCCAGATCCTCTTCGCATTCCGTGAACTGCTCAACGCACGCAAGGGTGAACTGGCCGCGATCATCACGGCCGAACATGGCAAGGTGCTCGATGACGCACTCGGGGAAGTTTCCCGCGGCCAGGAAGTGGTTGAGTTCGCCTGTGGCATCGCGCACCTGATCAAGGGCTCCTACACGGAGAACGCCTCAACCAAGGTTGACATCCACTCCGTCCGCCAGGCCCTGGGCCCGGTCGCGATCATCAGCCCTTTCAACTTCCCGGCCATGGTGCCCATGTGGTTCTTCCCGCTGGCCATTGCCGCGGGCAATACCGTGATCCTCAAGCCCAGCGAAAAGGTTCCCACAGCAGCCATCTGGATGGCGGAATTGTGGAAAGAAGCTGGCCTGCCTGACGGCGTGTTCAACGTGGTGCAGGGCGACAAGGTTGCCGTTGACTCGTTGTTGACCCACCCCGACATTATGGCTGTATCCTTTGTTGGTTCCACTCCCATCGCCCAGTACGTGTACAAGACGGCAACAGCCAACGGCAAGCGGGTCCAGGCGCTCGGTGGGGCCAAGAACCACATGATCGTCCTGCCCGACGCGGATCTGGACCTAGCCGCCGATGCCGCCATCAACGCCGGCTTCGGCTCGGCGGGGGAACGTTGCATGGCGATCTCTGCCTTGGTTGCCGTGGGTGGCATAGCTGATGAACTGGTCGGAAAGATTGCCCAGCGCGCCGGTGAGCTGCGCACAGGCGACGGGCTGCGCGGTTCTGACATGGGACCGCTTGTTTCAGCGGCCCACCTGGAAAAAGTTTCCGGCTATGTTGATGCCGGAGAGGCCGCTGGGGCAACCCTTGTGGTGGATGGCCGGAACGTGGCGCCCGATGCCGAAGGCAGCGGATTCTTCCTAGGCCCCACCCTCTTCGACAACGTCAGCACGGACATGAGCATCTACACGGATGAAATCTTTGGCCCGGTTCTGTCGGTTTTGCGCGTGGACAGCTTTGACGAAGCACTGGCGCTGGTCAACGGCAGTCCCTACGGCAACGGCACCGCTATTTTCACCAGCGACGGCGGTGCCGCCCGCCGCTTCGAAAATGAGGTGCAGGTGGGCATGGTGGGCATCAACATCCCCGTCCCCGTTCCGATGGCCTACTATTCCTTCGGCGGCTGGAAGAACTCCCTCTTCGGCGACACCCATGCGCACGGAACAGAGGGTGTGAACTTCTTCACCCGAGGCAAAGCCGTCACCACCCGCTGGTCGGACCCGAGCAACCGTGGCATCAACCTCGGCTTCCCCCAGAACGTCTAACCTGCCAACCGCAGAGAACTTCGCAGAGAACTAAAGGAGAAAATAATGACGTCCATCGTTGAAAGCGGCACCGGGCCTCAGACCGGCATCACCGAAGATGCCCACCGCACCTGGGAGCTAGACCGCAAGCATGTGTTTCATTCGTGGTCGGCACAGGATTCGATCAATCCCATGGTTGTCACCGCCGCCCAAGGCTCCTACCTGTGGGCTGGGGAGGGGAAGAAGTACCTCGACTTTTCCTCCCAGCTGGTCAACACCAACATTGGCCACCAACATCCGGCCGTGGTGGCGGCCATTGCGGCGCAGGCCACCACCTTGTGCACCATCGCCCCCAGCTACGCCAATGCTGCCCGTTCCGAGGCTGCCCGCCTGATTGCCGAGCGCACACCGGGTGAGCTGGATCGAATCTTCTTCACCAACGGCGGGGCCGACGCCAACGAACACGCCGTGCGGATGGCGCGCTTGCACACGGGCAAGCACAAAGTGCTTTCCGCCTACCGTTCCTACCACGGTGGAACTCAGCTTGCCATCAACATGACAGGCGATCCCCGCAGGTGGCCCAGCGACAACGCCAGCACGGGTACCGTGCATTTCTTCCCGCCGTACCTGTACCGCACGGCCTTCCACGCCACCACCGAGGAAGAGGAATGTCAGCGTGCGTTGGAGCACCTCGATCAGCTGATCGCCCTTGAGGGGCCCGCCACGATTGCCGCGCTGATCCTGGAGAGCATCCCGGGAACCGCCGGCATCCAGGTCCCGCCGCCCGGATACCTGCAGGGCGTGCGTGAACTGTGCACCAAGTATGGGATCGTGTTCATTGCCGATGAGGTCATGGCAGGTTTTGGGCGTACCGGAAAATGGTTTGCCGTTGACCACTTTGACGTTGTGCCCGATCTGTTGACCTTTGCCAAGGGTGTGAACTCCGGGTACGTGCCGCTGGGCGGCGTTGCCATCAGCCCGGCCATCGCGGCGACTTTTGGCTCGCGCGTCTACCCGGGCGGCCTCACATACTCAGGCCACCCGCTGGCAACTGCGGCGGCCGTCGCAACCATCAATGCCATGGAGGATGAGGGCATAGTGGGGCACGCGGCCACCTTGGGTGAGAGCGTCATCGGCCCAGCGTTGCGCGGCTTCGCCGAGCGTCACCGCTCCGTGGGTGAGGTCCGTGGGACTGGTGTGTTCTGGGCCATTGAACTTGTCAAGGACCGCCAAACACGTGAGCCCTTGGCCCCGTACGGTGGCTCATCACCGGAAATGGGCCAGATCGTGGCGGCGGCCAAGGAGAAGGGCCTGATTACCTTCACCAACTTCAACCGCATCCACGTAGTGCCCCCTTGCAACATCAGCGTGGAGGATGCAAGCCTGGGCCTAGGGATTCTCGATGACGTCCTGGCGATCGCCGATGCGCTGGTTGCCTAAGCCGTGATCCACCGGCCTGCCTCTGAGCGCTGCTTATTACGGCCGGTGGGAGCGGTTTCGTTTTTGGGCGTGGCGGGGTGGTTGGCGAATCTGCGGATTGGCGACGATAATCTGGTTGCCGCCTTGCTGCCACATTCTGCTCGCTTCGATGCCATGCCTCACCGGGAGTGCAGGGACAGGGGGCCAATTCTTGGCAGTCAGTTTTTCAAGGTTTCCAGGTCAGTTCAGTGTTTCTTGCTAGTGCTTGCTTTTGACCGGAGTGGGGGCGGCTATAGATGCTGGTCGGGCATTTGGAGGCGGGCAACTGCGCATCAAAGTTTGTGGAGCACGGCATGGGGATCCAGAACGTGGTCCCTGGGACCGGTATAAGGAGCGGAAAGAAAAAAGATACGCTCCGGTCCGAAGTCCGAGGTGTAACCCTTTGCGTTCCCACATCAAGGCGGAACCGTGTCCCGCGACATAGTGGCAACTATGGCCCGAGACATCACATTGGTGCCCCGGGCGGGAATTGAACCCACGACCAAGAGAAACTCATCATCTGGATTTGCCTGTTGTCGTTGACTGCCAAAATCCGCGTGTTTCCGCGCTACTTCATGGGTTCCAAAGGCTATGGCGTGTCGTGGACTGCCGTCGTTCTTGGTTGAAAAAGGGGAATAAAAGGGGAGTGCCACTGGATGGGCCGGTGACCCTGTCCGGATTCAGGTTCAACTTCTGGGCAGAGTGTGCCATGTGTGAGGTGCCCGCTCACCTGGAGGTCGCTGTCATTGGTGATTATCTTACGCCGGGGCTCGGTGCAAGGTAATAGTAGGTTCGTCGAGACTTGGTTGCGAACATTGGCAACGGGTCGACGAAATCTGGGCAACCAAACCGACACCATTTGTTTTGGCATGACATGGTCGCCTACTGCCGGAATTCCTTGTCGATCAATTGGTCTGGCTCGCGAGGCTTGAGTGCCTATTCCTTGCGCTGGTTGGACCAGTGTTCCATCAACAACTCTTGACCTTGCTGTTCGGTCAGGTTGAAGATTTCTTCCGGGGCAAGGTTGAGTTGATCGCGGAGGGCGGTCTGAAGCCAGCTCGGAAGAGTGGATTCCCTGTTGGATTCTGTGGCAGCTTCAACGGATTCGTAGAGGCGGCCCATTTGGGTGATGACGTCTTCTAGCCTCGAGATTTCATGGCCGGTGTGACCTGACTCCGTAATTAAAGCCTGAAAGGTGCTCTGACGTGGGAAAATGTAGTTACCAGACCATATTTTCTTGACACATCAGGAGCACCCTGCAGGTGAACTACTTTACCGGTTTTTACCCCTCTGTCCGAGTTGATGCCACCGGTGAGGGTGTCGTGTCCCAAGCCGGTGGTGCTCTGTTGACCTCGATGGTCAAAGCCTCGGGGATCACGGCTGGTTTGTCGCAGGCTCTGGAGCCGTGGCGCAAACCCTTCGCTTCCCATGATCCAGGGAAGATCCTGACTGATCTGGCGTTGTCGTTGGCCACCGGTGGTGACTTCGCCTCGGATGTGGACCGCCTCCGCAATCAGTCTCAGGTCTATGGGATGGTGGCGTCGGATGCGACGATCAGCAGATTCTTCACCACCTTCTCACGGGTGAGACCAGCGAAGGCTTTGGCTGCCATCAACAAGGCCCGTGCTACGGCGAGGGCCCATGTGTGGGAGCAGGCAGGGAAGGACTCGCCCCTGCACGGTGTCAGTGCGGAGAACCCTTTGGTCACCGACTTGGACGCCTCCTTGCTGAATTCGCACTCGGAAAAGGAAGACGCCCGCCCGACTTGGAAGAAGGGGTTTGGCTTTCACCCGTTGTGTTCCTTCGTTGACCACGGCCTCCTGGGCACAGGGGAACCCTTGGCAATACTGCTGCGTCCTGGCAATGCCGGCTCGAACACGGCTGCTGACCATATCCAAGTCGTTAAAGACTCAGTGAAGCAACTTCCCAAGGGGTACCGGTCGGGCCGGAAGGTCATGATCCGCACCGACTCCGCCGGCGGCACACACGGGTTCCTGGACTGGCTCACCGCCAAAGGACGCAATTTCTCATACTCCGTGGGGTTCCCTACCACGGTGCAGTGGCTGAGGTTCTCCCGTTGGTCCCGAAGAAAGGGTGGACCAAAGCGTACGACAGTAACGGTACTGAGCGCGACGGGGCCTGGGTTGCTGACATCACCGGGATGCTGGATTTGAAGTCCTGGCCGGACGGGATGCGAGTCATCGTGCGTAAGGAAATCCCGCACGTCGGTGCGCAGTTGCGGATTACTGGCATTGACGGGAACCGGTACACGGCTATCGCGACGAACTAGGAAAAGGGGCAACTGGCTGCTCTGGAAGTCCGTCACCGTTTACGGGCACGGTGTGAGGATCGTATCCGTAATGCCAAGGACACCGGATTGGCGAGCCTGCCGCTGAAAGCCTTCGCTGGCAATGAGCTCTGGTGTCATGTGGTCATGCTCGCCGCTGAGATCATGGCCTGGACCCAAAGGAAAAGCCTTCGCCGGCAAGAAGCGCCGGCGTTGGGAACCCAAGAAGCTCCGGGCCAGGCTCTTTGAAATTGGCGGGAAGATCGCCACCCACGCCCGCCAAGTCACCCTGCATCTGGCCTCCACCGCACCAGAGGTGCAACTCCTGATCAAAGGCTTGCAGCGGATCACGGCGCTGAGCCCACCATAGGCAAAACCGCCATCTCTCCGCACTCAAACAGAAAACAAAACCAGCACCACCGTGACCGGTGTGGAACCCGTCACCGACAACCGCCACACGGTCATCGGTCGCAATGTCACACCCACATGCCAAAATCAGAACCATCAGGCAGACAGTCAGCCCTGATCCACCAGAATCCCGGCCTCATGCAAGATCGAGGTTAGTCCCGGCATCAAACCTCAATGCATCCCGCAACACTACTGGCTGGTAAATCGAATATCAAACCGAGAACTCACAATCAACTCTCGATGAATAAGAAAACAATGCGCGCCGTGCCACCTGAGGACAATGAATTCCTCTGTGAAATTACGCACGGGCCCAACAGCACTAAATTTTGAGAGGCAACCCATGATAATGGGTAGACGATTGGCACAGGCCGGCAACGGCGATTCTTAGCACTTCAGGGCCCAGAGTGTAGTGGGGCGTTGTTATCCGTCCACGGTCTGCGGAGGTCATTCTCAACAATCTGAGTTGTCATCTGGTCGAGTCCATTCGGAGTCGCCACAACGTGAACCAAGATAGTGGCCAGCCCAACGTCGAAGCTGGCGAGGATCCAGGGCTGTTCCATCAGCACGTCTCCCTTGAACGCCTCAGCCAGGGGCTGTCACTCGCTGCTTACTTCGGGACGATAATCCGATCCTGCACTATCTCCTCTGGCTTTGGAACCAGATTCACATCCCATAAGATGCTGCATGGAGCATGCGATGAGCATTCAAGGGTTCCATGACCATTTACCCATGAACACCTAATCCTATTCGGTATCCACACCGACACTTGAGCCCTCGTATAGACGACGATTCGCCCTTCACGGTTCCGGCCACAACACTTGCAGGCTTGTCCGAAGAAGAAACTTCTCCAGAAATTTCCTCCATTGGCTCACCACAATGAATATGAAGATCACCGAAATGCAGAACCCCTTGCACCATGGCATCCGCTGGGAGTAGTTGGGCGGCCTGCTGGATGCTGGCAGTATGCGCGTAAAAAGTCTCGCAGGCGGCACAGGAGTATTCAATGGAGATATAACCTATAGCCGGTGGGATCACGAGCTGGATGGACTCCATCATCAAATCCTCAGCGCTATTGCATACCGTGCAGACCAGAGGTGGAAGTGCCGCAATCTTGCTTTCCACGGGATGACTCTCAATTGGTAATGTGCTCATGAAAAATCTCTCCGATCGCGACTCAAAAGAGTGCCGAATAATCTTATTAAAGTTCCATCACGCCGTAAAGCGCAACCCTTTTTTGACGAGTCAGACTAAGGGCTGGTGAACGCGACCTCTGGATCCCCATCTAACTGGGATTGGACACTCAACCAGCAGGAAGCATTAGGTACTTGGTCATGCATTCATCTTCTGCAGCGTTGCGATGCAATGCCGTTCCCGCGCGTCCTCATATTCGACGAGAAGTTCCAGTCGTTCTGGAGTAATCTTGGCTGCTGCTGCTGCTGCTGCTGCTCCTCGCCGACCAGCTTCAACGCGATAAAAATTTCCCGAAGGATCGCCTAATCGAGATCTGCTGTTAATTATCAGGGTCCGTGCTTGATGACTAATGAGTCCACGTTTTAACACTATTGGAGCGGGGGGGGGGGTGGAGTGCTTCACCCCTGGGGGTGAATACGTAGGCCCTGCAGGGAGGGGATGGATAAACTACCCATGGCATTAGTCAATGACTATGGTTATGTGGAAGCCCCTTCAAATACAGCTTCTCTTGTGGCATAGTCGGATTGCACCAATAATTTCTATAGTGGAGACAGCTATCATGATCGAAATGTTGCATAATGCCGGCGTCAAGAGTGAGTACGCATACGCAGGGGGATTCGCGTCCATTGCGCTTTCCCTGAGCTCCTGGCTGGTCAGCCGTGCGAAGTCCGACCATTCCAAAGCACAATCAGACCGGTGGGGAATTTTCGTTGGGCATTGGGCGCCAACGTTCTTCGCTCTGGGTGTCGCTCTGAAACTCGAGGAAAAAGAAATAACCACAAATCCCACCAGCCGGGAGTGCCCTGAAGGTAGCACTGTTCAGAATTAGCTAGGTGAGCCAAGACCTTTCGGAGTCAGGAACAAAATGCATGTATCTATTCAAAACACAGCAGCTTACTGGGGCACCCGGACTGAATAAGAATATTTACGATGGGCTGGCCACAGGACACTTGAAGCCGGGCATTGCGGACCAACGCCGAAGCTTAGACAACTCCCTCCTTCGGGTCGCCGACCAGAAGGAGGGAAGGGTATTCCGCTCTCAATACCTTTCATTACTCCTCACGAGTCTGTGTTCCACTCGGTCAAGCGGTGTCAGTCAGCGGTAATTCGTTCTGGTTAAAGTGCCGCGAACTTGAACGTTGAGGCTTCGATGTAGCGATATACTCTCATCTCACTTTTTGGATATTCTTAGAAAATTCCTGGAACACAGTGGGCCTCAGTGGTCCTTTCGCTCCATAGTCTGCGAAGAACAATGTCTGCCTTGCAGACTAGAATATTCTATGAAGCAATGGCTGGGATTGTTCAAAGGAAGCCGGTGTCAGCTTCTAGCAGGTTGTACTGATCTGTGTCATAGGGGTCTCCTGGCCTGTGTTTTATTTGCATAACAAGGCCTAGGGCTCTTCTCCAGCGACATAGCTTCAACCGAGGGATTCTGCCTCTGGGAGCTAATGATCGATTCATCTCGACTATCAAATGCTACCAGTGGGGTTGGTGCAACCAGTTTGGTTGCGATCGACTGCGTGGTCCAGACCAAGATGCTGAATTGGTGATGGTAGTGAGTGCGTGAACACAGAGGTGGCGCCGCACTTAAAGTACGACGCCACCGGATGGAAGCTTATGCAGCTTTCATGGGGAACCTACTTGTCGAAGACATCTTTCGCTGCATCTTTGAGGTGTTCGCCGGCCTGCTTGGCCTTTGCCTCGCCCTGATCGGCGGCTCCTTCTGCTTGGAGTTTCTCGTTGTCCGTGGCGTCGCCTACAGATTCTTTGGCCTTGCCAGTGGCTTCTTGTGCTTTGTTGCCGATTTTGTCGCCGAGACCCATTAGGTACTCCTTCATTAATCTATCCAACAGTTACCTCTTCAATTCTAGCCACGATCGAGGGGCGGTGTCATACCCTCGAAGCAACAAGTTGGTTGAGTAGAGGAGTTGCTGGTGGGTCGTAGGGCGTTGTCGTTTTTGGATCGCGCGGATATCGCTGTAGGTATACTGGCTGGCAAGACGGATCGGCAGATCGGCGCGGATCTTGGCCGGGACCACACGATTATTTGGCGCGAACGCCACTGGAATTCGACGAAGACCCGTGACTACCGTCCGGTGAGTGCCGACTGTGCTGCCGAGCGCCGGCGAAGCCGTCCGTAGGCACGGAAAATCGATACAGATGTGGTTCTTGCAACCCGGCTGAAGGTGGATCTGGCCAGGTCCAGGACGCCGCGGCAGATCGTAAGGCCGTTTGCGTTTAGAAGCCACAGACGCCAGCGTTGAGACCATGACGAAATCACCCGACGCCGAAGGCCACACTGTCTCCCACGAAGCGATCTACCGATGGATCTACGCCCTGACTAAGGGCGAGCTTGCCAAGTCCGGAATCCTACTGCAATCCAAGCGTACGAAGCGTAAATCCGTGAAGCCGCTGGGTGAACACAACGGTGGACGGATCATTGGCATGGTCAGCATTGATGACCGTCCCGAAGAAGCCTCAGACCGCCGTGTACCCGGTGCCTGGGAGGGCGATTTGGTGGTCGGCAAGGGCGGCAAGAGCGCTATCGCGACACTGGTCGAGAGGCACAGCAGATTCTTGATCATGCTGGGCCTGCCCGAAGGTAAGAAGGCCGACGGACTCGCCGACGTGCTGATCAACCGGGTCAATGACCTGCCGGCACTGATGCGTGGTTCCTTGACCTGGGATCAGGGCACCGAGATGGCCCGCCACGCCCAGCTGACACTGGCCACGGATCTGCCGGTGTACTTCGCCCACCCCCACTCACCGTGGGAACGCCCGTCGAATGAGAATACAAACGGGCTGATCAGGGAGTACCTGCCCAAGGGCATCGAGCTGACCAGTCATCAGCCCTACCTGGACTCCATCGCTGATGAGCTCAACGACCGGCCCCGCGCCGTCTTGGGATTCCTCACACCACGAGAAGTATTCACCAAGCTACTCAACGACAATGTTGCTAAGACGGCTTGACACCGCCAGGGCCTTTTCATAGAGGACGATCCCGTGTGATTACCGAATAATCCCCTCTCGGGGAGCGCTGCTGTTGCGGTAAATATGCAGCGCCCCCACAAGTGTGCACAACGAATCCTCATCAGTGAATGGCTAGAGCCCGCATTGATACGGATCGCTTGAAAACACAAATCTGGTAGTTTTCTTCGCCTCCCAGGGTTCCAGAGCTCCTCTTGGGTGTGGGAATGTTTTTTTGGTGTGGCTTGAGGGGCTGCTTTCGATAAGTGGGACGTAGGTATCTACCGCAACCAGTCCGCCTGCAATGGCCAGAATCCATGAGCTCAGAATTAAAGGCTGCATCGTTCCAGATCCGGAGAAAAAACCGCCATTCCAGTCTTCAATAGTGGCCCCGACCACATTCAGAATGAAGTTGGCGAACTAGCCGTATTTACCTCAGTCGGACATGCCGGCCTCGAGGATGGCGCCGCGGTGGAGAGAACAGGAAAGAGGTCCGTGGATTGTTTGAACACAGAGGGTCATCTTCGGCCTATTCAGGATGGTTGTCGTTGTGTCGTTGACGGAGTTCGCGGCCGCGGTGAACGTCTTCTTCCTCCTGGGCTTGGAGTTTGTCGCTCTTTTTGGTGTCTCGTGGAGGGAGCTGGATGGTTTCCTCTGCTTTGATGCCAGCTTGGAGCTGGCGTCCGCGTTCGATTTCAGCGTCACACTCTGCCCCGAACAGCAATGACATGTTCAGTATCCACAACCAGAGTAGCGCGATGATGATCCCTCCGATCGCACCGTAGGTTTTGTTGTAACTGCTGAAGTTGGTCACATAGAGTCCGAACCCGAGGGATGCGAGGAGGAATACGATCAGGGCGATGGCCGAGCCCATGCTCATCCACCTGAACTTGGGCTGTTTCACGTTGGGTGTGGCGTAGTAGAGAACAGCAATCCCCACGATCACCAGCACCAGCATGACCGGCCATTTGGCGATGTTCCACACCGCCAAGAAAGCCTCCCCGAGTCCAAGGGTGTTACCGACGGCCTCCGCGATCGGGCCGCTGAGCACGAGCATCGCAGCCAGAAGGATGACGATGAGGAGATTGATAATGGTGACCGCCAGCATGGTGGCACGAAATTTTATGAAGGCCCTGCCTTCATCAATCTCGTATACATGGTTCATGGCCCTGCCAAAGGCTGCGACATATCCGGAAGCGGACCAGAGGGCTATCACAACGCCCACAACCAGCGTCAGGCCCGCGCTCGAGGAGCTCGCGAGGCCCTCAATGACGGGGCGAATGGTCTCCACGGTCTGGGCTGGGGCAATGCCCTGGACAATATCGAGCACGGCTGAGGTGGTCTTCTCCGCTTGGCCGAAAATCCCCAGCAGAGACACTAAGGCCAGAAGCGCCGGGAAAATGGACAGAACCGCGTGATAGGTCAGAGCCGCTGCCAAGTCCGGGCACTGGTCTTTGGAAAACTCCCGGAACGTTTTCTTCCCGATGTATTTCCAGGAGGGTTTAGTCAGGTCCGTGGGACTGTCTGGTTTGCGTGCATCGTCCGGTTCAGGGGCTGTCCGCGCTTTGACGGTGCTGCTTCGACGGGTTTCTGCCTCATGTGCTGCCATGGGTTAATCCTTCGGTCTTAAGCGCAGCGACCGCCTAGTCTCTGACACTCAAGGCCGGCCGCTGCACCGTGTTCAGGCTTGCTGAACGTTGTCTTTAGCGTCGACGGCCCGGTCCTTGACGTCAGCAACAGCGTCGCGGCCCTCAATTTGAACGTGTTCGGTGGCGTCGGCGACGGCATTCTTAACGTTTTCCGCTGCTTCTTGGGCGGGGTCTCTGAGTCCTTCAGCGACGTGCTTGGCCACCTCACTCAGCTCCTGCGTGAGTGGTTCGGCAGCTACTTTGAGGGCCTCGGCTGCTTCTCGTTCCTGCTCACTGGCCGGGATTAAGGAAGCCACCAGCAATCCTGCACCGAAAGCGATGAGGCCGGCAGCGAGAGGGTTTCCTCGTGCCTTAGCCTTCACCTGGGCTGGAGCATCACCGATCGCCGCGCCGACCTCGTTAAGGTTTTCTCCGCCATGGCCCGTTGCTCCCATGACTTTGTCTTTCACCCCAAAAACAGCGTCTTTGACTTTGTCAGCCTGTCTCTGCACGATATGGGACGGGGTGACTTTGTCCGCCACTGCATCAACGTTGGTGCCCAGGCGTGCACGGGTGGCTTCGATATCTGCTCGGATGTCATCGGGTTTTTCACTCATCGTTTTTCCTCACTGATCTAAGAGTTGGGTTTGAGGGTGGGCGGGATTTGCTGCAAAGTTTCTCCGGTCTGGGGCAGGCCCTTAATGGTTTTGAGTTCTTTTCGGCCCAAAGCAGCCAGTACGGCTGCAATAATTCCCCACAACACCGCAACGGCCACCCCGGACCAGCCCAACCCCCACAGGGTCCCGAGCGCCCACCAGAGAGCGAGCGACAAAAAGATGAGCACGAAATGGCCTGCGATTCCGGCTCCTGCGAGCATTCCGCTGCCCTTCCCGGCTCGTACGGCGGAATCCTTGAGTTCAACTTTGGCCAGTTCCACTTCCTGACGCATCAATGTGGACATGTCACGGGTAACCTCCCCCAAAAGTTCTCCCAGAGAGGCGGACTCAGCCTTGGCGTGGGCATCCGTGGCGGGCAGTTCGGCGCTCATCGACGGCCACCGTCAAAGGGATCATCGTGCAGCGGGTCAAACTCCGGCAGCGGTTCGACCACGACAGGCTCAGCGCGCCATAGCTCCGGCCGACCCGGTCCTGTTTGCGCGTCCGTTCCGGACTTCTCCACAGGATAGGTTCCGGTCTCTCCCATTGGGGGTGATGGGTACGTAACTGGGAATTCCTTGCTGGAGGCTTCCCAGTCCGGGGGGTCCGCTGGTGCAGGCGGGGCCGTCACCGCCGTGTCCGCTGCCGGGGTCAGCGGGGCCACGGTGTCCTGGGTGCGGGGGTGGGCTGCCGGCCCTGTAGGTTCAGGGGCGCCAGCACTCAGACTGCGGCTGAGTCTTCCAACCACAATTCCTGCCCCGGCTGCCAGAAGCAAAAAGGTGCCAGGTTTTGCCCGGGCAAAAGACTTCACCTCAGCCAGCACCGAGCCGGGATCCCGTTCCTCCAGCCACACTGCCACGGCCGCCGATCGTTCAGCGGCCTGTCGCACGAGGTCGGTGGCCATACCGGAATGCTCCGAGGCAGAAACCATGGCGTGCAGTTCTGTCGACACTGAATGCAGTCCCTCCGCGACTTTCTGCTGTTGGGTTGCGGCCTGCTCAGTGAGGTCCGATATCGTCTGCCCCAAGAGATCGCGTGCGTTGGTCTTGACCTCTGCCACGACATTGACTGCTTCTTCCTTGACCGTATCGCTCACGTGGTGCGCAGCCCCGGCAGCCTGACGAGCGACCTCCCCTGCTTCGGCCTTGGCCATATCCGATGTCAATTTTCCGCTCTGGGAAGAATCCGCAGTATTGGGGTCCGCAGCTGGTGGGACCGACAGTGCTTGGGGCTGAGAAACCTGCTGGCCAAGGTCGGGGATCGCGAGGCTCTCATCATGGGCCCATGAATTCTCTGTCATCGTCGCTCTCTTTCAGGAAAGCTCCGCCGGAAACAGTATCCCGCGGAACGAATGAAAATACTCAGCACGGTTACGCAATAGAGCATAAACACCTTCTCCCAAGCACACAAGAGGTTCTAGGAAAAAGCTGATCAAGGCACAAATTAACCTCGTGACCCCTCCAAAAGGGAAGCGGTGCTTCTGAGCAAACACAGGCGCACACCCCGGCCCCAGCTCAACACCGCGATCCGTCTTCGCGGGCTGCCACGCCCCTTTATCCGTTAGTCATCCAACAGCACAATCACCGCGTGTCAGTTCCGCATCCCCCTGAAGACTGACCAGTGTTTCCTCTGGCAGCGGATGAGAGTATGCCTCGCACCATGTTTGGACATGGATATGGACGATGCCGTCTGCGTCGGACTCCACCGCACACCGCACCTGGATAGATTTCTACATACGTTCAGATTACGTAAACAGCAGCAACACAGTCGCCAACCAGGCTAAGTGGATCCTCTTCGGCCTGAGATTCGCGGGTTAGTACGTCGGTCAATATTTGCACCATGTCGTTTCATAGGAGTAACCTCCTGTGGGATGGATCAATTTGAGCAAACGTGCACTAAAAGTTCAGTGTTTTCTTGTCGGAAAATGGGGACTGGGGTCTACCTCTAAACGTGAAGACGTAGACCCGGGGTCCGTGTTTAGTAAGTACTGACTCTCACGTCACGAGTCTTCGGCTCGCCACCCTCTGTCCAGGTCAAGTGGGATGTTCCGGAGTCTGTACAAGGTGCCTATACCCGGGCGATTTAGTCCGTTGGCTGTCGGCATGGGGACGCCACATAATGATGGTGCTTAGGTAGTTGTGGTCTGGATTCTTGAGTTTTTCTCTGGCCTTCCCGTAGGAAACAGCTTTACCGCTCAAACAGTGGTCGCTATGGCATTTCTTTCCCACCATTCGGCAAGGTGGGGACTTTGTAACGAAACATGGAGAGTGAACGAATGGTACTCGGGTCACGTGGGTGTTTTCCGTGGTGAAGCAGACTTGGAAGCGGTTCTTAGTTTGGGCGAAATCGAGCTTGGCAGGACAGAGGCTGCTGTTGGCCGCGAAAACGTCACTGGCTGTGGGAGTGGCATGGATTCTAGCTCGTTACATGCCAGGAGTGGCGGATAAATATCCGTATTACGCTCCGCTGGGCGCTTTGGTTAGCATGTATCCGACATTGATGGGGTCGGTGCGTGCAGGATTGCAAACGTTGGCTGGACTTTTTATAGGCATTTTACTGGCCGCGGGGGTTCTTTTAGCAGGTACTCCGAATATTCTCAGTATTTCCTTGGCGGTAGGACTGGGTGTTTTGGTAGCAGGTGACCCTCGTTTGGGGGTGGGCAAAGATTATGTGCCCGTGGCTGTTCTCTTTGTTTTGATCGTTGGTGGGCAGGATGCGGATTCGTACTCGGTTGGTTACGCGCTGCAGATGGCCCTTGGGGTCACCGTAGGATTGGTCGTGAATCTGCTGATCTTCCCGCCTTTGGCCATAGATGCCGCTCGATTGCTGGTTTCTCGCGGTAGGAATCTGTTGGTCGGTCAGCTAGAGGACATCGCTCGTGCTTTGGTGGAGAGTTGGCCGCCGGAACGTGAAGATTGGTCTCAACGCTCAGGGCTTATTAACACTACTGTGAGTGAGATTAGGGGAGCGGCCTACCACGCGGATGAAAGCCGTAAAGGTAACCCCCGTGCCTACCTGCATTCCCGTCACCAGCTAGTCACTGAGAGCTTTGAAGATCTGAATACTTTGGAATCCGTTGCCTTTAATGTTCGTGATATTACAGAGGTTCTTTCCACTGTTATTTGGGGCAACGACTCTAACAATCGACTTCATCCAAATACTTGTAAGCCCATGAGCGAGTGTTTGCAATCGGTAGGATCTCTGATGAGTTCTTGGGATGAGGGAACGGCCGAGCAACTACATTTTGATCAAGCTCGGGAGGCACTTAATCTGCTTGATTCTGAACTGAAACTTTCGGCGCGTCAGGAGGACTTGTCGTTGACCCCAGGTGCTGCAGTAGCTTTCGATTGCGAGCGGATCTTAAACTGCCTGCACCAACGAATTATAAAAGATAGGGCAGAAGAACCGGTTTAGAATGAAAAGTTCATAGTACTCACCGTACCTAAAGTATTCTTTTTACCTTTCGTCTTAGGTGGTTACCGCAAGGTCAGCGTACGAGTTGTGGCTGGCGGTTTAGAAGCGAGGTATGCACTTCTTCGGGCAGTGTCTCGATGGGGACGAGGACGATGTCGTCCACTTTCCCGTTAATTTGGAGGCATTTTTACGGGCTTCAGCGAGTCTAGTTAGAGTAGGAGCGTGGCCCCATTACGCGGAACAACAATGACTCGATTTGTAACACGTGTCCTTGGTCCGGTATTCAAGACCCTACCTCGTCAACCTAAGGTAGCTCTTGTCGGCACTCAATATAGAAGTCCAGCACCGACATGTTCAAAGGTGTCCGCAACAAGAAATAGAGGGTGATTATGACAGGTGAGCAAACCTGGACAGTAGGTGATTTTTCAGTGCTCGTTTTAGTGCATGGTAGGGCGGACCATCTACGGCGTTTGTTGGCTGGTGTGAATGCCTCCAAGCTGCGTCCTACTGAGGTGGTGATCGTTTATATGGACGATTCCTGTCCGGCTCCGTTACGTTGTGATGTTCCTTTGCGCATCATCCACATTTCTTCCTCCCAGTCTCATTCGGGTTTGCCGTTGTCGCAAGCGCGGAATAGGGCTGCCGCGGCTGCCCGAACACCAAACCTTATTTTCCTGGATGTGGATTCTATTCCATCGTCGGACTTGTTCGGCACTTTCACGCAGGTGTTGAGCGAGGAGACTGTCCTGGCCATGGCAGAGCCACGATATTTGACGAAGCCGTTGGAGTCCACACTGGTAGTGGAGGATAACTCTTTACTCGCCGCCTCCATCAGGCATCACACCCGTGAGGGACTCCCCATGGAATCAAACATGTCCGGACATGCAATGTTCTGGTCTTTGGGTTTCGCAATCCACGCTACTGTCTTTGCCGAAGTGGGTGGGTTCGACGAGAGGTATACCGGCTACGGCGGAGAGGATACTGATTTCGCGTTTCGAATCCGGGAGGCAAAAATCCCGGTGAAGTTCATAGAAGCACCAGTGTTCCATCAGCATCATGGGGTCTATAACCCGCCGTTGAACCACTTCTTGGAGATTGTTGAGAATGCTCGTTTGTTTCACTCCCGCTGGAGTGTATGGCCCATGGAAGGTTGGTTGAGGGCTTTTGCCCGTTTGGGCTTGATTTCTTGGATACCGTCTAGGGCTTCCCTCACTGTGCGGCGTATTCCCACGGCTGAAGAAATTCAAGCAGCTCATATCTCTGCGGCTTACTAGAAAATGACGGAGGTCTGGGCGTCTGTTGCCGTTGCATGCAAGAGATCGAGCAGTCTTTCATTGAAATTGGCCGGCTGAATAAAGAGAGTTTTTGCTAGCGCGTGTGGGTCACTGATTGCGGCCTGTTCTAGTATCCGTGGCCAATTTACCGATGTAGACCAGTTTTCGACCATCTCGAGACCAGCACGTTTGTGCAGAGCCACTGCAAAGGTCAGTTGCTCCGCATACGGGCGATCTTCGGGCACTAACAGAACGGGTCTGTGGCAGTTCGCAGCAGCGACCACAGCGTTGTGTCCAGCAGAACTGATGATCACTGTAGCCGAGCGCATGATGGGTATTGGATCCGAAAGAATACCGTGGAGTCTCAAATTTGAAGGAAGCGGTGTGGCATCTGCTTCCACGGAACCCACAACGTCCCAGTCCCATTCTGGCGAAGCAGCGGCGGCTCGTGCCAGGTGCTCTAAGGGAATCGCGGATGCTAAGGATGTTTGCACTACCACTTTCTGCTGTCCCGGCGTGTAGGAAGTGTCATGACCCGGGGAAAACGAAGAATCCTTTGGCTCTGCCACCGAAAGGTAGTGAGTCTTGTAACCAAATTTCTCCAGATGCGTGGGATCTTCCAAACTGACAGGAAAGTAGCCGAAAATGGTGTCCGCCAACGAGTACGCCAGTTGGTGTGCCGGGTCGTTCCGATTACCTGGCATTCGACGGAAAGCAACCCGATAGCCACTCAATCGAGCGAAGAGTGCGACTTCTACGGAAACATCGACCATCACTACATCCGGAGCGAATTGTTTCCACGCCCTGTTGAGTTCCGCAAAACGTTGTTGAATGAGCTCGCCTGTGGGGGCGTAGTGCAAGAAAGATCCGGGCGGCAATGCTGGTTCAGGAATAGCAGCAATCACATCTGGAACTAGGCTCACATATTCCAAGTTGCCCTTCAGCAGAGCGTTGTTACGAGGACCTGTGCTGGTGACTTGAAGATCGAACAAATTGCTGGCCGCAATTTTTTGAGCATGACGCAGATGGCCAGTACCAAAATGATGGGCGTAGTAAGAAACCTTGTATCGGTTCATGACCCCTCTGAGGCTTTGGAGAAGGAACGATGAACCATAGAGTGAAGTATCCGCTCATAACCTTCGATCATTCCAGCCAGAGCGAACCTGCTGGCTCGTGCCTGAACCTGCTTACGGTCCATGTCTTTGGCTCGGGTCGCTGCCACCGATAGTGACTTACTGTCGCGGCTGTCAGCGACAACGCCTCCGGTCGTGCCAATGAGTTCAGCCATAGCACCGGCAGGTAGCGCAGCCACCGGGGTTCCACAGGCCATAGCTTCGAGCGTGGTGAGTCCGAACGGTTCCTCCCAGAGAGGAGAGGAGAGAAATACTTGGGACGAAGCGATCAAGCGCTGTAATTTTTGTTGATTTAGGTGTCCCAAATACATGATGTCATCATCGAGTTGCGGCTCAATCTGACTCCGGAAGTACTCTTGGTCGTGGATGGGACCGGCAATACGCAATTTCAGGGACGCTTCACGTGCTGCGGCAATTGCCACGTGGGTACCTTTCTCCGCTGCGATACGTCCTGTCCAAGCCGCTACTGAGTGTTTCGGCTGGGCCCACTCGTCCCAGTGCGACAAATCGATGCCATTGTGAACGATTTCAATGGTCGGTAGCCATTCTCGCCAAGGACATGCATTGGCTTCGGAGACAGTAACGTAACGGTGCCACTGCTGCAGCGCTGTGGCCGGATCCCTCAATATCTCGATCAATCGGGGTAGCGGCGGAGTATGCAGAACATGAAGGGTAGGTAACTGCATCAAAAGACGGTGGGGTACAGGGCTTAATGAATTATTCACCACCGCGTCGAAACAACCTGCCTGAATGAGTTTCACCGCTCGCTCCATGGCTCCGTCGAGGACCTCATGCTGTTCGTTAGTCCTCTCGTCCTCCGGGTACCCACGCACTACGAACCCAGCGTCAAGAACAGGGACCAGAGGGCAGCCAACAACACTGCCGCCTTTAGCGAAGAGTGTTACCTCATGACCTTGAGCAACCAATCCAGTAACCAGGTGCGCAGTGTGGGACTCCATACCCCCTGCGAATGGTGAGGTGATCGGATGGTGAAGATGGGCTAGGACGGCAATGCGCAAAGGGCTGGACCCTATAGGTACCTGGGATTTCATAGCAGCATCGACATGGCCAGCAGGCTCCCTTAATTTTTTATTGCCTCAAGACGCGGACGGGGATCAATTCAGATTTCGTTACTATTTGATAACACAAGGACGTCACAAATACCAATTCACTCTTCCTAGCGGACAGAGTAGGTGTGAGTAGTCTTAACCATCGACCAGTTCCTAGTAGAGCCAGAGTGACCTGCGGAGGGCCGGCGGTGTCATACTCTCGAAGCAACAAGTTGGTTGAGTAGAGGAGTTGCTGGTGGGTCGTAGGGCGTTGTGGTTTTCGGATCGCGCGGATATCGCTGTAGGTATACTGGCTGGCAAGACGGATCGGCAGATCGTCGCGGATCTTGGCCGGGACTACACGATTATTTGGCGCGAACGCCACTGGAATTCGACGAAGACCCGTGACTACCGTCCGGTGTGTGCCGACTGTGCTGCCGAGAGCCTGCGCAGCCGTCCGTAGGCACGGAAAATCGATACAGATGTGGTTCTTGCAACCCGGGTGAAGGTGGATCTGGCCAGGTCGAGGGCGCCGCGGCAGATTGCGGGTCGTTTGCGTTTAGAAGCCACAGACGCCAGCGTTGAGACCATGACGAAATCACCCGACGCCGAAGGCCACACCGTCTCCCACGAAGCGATCTACCGATGGATCTACGCCCTGACTAAGGGCGAGCTGACCAAGTCAGGAATCCTGCTGCAATCCAAGCGTACGAAGCGTAAATCCGTGAAGCCGCTGGGTGAACACAACGGTGGACGGATCATTGGCATGGTCAGCATTGATGACCGTTCCGAGGAAGCCTCAGATCGCCGTGTTCCCAGCGCGTGGGAGGGTGATTTGGTGGTCGATAAAATCAGAAAGAGTGCCATCGCAACCCTCGTTGAGAGGAACAGCAGGTTCCTGATCATGCTGGGCCTGCCCGAAGGTAGGAAGGCCGACGGACTCGCCGATGTCCTCATCGATCGGGTCAATGACCTGCCGGTGTTGATGCGCGGGTCCTTGACGTGGGACCAAGGAACCGAGATGGCCCGCCACGCCCAACTCACGCTGGCTACGGACTTGCCGGTGTATTTCGCGCACCCCCACTCGGCGTGGTAACGCCCGTCGAATGAGAACACGAATGGGCTGATCAGGGACCTGCCCAAGGGTATCGAGCTGACCAGCCACCAGCCCTATCTAGACTCCATCGCGGACGAGCGCAACGACCGCCCCCCCCCGCGCCGTCCTGGGATTCCTGACACCCCGAGAAGTATTCACCAAGATGCTCAACGACGATGTTGCTAAGACCGCTGGACACCGCCCACCGCTGCTCGGGTTCTTGCATATCTATTCAAATTTCAGCAAACGTACGGTTGTTTACGACCTGATGATGGGTGGACGAGTTCAAACGTTCAAGGTGTGAGAGTGATCAGCCAGCACTGAAGGACTCGTCGCCGTCTTCTTGGCCATGCTCGGAACCTGCACCTTCTCGGTTTGTTCCAGAGCCATCAGGGAGGGTATCCGGATTATTTTTATCGTCTCGTTGGGCGTTTTCGCTATCTGGTTTTTCGTGGGTGGACCCCTTGTGGTCTTTCCCTTCGAGATTTTCTTCGTTGGTTGATGCTTGCTTTCGCGTTTCCATGGTGACAGCCTCAACACCTGGGGGCATTTCTTGCTCCGGAGTGGGTGTGCCGTAGCCGCCTTCGGTTGGTTCTGGTTGTTGCGTCGGGTATTCACTGGTGCTCATAGTGTTCTCCTTCGTTGGTATCAAGGGTATAACAGTTCAATCTACTGTGGATATATCCAATAGTGTTGGGACTTACCGCGAATACAGTTGTTCTTATTCTGTGTTCATCGCTGATGCCACTGTTAGATAGTTCTTATTGAGTGTCTTGTTCGGTGGGGAGGGCTTCGTGGTGGGGTAGACCGTGTGTACGCCGGCCCTCTTTCATCTCTGCTTCAAAGAGATGACGTTTCCCTTCGACTAGTTCATGCCTGGCCATAGACTCGGCTTCTTTAAACGCGGAGTAATACCCATCGTCGTAATCCTCTACTATCTGGAACGTCCAACGACCATTGATGACGTTCCTACCGACTAGCTCTTGCTCCAGCTGTTCGGCCATTGCCTCAGCACCGGATTCTCGCAGAAGCTCAACAGCTTCACCGAGCGCTAAATCTGCTTTACCTGTTAAGCGATGGAATCCATAGAGATATCCGCGGGCGTGCTCCACCACCTCTAAAGCTTCCGAGAGTTTCCCCAGTGCCTTGACGGTTGCATCACTAACCCTTGCGTCCCGCCGGTGGTCATCATCAGGTCCGTCGTCGCTCTTGAGAGTTCTCATGATTAGTAGCATAAGTCTTCTTATTCCAGAGGTCAGCCCCGGCGATGATCTACTGACTCGCATTGTAAGACGCGGCTATAGGCGTTCCCATCAATGGATTTGAAGCCATGCGGCGGATGCTGCCTGAAGGCGTTCGGCTGACTAGTGTCCGTGTCGAACGTTAGGTTTTGAACGGCTTCACACCTAGGTATGGGGCGCGAATATGGGAACGGTAGAGCATTCACAAAGTGTTGGGCGCCTCAAGATGTGGCTAGTCATTTGGATGCCATTTAACTGGATGCAGTGCTGGTGTGCAGGAGCGGCATCCGGACGCTACCCGACGCCGTAGGCAAAGGAAGTCGGGGGCTGGAGCCACGACACTAGCCGGCGGCGCGGATGCCTGGAATGCTGGTGATAGACGATGAAAATGGTTGAGCTTTCGCTCAAAAACGCGAGCAGAAATTGAACCCATTTCCGTCTCCAAGCATGCCAAAAACGTGACCGACTTTTCGTTCAAAAACGTGAGTAAAACGTGTGTTGGCCCGTTTTTTGCCTCAAACGGCTCTGACCTGCGGAACGTAACCACTGGTCAGAGCCACTTTTTGGTGCCCCGGGCGGGAATTGAACCCACGACCAAGAGAATCTCGCCACCTAGGTGTTATGGTGTGTCGCTGACTCTCATAAACGTTGAGTTTTAGGGACTTTTGGGCGGATTCGGAGGCGATGGCATGTCGTAGATTGTGGTTGTTTTTGGTTGAAAAGGGGGAGTAAAAGGGGAGTGCTTCGTCGCGAGCTGGCGGTGGCGTCTAAATGCGGGTTCAATCTCCCGGCAGAGTGGGCCACGTGAGTGGTGCCCAGTCGCGTGGAGGTTGCTGTCCATGGTGGCCATTTTACGCCGGGCTCGGGCCAAGGTAATAGTAGGTTCGTTGAGATTAGGTTGCGAACATTGGCGACGGGCCGACAACATCTGGGCAACCAAACCGGAACCATTTGTTTTGGCATGGCATGGCATGGCATGGCATGGCATGGCATGGTCGCCGAATGCCGGAAATCGTTGTCGATCAATTGGTCTGGCTCGCGAGGCTTGAGGGCTTATTCCTTGCGCTGGTTGGACCAGTGTTCCATCAGCAGTTCTTGTCCTTGCTGTTCGGTCAGGTTGGAGATGTCTTCCGGGGCAAGGTTGAGTTGATCGCGGAGGGCGGTCTGAAGCCAGTCCGGCAGGGAGGACTTCCTGGTGGGTTCTGTGGCAGCTTCAGCGGATTCGTAGAGGCGTCCCATTTGGGTGATGACGTCTTTTAGCGGTTGAAGCTTGGGGTCATCTCCTATCCGTGCGATGCGTGCTTTGAGTTCTTCGTAGATTTCGCTGTCCGACCTAACGCCCACGGCCCATATTTCGGAGATGTCAAGGATTGGTGTGCCATCTGTGTCTGCGGTGACTCTCCAAACTATGCGCCAATCACGGTCACCTACAACGAGTTTACGGAAACCAATCAAGGCGCCCAACAGGGGCTCTCCGGCATTTGTCGAGCGCTCCAAGAGCAGCATCTTCTTGAAGACGGTACGAACTGCATGGGGGTCTTTCTTACTGAGCCGGTGAAGGTCGGCAATGGCATCTTCGGTGAGTCGAACGACGCAGATGCGCTGCGGGTGTGGGCTCACGCTCGCCCTGCGGCGATATCGGAGGCAATCTCGGCCTCCAGTTCAGCACGGGTGAAGCCTAAGAATTCCATGGCCTGGTCCAGATCGGTGCGGACGCCGCTGTCGGTGGCGAAACGAGCCATGACGAGAGCTGCATCGCGCAGAGTGTCACGGTCCCGCCGAAGGCTGGAGATTTCCTCAGCGGAAACAACCTCAGCGACGACCCGGCCATGTCGGGAAAGTGGCACGTCGTTTCCCGCTTCAGCCGAGGCAACTAGAGAGGACAAGCCGGCACGTGATGCTTCTGTGATGGTCATGGTGGTCATATAAGAACTATACAGATTTCTATGTAGATTCTCAATCGGTCGCGTGCACCGCGATTACCGTGGCGTCAACGCCGATCGGGAATGGGTTAGGTCCGCTTTCCGCGTTGGCCGTAATGGTCAATGGATCACAACGGCTTTGATGTCCCGTATGGGGAACGGCGAATTCAATCGGTCGTTGCACCACCCCCTTTGTTGTGAGGTGTTGTACATGCATTCGAAGACGGAGCGGATTGTTAAGGAAGCCCAGTTTTGGGTGCTGATGGCCCAGGGCTCGACGCTGATTGCGGCGTGCAACGCTGTAGGAGTGGATCGAAGAACCGGGCGGCGTTGGCGGCAAGCAACTGGCGGGTTGATCCCGCGGAAGAAACCGGAGCCCTCAGGCCGGTACCTGTCGTTGGATGAGCGGCTGAGGATCGCTGATCTGCACCTTACTGGAGCCAGCGCACGGTCAATTGGGGTGCAGATGGATCGATCTGCCTCGACGTTCAGCAGGGAGCTACGCCGTAACGGCGCCCAGAGGAGTAGGCGGGGCTGTGGGGCGTATGCGCCGTATGCGGCGCAGAAGAAGGCCGAGTTGCGTGGCTGCCGGCCCAAAGGAAGTAAGTTCGACGGCGTGGAACTGGCCGATCTGGTGCAGGCCAAGTTGTGTGTGAAGTGGAGTCTGGTGCAGATCAGCGACCACCTCACCGCAATGTTCCCAGACCGGGCCGGGATGCGAGTGTGTCCTGAAACGATCTATCAGGCGCTGTATGCGCGGGGGCGCGGATATTTGCGTGCTGACCTGCATCAACACCTGAGGACTGGCCGTGGCGTCAGGCGACCCAGGCGATCCGCTGGTAATCGGCCTGGCAAGATTCCGGACATGGTCTTGATCAGTGAACGACCTGTAGAGGTCGATGACCGGGCCGTGCCGAGGCATTGGGAGGGGACTTGGTGCTGGGGTCAAACTGTCGTTCAGCGATCGCCACGTTGGTGGAGCGGCAAAGTAGGTACACGGTGCTGGTCCACCTGCCCAACGATCACGGTGCCATCGCCGTACGGGAGGGGCTGGTGAAGACCATCAACGCCTTGCCGGAGCATCTGCGCAAGTCGCTGACCTGGGGCCAAGGAACCGAATTGGCACAGCATCGACGAATCACTCTGGCAACGAAAATGGATATCTATTTCTGCGAACCGCATTCACCTTGGCAGCGCGGAACCAACGAGAATACCAATGGACTCCTGCGCCAGTATTTTCCCAAAGGCACAGATTTGTCTGTGCATTCACCGAATCGGCTGCTGGAAGTCGCCACCGAGCTCAACGACCGACTCCGCAGGATCCTCGGTGGCAGGACCCCCGCACAGGCCATGGAACAGCTACTATCGGAACCAGAGAAACCCCTTGGTGCGACGACAGATTGAATTCGCCGGTCCGCCACCGGACACATCAGCCACTCAACCTGCTGCTTTGCATATGTGTTGTTTTCAACGCTAAATGGTGCACTTTTTTGCAGTGGTAAGTGTCGCATCCCCAAGCGTGTGATTGTTGACTCCGTTTGGCGGCTGAATCGCAGCTTCGATTGTCGGTGACGTTGATGGCGAAGAATTCCCCGACGTCCACGGTGTTAGGGCGTAGCCGGGCCAAACGTGGCCCCGCCGTCGGAAGAGCTTTGGACGCCTGTGGCCGTGGACACCCAGATTGCCGGCTTGCAACTGTCCCCTGCCAGGGCGGTCAAGGCCTGAACTTCGCTTTCAACCCTCCCGGTGGGTGTCCATGTCAGGCCCGCGTCGGTGGAGATGTGGACGCTGCCATCCGGGGCAATCCCTACGGCGTCGGTGGGGGCCTTCTCAGGCGAAGGTGCAAAGGCCACGAACTGCATCAACGGGGCGTCTGGGACAGCGCCCCAAGTCTTTCCACTGTTGATGGAGCGTTGCAATCCCTGCTGCGTGGTGGCCAGAACCACCGAGGTGGCTGGATTTCCAGCCAAAACGGCAGGGCTGAAGCTAGCCGATGATTTCTCCCATGTGATGCCATCGGCACTGGTGCTCAACTTCCCGTCAAAGGCGACCAAGCCATGATCGGTGGCGCTGAGAGCATGGAAGTCTGATTTACCCTGGCGAGAGAGGCGCTCCCATGTTTTGCCGGCGTCCGTGGAGCGGATGAGCCCGACTGGGTTCGGCAGTGCTGATCCGGGTCCGGGGTGTCCGGAGCCATAGAACACTTCAGGATCGGCTGTGGGCGTGAATCCCATCAGGTCAATGGTGTCGGTGCTGACCTTGACGGGGGTTTTGCTGGTGGCATCGTAGAGGCCCTCGTGGGTTGCGAGCAGGACCTTCGAGGACACCTGGTCCACGTATATCCCATGGACATGTTGCGAGGTGGCTGCCGGTGCCGTTGCGGGTGTCGTTTCCGGGGCTGATGTGGTTGCTGATGTGCAACCAGCCAATGCCAGCGGAAGGGCAAGGGTCGCACCGGCAATCGAGAAACGAGTGTTCTTGCGGAGAAAGATGTTGCGGGGGGTCACTGAGATCTCCAAGAGGGAAGAAAGGGGCAAGATGGCCGGTGGCGGCCAGAACTGGACCGGGCCGCCACCGATGGTTCAGTGGGTGCTGGCTAGAGAGTTGCCAACAACGCTTTCATTTCCTTGATTTCAGCTTCTTGGCTGGAAACAATCGATTTCGCCAGCGTGACGGCTTCCGTGTTCTTTCCGTCTGCGACCTCAGATTTAGCCATCTCTAGGGCACCCTCGTGATGGGCGGTCATCTGGGTCAGGAACAATTTGGCGGCCTCGGTTCCTTGGGCGGCCTTGAGCTTGTCCAGGTCCGCGCTGGTCATCATGCCCGCCATGGCGTGATCTCCCGTCATGGTGGTCGACTCGCCCCAGGCGCTCAGGTAGTTGGTCATAGTGCTGATCTCCGGGGCCTGGGCAGCCTTGATCTCCTTGGCCAGGGCGATGATTTTTGCGTCCATGTCGGGCTTTGCCAGCATGATGTCGCTCATCTCCACTGCCTGGGAGTGATGGGGCAGCATCATTTGGGCGAACATCGTATCTGCTGCATTGTGATCAGCGCCGATAGCGGGGGGTTGCGCGGTGGACATGGCCGAGCTGCCATGGTCCATGCCTTCCATAGAGCCTGCATCGGGGCTGGTGGAACAACCGGACAGAGCAATAACGGCGGCTAGTGCGGCGGCGGAAGCGGTTAGAATTTTTTTCACAGTAAACAGTCCTCAACTCAAAATTTTCACTACAGATGGACGTCACCCCTCGGCGGGGTGCGTTAACGAGGACCCGTCACACGGTGACAGGTCAGAATCGAACGTTTTACGTCCGGCTGATGGAGAGTTGAGTTAAGGAAGGAGGGTCAGGGATGCGCCCTACACGTTTGTATCCCTCATGGCCCGATACGGTGGGCCCGGCGGCAGGGTCGGGCACGAGACCCGGTTGCGGGGCCGCTGGTGTAGCCGCCCCGGCGGAGGGTATGCAAGCTCCGTGGCTGGCCATGGGCATCTCACATCCTAAGGGTGAACACCCACACACATTCATGTTTCCGTGGGGGGAGGCCACCGCCGCAACTTCGTCATGGTCGGCGACTGACATGGTTAGTGATGCTGCGGGGTGTGCACGAGCAGGAGCCCCAGCCACGTCGGCAGCAGCGGTGCTGATGTGCACGGACGCCATCGGCGCAGCCTGTGCGCTGCCGATGACGTGCATGCCCAGAAGGCCGCCCACAATAGCGGCCGCCAGCGTGATTAGGCCCACCCAACGCAGCAACGATCCCCGCAGTCGCAGCGTGCTTGACGCGTTCATGGCGGGATCCTTTCTGCTGGCTTGGCAGTGACGGTCGTTGTGTAGTGTACCGGAGCGTACTGGGTGGTTCCGGTGGTCGGGGGATTAGCTCACTTCGGCAGGGTTGAGCTTGAGACGGCGCAGCAGTTGGGCGTTCAGGGCCACAACGATGGTGGACAAGGACATGAGCACAGCCCCGGCCGCTGGTGAGAGCACGAAGCCGACGCCGGCGAGCACTCCGGCAGCCAGTGGGACGGAGATGATGTTGTAGCCGGTGGCCCAGATCAGGTTTTGCCACATCTTGCGGTAGCTGGCTTTGGAGAGGTCCACGGCGGAAAGTACGGCACGAGGGTCACTGCCGGCCAAGATCACCCCGGCCGATTCCATGGCGACGTCCGTTCCGGCGCCAATCGCGATGCCAACTTCTGCTCTGGCCAGGGCGGGTGCGTCATTGACGCCGTCACCGACCATGGCCACCTTCATGCCGCGGCCTTGGAGTTCAGTCACTTTCTGGTCCTTGTCTTGGGGCAGGACTTCGGCAAAGACCTCATCGATGCCCAGCTCCGCGGCCCGGTGTCGGCAACCTGCTGGGCGTCACCGGTGATCATGGCAACCTTGATGCCGCGGGATTGCAGGGCATGGACGGCCTGGCGGGATTCCTCACGGACTTCATCTTCCAGTGCGAGAGCACCGATCACGGCACCATCTTTGATGACGTGCAGAATCGAGGCCCCCCGATCCATCCACCGCGTTGTTGCGGTCTTGATCCGCTCCGGTTCGGCCAGGGCAAGTTCCTTCAGCATTGCCGGACCGCCGACGGCAACAGTGGCACCGTCAATGGTGGCCTGGACCCCGCGGCCGGTCACGACTGGAAACCGGTGGCTACCATGGCTGGTGCGTCGGTCTTGTTCGCGGCTGCAATTATGGCGCGGGCCACGGGGTGTTCACTGTCGGATTCCACAGCGGCGGCCAGTGCCAGCAATTCATCCGTGCTCAGTCCTTCAACGGCCGCAACGTCGGTCAGGGCAGGCTCGCCATTGGTCAGGGTTCCGGTCTTGTCGAAGAGGACGACGTCGATGGTGCGCATCCGCTCCAGTGCCATCCTGTCCTTGATCAACACACCGGCGCGGGCTGCACGCTCCGTGGAGATGGCAATGACCAATGGAATTGCAAGGCCCAGGGCGTGGGGGCAGGCAATGACGAGCACTGTCACCGTGCGGGTCACGGCATCGGGAATGCTGCCCAGCAGTGACCAAACGATGAAGGTGATGACGCCGGACCCGGCGGCGAAGTAGAACAAGAACGCTGCGGCGCGGTCGGCCAGGGCTTGGGCCCGGGACGTGGAGGATTGTGCCTGGGCCACCAGCCGCTGGATTCCGGCCAACGCTGTGTCATCGCCGACGGCGGTCACTTTTACCCGCAGGGAATTATCGGTTGCAACGGTGCCTGCCACCACGGGGTCCCCGACCGTTCTGGGGATGGTCTTGGATTCGCCGGTGATCATGGACTCGTCCACTTCCGCGGTCCCGTCGGTGATTTCGCCGTCGGCCGGCAACCGGGCTCCGGGGCGGACCAGAACAATGTCGCCGGGGTTCAGTTCTGCGATGCTGATGGTTTCAGTGCCGCTGTCGGATACCCGTTCGGCCTCGTCGGGCAATAGCGCGGCGAGGGCGTCAAGGGCACCTCGGGCCGAGCCCAATGCCCGCATTTCGATCCAGTGCCCCAGCAGCATGATGGCCACCAGCAGGGCCAGTTCCCACCAAAAGTCCAAGTCGAAGCCGCCAATGCCAAGGCTCGTCACCCAGGACGCAATGAACGCCACCGTGATGGCCATGGAGATCAGCAGCATCATGGCCGGCTGGCGGGACTTGATTTCCTGCCACCCACCCTTGAGGAACGGCTGGCCGCCGTAGAAGAAGATCACGGTGCCCAACAATGGCGGGATCCACCTCGAACCCGGGAACTGGGGCACCGTGTAGCCAAGGAGGTGCCCAAACATGGGGCTGAAGAACACGACAGGGATGGACAGAATTAAGGTCAGCCAGAAGCGGTTCTTGAACATGGCAGTGCTATGCCCGGCATGTTGGCCCTCACTGTGCACGGCATGGTCATCATGATCCATGCCGGCATGTTCCATCGAGGAGTGATCCATCATGGAGGGACTTGTGCCGGAGTGGCCATTGGTCATGCCCAGTTCCGGTTCAGTATTGGTCGTTTAATGGCCAGTGGGGTTGTTGTGCTTGTCCATCTCACTCCTAGCTCGGCAGTGCGGAAACAATCGGCAGGGGGTTAGTTTCGGGTTAAGGAATAGCCGGCGTTTTCGACGGCGGTCTGCACCGATTCCCGGCTGGCCCCACCGATGACGGACAGTGTAGAGATGCCGACAGTCACCAGTTCAACGGTGGCCGATTCCACTCCCGGTACGGCTGAGATGACCCTTTCGACGGTTTTCACGCAATGCCCGCATGTCAGGCCCTCCAAGCCGTAAATCGTCCCGGCAGCTTCGCTCGGAACTGCAGGACCTGACACTACGGCTGTTGGGTCGGAAGAGCAGCACGTACAGCCGGTATCAGCAGTGGGGGTCAGGTTGAGATCTTTGCGGGTATCGGTTCCACACATGTCAGTTGATTCCTTCGCACGAGAATGAATAATGTGTTGGGGTTGAACGGCAGTGGCGGCTGGAATGCTTCTCAGCCGAGACAAACTACTTCACTGACAACAAACCCAATATACCCCCTAGGGGTATATTGGTCAAGGTGATAGGAGGCTTTTTGTGTGACTGTCCCCTACATACGCAGACAGGAATGGGGAGGGATGAGGGCATGGCAGCCGGTCCGTGGGTTTGACGGTGCAAAGTCTTTGCGAGGTTGGCACAATGAGCCGGGGTACGGGGTCTTTTGGTATGGCGCGATGACGAATTTTCGGTCTACCGTTCTGCTGAGGTCCTGGATAGATCATGGCCAATGGCCTCTCAGTACTCCTCGCTGGCAAATGCTGTGGCTCCGACCCAGGAGGTGGTGGAGTTGCACTCGTCCATCTCATAGCTGTGTCGTTGATCCGGAGTCTGGGGAGTGTCGGTGCTGGCTTGGTCACGGGGCGCATAACCAGCCGCTGCGTGACGACGCTGACCGTGGCCACCGTGGCGGTGATGACCACGGTGAACGAATCCGAGTATGCTCTGAGAGTACGAGGAATGGAACCAGCGCGGTGACGTCGAGCGCGATCGCGACCCAGGGGATCCATCTTTTGGCGTGGACCTCGCTGAGCACATACCGGATTATTCCCCAGTGGATCCCGATGTCCCTTACCAGGGAGAATACGGCTCCCAGCACGGCAATCTGGGATAGGTCTACGAAGGCACTATGACGATGGCCATGCCAGCGACAATGAACAATGACTGGTGTTCTTATTTCCCTTCAACCTCGGAACCTGTCCCATCTCATGGAGCATGGTGTAGAGATTGAAGACAGCGAAAAGGCTGGCCACCATGCCCGAAAGTGTGGCGATCACGATTGATCCGGGCCAGGCGGGCCCGTGGTTCGAGGGGCGTGGTTTTGGTGGCTGGGGTGGTGGTCCATGGGGTGGCCGTCGTTGGAGTGGTCCTCTCCGGTGTGATCGTGTCCGGAGTCGGGTGAGCCGCCCATCATTTTGAGCATGCTGCCGGAGCCGGTGCGGAAGAATACCACGAGCAAAGCCAGCCCAATGAGGATGAAGGTGATGTTCAGCCAGGTGGTGTAGTTCCAGCTGATGCCGGCGTCGATGATGGAGAGGTGCCGGTTGGTAGGGACCAGATGGAGGGGGGTGAAGATCAGCTCGACAATATACCCGGCGAGCACCATGGCCGCGTAGAAGATCGCGGTGATGCGTAGTGCCGCTTTCGTGCCGTAGTACTTCCGGTAGATGAGGATGATCGGGATGATGATCAGGTCAGCGAAAATGAAGCTGATGACGCCTCCGAAGCTGATCCCGCCATTCCACAGGACTGCGGCCAGGGGCACGTTTCCTACCGAGCAGACAAAGCTGACCACCGCGATGAGCGGTCCGATCAGGGGACCGAGGATGAACGCCAGGGCTGGGTCATGGACGAAGAAGATCGCTTGCAGCCAGGGTTTGGGCACCCACGCTGCAAACGCTCCTGCAATGAGCAAACCGATCAGGATGTCCCGGAGCACGGCCGCCCAATCCATCACGAAGTACCGCGAGACTGACGTGATGCCAGCGCGGGAGAACAGCCTCTTCCAGAAGCTACCTTCTGCAGTGATGGACATGTCCATCGCTGCGTGGCCCTCCATGGAGCCGGCCAAGCCCTTCTCGGCTTGGTTCCGGGCGGCCTCCACGATCTTCCCTCGCATCCACATCCGGAATCCGAGGGCGACGAACACGATGATGAACGGGCCGCCGACGAACTCAGCCAGGGTGAACTGCCAGCCCATCACGAACGCCAGAATGAGCCCGAGCTCGAGCACCAGGTTCGTGGAGGCGATCTCGAACGCCATCGCGGCAGTGAAATTGGCGCCCTTGCGAATCAACGCACGCGCGAGTGCGACGGCCGCGTAGGAGCACGACGAGGACGCAGCGCCGAGGCCAGCTGCGATCGAGAGGGAACGGGGAGAGTCATCATGCATGAGGGCAACGATTCGTTCCTTACGAACGATCGCTTGAATCACCCCTGACAGGGTGAATCCGAGCACGAGTGGCCAGAGGATCTGCCATGCCATTGAACCCGCGATGGCCAGGGCATGGCCGAGTGCTTCCAGGATGAACATGCAAATCCTCCTTCACGTTCTATGTAAAGTGTCCACCTGCTGGGGCATTTGTGGTGAGGAATGTTTTGAAAGATCAACCAGGGTGACCGGGCATGGACGGGCCTGTGCGCATCTTAACGGGCCCCATTGGAAGTGCGGCACGCCCCGGGCAGGTCAGCTCGCTTGAAAGGGACCTATGGCCCTATTTCCCCAGCGGGAGGCGCGCTATCTTTCAAGTAAACGGAGGTTTGACCATGTACGGATACGGTGGCGACAGTTGGGGAATGACTGGCTGGATTGCAATGGCAGTGCTGATGGTTTTGTTCTGGGGCGGGGTGGTCGCCGTCCTCGTGGTCCTTCTTCGACGCCCGCACCCCGGCCAGGGAACGCCCGACATGCGCCCCTCACACTATGAGGCCGAGCGTATCCTGCACGATCGTTTCGCCCGCGGGGAGATCGATGAAAGCGAATACCTCGCCCGCCATGCCGCTCTTCGGCGACCGGAATGACGGCCGTTGGAGCGTGGTCGTCCCGTGCATGGGTGATCCTTGGGATTCTGGCAACGTTGCTTCTCGCCGGGTTGTCCCTGGTGACGATAGGCGCGCTGGGAGGCGGGTTCACCGTGGGCGGGCCGGGATCACCAGGGCGGGCATGCACGGTGCCGAGTCTTTCTGGAACGGTAGTGAACGTCACCCTGACGAACATGGGCGGGCCCATGATGGGCGGCGGTGGCGGACCGATGTCTGGAGGCGCCATGGGCTTGCAAGCAGACCAGGCCACCGTTGCACACGGGGCTGTGTCCTTCCTCGTGACGAACCGGGGGAGCATCACCCACGAAATGGTCGTTCTTCCCCTTCCTGAATCTCAGCTTGTGGGCACACGCCCGATCGGCGGTGACGCGAAGATCGAGGAAACAGGCACCCTGGGGGAGGCCTCCAACACCTGCGCTGAAGGCGCTGGCCAGGGTATCGTGCCCGGAGGCGCAAGCTGGGTGAGTATCACTTTGAAACCGGGCCGGTATGAGTTGCTCTGCAATCTCCCCGGCCATTACGCCGCCGGCATGTACACCCAGCTCACCGTCACCTGATCAGGAACCACTGAGGCATGAATTGAATCCTTTCAGCAGAAAGAAGACGGCATCAGACTCCCGAAGGCTTCAGGTGACCCACACTTTCGGATTGGGGGTGTTGCCCGGGGCGAGGCTTACACCAAAAGGATTTGCTGAGGACGGGGAAACAAGTTGTAGACCGCTATGGGTGGGCACTTGACTCGACGGTACATCTCAAGAGCGATGGTGATTCTGCCAGCGAGAGTGAGCGAAGCTACAAAAACGAGGATACTGGCGGCGAAGCTGATGCCCACCAACGACAAGTCAGTCCCACCTGACGATCGGACGTGCGTGCTTGCCCCCGTTTGGCGCGGCGCTTAGCATCAGAGGAAGAAACGGGTGAAAAATGGGCCACGGACACGGCGACCACGTTCAGCACGGCGGAAGGGTTCAGAACGCCCGACGGGGTGATGATCCGGTGCTCCAGGCTTCGGGTATCACGAAGTCGTATCACCGAGGTCCGTGGCCCTTCGGCCAGACCCGCGATGTTCTCTCTGGTGTCGATCTGGCTCTGCATCGTGGGGAGGTCGTGGGCCTTACAGGCGAGAATGGCTCCGGTAAATCGACTCTGATGAAAATCCTGGTCGGTGAGATGCGAGCTGATCAGGGAACAATTTCCCGGAGCGGTCGGCTGGGCTATTGCCCGCAGGCGCCACTGGTCTACGAGCGCTTGACCTGCGACGAGCATTTCGACCTGTTCGCTAGGGCTTGCGGAATGACCGGACAGGCAATGGCAGTATCACGAGAGTCGATTTACGAAGAGCTGGGATTCAAACGATACGCGCGCACTCGTGCCGATCAGCTATCCGGAGGAACACTGGCCAAGCTCAACCTCGGTCTCGCTCTGCTCGCGGACCCTGATGTGCTCCTCCTGGATGAACCCTCGGCCGGTTTCGATTGGGATACGTACCAGAAATTCTGGATTCTCGTCGCGGGGCGCCGCGCGGCCGGACGGACGGTACTGATCATCAGCCATATTGTGGTTGACGAGGACCGTTTCGACCGTATTCTCGACATCCGTGATGGAGGCGTGGTCGCCCGATGACGACCTTGGTGTTTGTCCAACGTTTCCTGAACGACTTCGTGCGCAATCCGGTCAACCTACTCTTACTTGTTGTTGTGCCCATAGTCTTCGTGATCTGCGCGAGCGGTCAACTGGCGTCCTTTGCAAAGTTGTTTGGCGGCCCAGCGGGCCCGGCGGTCGAGTTGGCGACCGCCGGGTGGGCTGCCGGATTCATTGCTGGTGTCGCCATGTATTTTCAAATGGCCGCGACGCGCGGCACCGATCGAAGAGTGGTCATCGCTGGCCTCCCCGCTGCGCGGCTCTCCCTCGCCCGTCTGGTCACCGGCGGATGCCTCGCCGTGTTGGCGGCCACGGCAGCTTTGCTCGCCCTCATTGTCCGTACCGGGGTCGATGACCCTTGGCGGGCCTTCGCCGGGACCCTCATGTTCGCTGGAATCTATGTCGCCATCGGTGCCGCGGTCGGGGTGGTGGTGCGCAATCCGCTCAACGGCAGCGTCATCGTTTTGTTCGTGTGGATCGTGGATGTGTTCTTTGGCCCGGCGATGGGTGCCACCGACAACGTCGCGACCCGGCTTTTGCCGACTCACTACGTCACCTTGTGGATGATTGACCTGCCCTCGGGCCTAGGCGGTCCCATTGGTGATCTCGGCTGGGCCCTGGTCTGGACGGTATCCGCGGTTGGCGCAGCTTGGGCCCTCATCGTCGCCCGGACCCGCACTGGCCACGGGCACATTCGTCTGCCAGAAGCGGGATCGTTCCGTTCCCAAACCTCCGCCGCGCTGCGGGCCGCTTGGTGGGACACTCGACGCAATCCCACCCTGTGGGCTCTTCTCGTGATTGTGCCTGTGGTGTTCATCCTCGGCGTCTATGTCATCACACCGGATAAACCCATCTCGATTGTCCTGCCTGAGAACGGCGCGAGCATCACCCGCACACTGTCTCTTATCGATCTGCACGGAGCAACGATGGCGCCCGTAGCTGTCGCGTCACTCGCGGCGCTCATTGGCCTTTTCGGCGTGCTGCAGAGTCGGGATGGCGACCGGAGGGCGGCTCTGGCTGGAATGCGAACCAGCGCACTGTTGTCCGCACGGCTGGGGGTCCTGACCGTTTCCGCGCTCGTCGCGACCGGGGTGGCCCTAGCCACCAGCGCGCTGGTCTTCAGCCCGGTCCAGTGGGCAGGTTATGCCGGCGCCAACATACTCATCGCGCTGACTTACGGGCTCATCGGGGCGCTTCTTGGGCCGATCTTCGGATCCGTCAGCGGAGTGTTTATCGCCTTCCTCATCGCGTTCCTGGATATCGGCATTGTCCAGAATCCGATGTTGCAGTCGGAGCCGGTCTTTTGGTCTCGTTTACTGCCCGGATACGGTGGATCGCAGGTCCTCATCGATGAGGCGTTTACCCGGAGTTTCGACGAAGTCGTACCGCTCCTAGTCGGGTTGGGATGGTTCGTTGCACTGGCCGTGGCCGTGCTCTTTACCTACCACCGCGCCACACGCCCGGTGAGCTGAGCCTGACTACTCAGCAGCGAAAAGGCACAGAGCCCGAGCCGCTTGGCCGTGGAATGACAGGTCCGGCGACAATACCCTCTCAGATCAACAAGTGACAGGGCAGGACTGTCTTACCGAACCTGGATGACCAAACCCCGGGATACAATCTCGATAGCCGCGGTCGGCATGAAGGCTTGTATCCCGGGGGTCAGGCCAAATTCCAGGCAGACACGTGCGCTGGTCGTTCCTATCAGCCGTACCGGATGGTTCACGACCTGCTGGTCGGTTGGGTTCTCTCCGCGTTGCGTCTCCGGTGGACACTTGGCTTTGTCCCTGCAGCATCCTCACTGCTAGGTCCTAGACCTTCACCGTGATCTCCTGGCGCCGATGAGATAGGCCGGACCAGGAGTTCCCGAAGCGACCTAAAAACTGTCGATGGGTGCGCACCACACCTTGCCTAGGTTTCCTTGATGGGAAAAGGCAGTGATCGAAGAGGTATAACTACACCGATTCCTTGCCTACACCTCCCACTTCACCCACCTGTCCATGAGTTCAGCTGCCGCCAGCATCAACCAGATCACCCGAAACCAGGCTCCGAACGGGCATACCGTGTTTCGGGTGACGGCTTCTCCGTAGGACAGCCCGACGGTGATGGTGTGTGGGTAGCTCATCGTTATGCTTCTTCAGCGATCTTCTTAACCAGGCCAAGGCTGCGAGCTGTATAGACGAGGCTTTCGGTAGCACGTGTGGGTCGATCCGGTAGCGCCCGCGGGCGGATCGGATAGCGCTTTTGGTCGCGCCGGCTGGAGATTGCTTTCGTCCGCGAGATTGGGGCCGTGGACGGTGAGGGGAATCGGCTGTATAGGCTGGCTGCCGACACATCGTGTCCTTGCTGGTGCGAGGATGCCCATATTGGCAGGTTGAGGCCCTGGTGGCACCGCCACACCCACACCAGATCAGAAGGGGCAACCACCCCAGCTAAAACCAATGCCGCGGCCCACGGCCAAGGTGCTATCCGATCCGCCTACGCGCGCTACCGGATCGACCCATGCCCGCTACCGAAAGCCTCGACTAAACAGCGAGCCGTCAAGCACCGGGTGCGCGAGAGCGTTGCGGTCATGCAAGGCTTGGGTCCAGCATGAAAAAAGGGACCTATGACCCTAAAAACTGTCCCTCTTAGACCATATATTTATTAGATGCGTTTATGTCGGCGTATCAATACGTGAGCGGGGATGGCTTCATGAATCGGACAGTGCACTTCTTGCCTACCGTCTCTGACCACATTCGCCCCTATGGACGACGCAGTCTCGTAGGTATTCTTGTGGTTTTCTTGAGTCTCACTATGGTCGGCCAGCCCGCATGGGCGCACGGCGGACAATCCCCCACCGAGGGTTACGTCATGGTGCAGCAGGCGCTCAGCTACCTAGTCACCGACCCCTCCCCAGCTGGCACCGCCCAGGCGTTGACGAAGGTGAATGACGCCCTCGCGGCTAAAGATCAGGACGGGGTGGCTGTCGCAGAAGTCAAACAGGCCAAAGCGGACCTCATGAATGGAGATACCAACTCTGGCCGAGCCCTTCTTCAAGGATCCATCAAAGAAGCGATAGCGGCCCTGAAGCCGGCGGTGGGGGAAGAGACGGGAACCACGATCGTGGTGGCCCCGTTTGTTCCGCCGGCGACACTCACGGTCACAGCTTGGGTCTTCCTTGCGCTCTCGGTCCTTGTCGCCATCGGTGGCACCATTCTCGCAATACGGTTTCGTCCGTCTGAGGGCATGCGGGATTTGCGTCGCGACATCCTCGGAGCTAAGGGCCTCCGTCATCAATCTTCGCATCGTGAATCGACTGGACGTGACAAAGATGCCTTCTGAATTCGCCGACTCAGCCCCCGTTTCGGCAACCCCGGAACCTCGCACGTGGATCCGAAAGGCCTGGGGCGCAATCGATGAGCGCATGGGAATCTCCGCATTGGCCTACCCTGTGCCCGAGCACGCCAACCGGTTCGCGTGGACCCTCGGTGGGATTACCGCCATAAGCTTTGTGCTGCTCATCGTAAGCGGAATTGTGCTCGCCCAGTTCTACGCTCCCGTGCCGGAATTGGCGAATCAGTCAATTCGTGACGTCCAGTCAAACGACTGGGGCGGTTTAGTCCGAGGGGTTCATTTCTGGGCGGCGCAGGCGATGTATGTCAGTGCTCTCCTCCACCTCATCCGCGTCTTTTTTACCGGTTCCTATAAGAAACCTCGTGAAGGGAACTGGCTCGTTGGGGTTGCGATGTTCGCGCTGGTGACTTTCGCTATCTTTACCGGGACGGTCTTGAAATGGGATCAGGAAGGGTTCGAAGCTCTCGGTCACAACATCGAAATCGGCAACCTGCTGGGCGGCCTGGGGTTCTGGTTCTCGCCCAACTTCTCCGGCCAGATCCCCATCCTGCTACGGCTCTATGGTGCCCACGTTGTGATTATTCCCGGAATCATTCTGGTGCTCGTCATCTTGCATTTCCTTCTTGTCAAACGTCACCATATGTCCCCTCACCCCAGCTTGCCGGTTGGAGATCTCATCGAGTAGGCCGCCGCCGCCGAGCCCACGCAGCCGTTCACACGACACCTTCGCCGCCTGGTCGCCTTCGGAATTGCTCTAACCGGTATTCTCGGTATCCTCGCAGTGCTTCTTCCCCCATCCATCGGCTCGTCTCCGGTGGCCGGGATTGAAATTACCCGACCGCTGTGGATGTTCTGGTGGCCATTCACGCTGGAAAACTGGTTCGGACTGCCCGCCATCGCGTGGGGGGAAGGGGCATTCTTCCTCATCTTGGCGGCGTTGCCATTCATCGACCGTAACAAGAAACGACACTGGCGGCAGCGACCCGTGGCCATAACGCTTGCCTCCGTGCTTCTGGTTGCCCTCATTGCTCTGAGTATCATCATGATCCTGACGCCAGCCAAGAACCACTTGGGCATGTGATGGCCTTCCGGAGCGGTCGATCCCAGAGCGGTCGTGCGTACCGCTGGCTCGTGTTTCTGATCGCGATTATGGTCGTGACAGCCGGAGCAATCACCGCAGCTGTCACAGCGCCGCCAGGCCCCCTTGCTGGTCTCAGTTTTGGGTTTAGCTCACTCATTTTCGTGATCGCCCTCATCCTCGCAGGACGAGTGACGATTGCGCTTGAAAACGCCCGCCGCAGGACCCTTCCACCGCCGCCGGAGACCAATCCCTTCCCCATAGTCAGCAAACTGCTCAGGCGCAAATAGACGACTCCAGCATCGAACAACGGGTCACGGGCCACCACTGCACTAGCGACTGACGCAGAGTGTCGAAGGCTTCCATCGCAGGCGGTGATGGTCATCCAGTAACCATCTCCCCTCCGAACCATGACTCTATTGGCCTCATGGGGGTGGGTCGGCGATGGAGGCTTCGAGCCACTGACATGGCCTCGGGAAGATGAAGGAGTGAACACGGTGCTTGATGGGATTATGGTGCTCTGGTTCGTAGAAGTGGCTGCCTCGGTGGTCTTTGTTGCGATAGACATTCTTCGAACACCCGAATCGCCAGTACTGAAGTGGGGATTCGTCGTCGTCGTCCTTTTCACAGGCCCCATCGGGCTGGTGCTTTATGTCCTCTCATGCCGAGAACCCTTGCCCGGTCTTCACGCCGACTATGTCCGTGCACGATGGCGTCAGGTTGTCGGATCCACCATGCACTGCGTCGCCGGAGACGGGATCGGCATTCTGGTCGCCGCCGCCGTCCTCGCACCGCTTCGGCTGCCGGCGTGGGTTGACGTCCTAGGCGAATACGGACTTGGTTTCCTCTTCGGCTGGACAATTTTCCAAGCACTCTTCATGCGGGGCATGGCGGGGGGCAACTACGCTCTCAGCCTTCGAATGACGTTTCTGCCCGAGTTCGTCTCGATGAACGGACTGATGGGGGGAATGATCGCCTTGAGCGTCCCGTGGCGCCAAGCAGCCGGGATGCTGGCAACCCCAACCCATTCCCAATTCTGGTTTATCTTCTCCATGTCCCTCACACTCGGGTTCGCCGTGACCTACCCGTTGAACTGGTGGCTTGTCTCAGCAGGCCTCAAACACGGAATGATGACGATTCACCCCGATGGAAAACCAGTTCCGATCGCTGCGGGTTTAGCCCTTGCCGGTGTTGCTCTCAGCGCTAACGGTAACGGGCCCGCGAACGCGCGCCACAATGCCGTGCCGGGTCTCAGCAGGGTATCCAAAGAAAGTCCCGCCGATCAAGGAAGGACAACGGTGAAGGCGGCTCGAATCGAGAAGTCTTGGATGATGATCGTCAGCCTCGTGCTCCTCAGCCTCGGTGTATTCATTGCCGGAACATATGGATCCCTCACCGGTCGGTAGCCGGAAGCGGCCCGGCAGACCGCCACCGCTTCACGCCCTGGGCAGCGGCCGCGACCTGGCCATTACCCGTTGTGGTCCGCGCCCCCTTCAATCCGTACCGTACGCTGCGAATACCTGACGCCGGATACTTCTGCGAATGCGTCCTGCAACGGAGGCACTGACGGACCAGGGAAGGAGGTTTGAGGTGCCCATCAGATGAATTACGTCTCGAACGCTAGGAACACCGTCGCACGCAGTATAGACATTAACGACGGAACCACGTCGTTTTTCAACCATGATGAGGAAACCAAAAATGATCAATGAATTCACGAAGAACAATCTAGATAAGCAAGGATTTGGGAATCTTGATGAGGACGCCAAGTCTTGCTATGCGTGGCCCCTGAGATTCTCGCCTGGAGTGGGCACCGTCCTAATTATCGTCGGATTGGCTTTGCAGTCGCCCACTTTTCTTGGGATAGGGGCAATCGTCCCACTTAGCGGAGCACTGTTTCCTCGCGGAATGATTCTTGATCTGGTTTACAATTTGGGCGTCCGACGTCTATTTCATGGGCCAGCGCTTCCTCCGACGCCGACGCCACGACGGTTCTCGTACTTGCTGTCCACCGTGCTGCTGACGGGCTCGGCCTTGTCCTTCCACTACGGGCTATCAACGTTGGGAATCCTCCTCGGGGGAGCAGTCGCTCTAGGGGGACTAATGCTCACCACAACCCATTGGTGTCTCGGGTCGTGGATCTACAGATTATTTTTCCGACATTCCGTGGCGAGGTCATAACTACAGGAGCATCAACGCGGCGCGGTATCTTCACCATTACTGCCAGGTGGCACCGGCATAACTATGGGGAAGGACATTTCTCATCATTGGTGTTGTCTCAGCGTGTCGGGTATGCCCTGGGTGCTTTTCCGTGGTGTGATCCTCGCCGACGTTGCCATGCCGGGGTAGGGTGAGTCACCCATCAATGTGAGCAGACCGCCAGAGCCGGCGCGGCCGAACACCACGAGCAAGGTATGCCTAATCAGAGACTAGAAACCCTCACTGATGCGATGACCGCTTGAACTTGCCGAACGCGCTGCGGAACAGTGCAAAGTAGGCAGAAGAGCGCCACTGAATTGCGGGGACTGGTCTTCCTCGGACTCTAGATGAATTTTCCAAAGGGTCCGGCAGCATCGGACGGAATCTGCTCTCGTCTAATGGAAATAGAGATGGCCAGAAGTACGATCCCAACCATCAGAACAAGAACAGCAACACCAAGGAGTCCTTGATCACTTCCGGTGGCTGGGCAGCCCGCAGAACTGTCGTCAATCTCAGGGCAGCTCCTCCAGGGTTGTAAAAACATTACAAAACCGCCGGCTAGTCCTGCGAGAGTGAGCACGGTTCCTAATGTCGCGTACACGGTCTTTCTGGAAGACCTCATGCTTCATCAAAACACGGCCACAGTCGTCTCTCCATGCCCCCTTAGGTGGAACGCTCAACGGGCCGTATTTCGACCTGATCCGAGAAGCGGAATTGAGGTCGATTGCGCCTACGTCGGCGCGAGCTGTGACTGTCCCACGGGTCCCGTCACAGGTTTCCTCGACAGCACCTCTTGTCAATGACAAAACAAGCGTTTAGTATATTGAATATGAGTTTAATGCCGGATGCACGTGATCTGACCGCCCGCTCGAACATCCGTAACGCCGCGCTGCGGATGTTCGCAGAGCGCGGGCACGATGCGGTGACGGTTCGTGAGATCGCTACCGGCGCGGGGGTGTCGCCGGGTCTCGTGGTGCACCATTTCGGCAGCAAGGACGGTTTACGGGCCGCCGTGGACGCACACGCGACGGAGTCCTTCGATGCGGTCTTCGCCGAATTTGGGGCTGAGGATCTTGCCCAGGTGCTCGCCAGCGGCGAAACTACGACCTCGGTCGCGGAGGCATTCGCCCGGGCTTTCCCGCCCGGGTCCCCTCTGCCGGCATACTTGCGCCGCCTGCTGCTGACCAACGACCCGGCGGGGGCTGCGATCTTTGGCCGGTGGTACGCCGTCACCCGGCGGGTGTTGGACGCCATGGTTGAGCTGGGGGCCGCAGCACCCGGCGAGGACCCGGCCGTCCAAGCGGCGTTTCTGCTGGTCAACGACCTCGCCGTGATCCTGCTGCGTGACCAGATCGCCACCGCGATCGGCGAGGACCCGCTGGCGCCTGCGGGTATCGAACGGTGGACCAGAACCGCTGCCGCTGTCTATGCCAACGGCGCGTTCCCGCCACCTTCGAAGGAGCCCCCGTCATGACCGATACCACCCCAGTAATCTGCCTCGAGGGGCTCACCAAGCACTTCGGGCGGGTCCGCGCCCTTGACGGCCTGGACCTAGCGGTTCTTCCAGGTGAGGTGCACGGCTTCCTCGGGCCCAACGGTGCGGGCAAGTCCACCACGATCCGTGTCCTGCTTGGACTCATGAGGGCCACCTCGGGCCACGCCGAGCTGTTCGGCGGCGACCCTTGGCACGACGCACCGCGGCTGCACCGCCGGCTGGCCTACGTCGCTGGCGACGTCGCCCTCTGGCCGGGGCTGACTGGGGGCCAGTGCCTCGACGTGCTGGGCTCCACCCATGGCTCCGTCGACGAACGCCGTCGTGCCGACCTCGTGGAGCAGTTCCAGCTTGATCCCACCAAGAGGGTCCGGGACTACTCCAAGGGCAACCACCAGAAAGTGGCCCTCATCGCGGCACTGGCGGCCGACGCCGAGCTGTTGGTGCTCGATGAGCCTACCTCGGGTCTCGACCCGCTCATGGAACAGGCGTTCCAACAGTGCGTTCGCGACCGGCGTGAGCACGGCGTGACCGTGCTGCTGTCCAGTCACATCATGGGCGAGGTGGAGGCCCTAGCGGACCGGGTGAGCATCATCCGGCGCGGGCGCACCGTCACCTGCGGCACACTTGCGGACTTGCGCCGGCACGCCCTGACTGCCGTTCACGCCGTCACCGTGGCCGACCCCGGAGCGCTGACCGATATCGAGGGCCTCGCGGACCCGCAGCGCGAGCGGCTCGACGAGCTCACGGACTCCCGGTTCACCATCGATCCCGACCATCTCGACGCGGCCATCGGACGGCTACACGCGGCGGGCATCCACACGCTCACGGTCACTCCTCCCAGTCTCGGCGCCCTGTTCCTGCAGAGCTACGGCGAGACCCTGGATCCCGACGAGAGCGCTGACGAAGAGAACGTTACGGAGGCCGCGCCGTGAACGGAAGGCACCTGGCCGCTAACGACCGCCCGCGTGGTTTGGGAACAATGCTGCGCATCGCCGCCCGCCTTCAGCGGCGCACCGCCGTGTTGTGGGTTTTGGCGCTGGTCGCGGGCATGGTCGGCACCGCAGCCGGAGTTGCTGCGCTCTACGACACCGCTGCCAAGATCCACACCTACGCCTCGGCCGTCACCACCGGCAGCGCCCTGGTCGCGATCAACGGGAAGGTGGAGGGCATCGACTCCCTCGGCGGGGTGATACAGGATGAGTTCGGCTTCATGGTCGCCTTCTTGATGCCGCTGCTCGGTATTAGCTTGGTGGCCAGGGCGACACGAGGTGAAGAGGAGTCGGGCAGGCTTGAACTGCTGCTCGGTGGCCGTATTGCCCGCCACCAGCCCCTGGTGGCGGCGATCCTGACGACGACCGTCACGATCGCCGCCTCTGCAGTGCTGTTTGCCGTCGGGCTGGCGGTCTTCGGCGTCCCGCTAGCCGGCGCGGTCCTCTACGCCCTCTCTCTGGGTGCTCTTGCTTTTGTCTTCGCTGGTTTGGCGGCACTGCTGGCCCAATTCACCCCGCACACCCGAGGAGTTTACACCTGGAGTCTGATCCTCCTCGCTGTGTCCTACGCCCTGCGCGGCATAGGTGACGTGACCAAGACTTGGGTGAGCTGGCTCTCCCCTCTGGGCTGGACGGAAAAGGCGGCGCCGTTCGGCGACCAGCGTTGGTGGGTCTTGGCCATCCCCCTCGTGGTCGGCCTTTCCTTGGCCGCCGCGGCGACGTGGCTGGCCGACCGCCGCGATCTGGGAAGCGCCCTGGCCCGGGGCGGTGCCGGCCCTGACCATGCCACCAGGTGGTTGCGCAGCCCGATCGGGTTCGCGCTCTGGATCCACCGGCCTGCCATCGTTGGCTGGTTGACCGGGGGCGTGCTGCTTGCCGGGATGATGGGTGCCCTGTCTCACCAGTTCCTCGACGCGATGGCGGGCAACCCTGCTCTTGGCCTGGCCCTCGGCATCGGCCAAGGCAGGCCCGTGGACGGCTTCGTCGCGGCCACCCAGCTCTATCTGGCCGTCATCGCGGCCGGATACCTCATCCAGACCATTGGCACGCTCCGATCCGAGGAGAGCAACGGCCGACTGGAGACCCGTCTCTCCGGGACGCTCTCCCGCCGCCGCTGGTTGGTTTCGCACGCAGTGGTGCTGCTGGGAGGCCTTATCACGATCGTGCTCGGCTCCTCGCTCGTTCTGGGCCTGGCGACTTCGCTGTCCACTGGCGAGATGACTGAGTTCGGCCCAGCGCTGATGTCTGGACTGGCCTACTTGCCAGCCGAGCTGGTGCTCGCTGGGCTGGCTCTGGCGGTCTACGGGATGCATCCGCGGCTGTTCGGCATCGCCTGGGCCGCTTATGCTGCGATGACGTTCATCGCGTTCCTCGGTCCTGGTCTGAAGTTCAGCCAGTGGGTGCTAGATCTCTCGCCGACCACCCACGTGGGCAACCCGCCAATGGGCGCGGTCCAGACCGGAGCGCTCATCGTGATGTCCGCGGTCGCAGCGGTCCTCGTCGCGGTCGGGTTCACTGCCTTCCGGGAGCGAGGTGTGCCCCAGAGCTGAGGAGTTGGTGACCTAATGAGCACCAAGCGGCATTTCCGGTGCTCGCCAAAGCGTGAACGAAGCCAGATTTCGAGCTGGACCAAGCGACCGTAAGAGGGTCCTTGACCGGTCTCACATGCTCCGGCCCTGCGTCATTGTAAAGTCCAGCCCGCCACCGTTCCGTATGACCCGTCCAGTGAAGTGACCGGTGATGATGCCCTAAGTGCAACACCCTAAAGTCTCAGGACTTCAGGGCAACTACGCGTTTCGTCGACCGGCCGGCGGCAGCGGAGCCGAATACGTACTTCGACCGCCTGAGCGGCCCGGCAATCGTCTGGGATGACGCCGCAAATGCCTGTCTTGGAGCGAAAAAGGGGAGCTAGTCATTTTGAAAAGGGGGAGTGGAACTTGAAGAAGATTTTGACGAATTGGGGGAGTAAAAGGGGAGTTGGCCCCAAATGGCTCTGACCTGCGAGGTATAACCGCAGGTCAGAGGCCCGTTGTGCCCCGGGCCGGACTCGAACCGGCGGCCAAGAGATTACATGGCAGAGGGTTCAGAGGGCGCGGGCAATGTTGTCCCCCTCTGGGGCCAGCGCCCCGCTGAGCCTGACTTTGAAGATTACGAGTGGGCGGTGGCGGCAGCATGATGCGCCAGCTGTTTACTCGACTGCGCCGGGCCTTCCCGCGCTCCACATACCACCACCGAGCCAATGGGCCCGTGGTCACCAATCATGGCGAACCCGCTAACGTCTACGTCTGGGGAACCAAATGCCCGTCATGACCGCACCTGAACGCCACGCGCTGGAAGCCGCCTACAGCGCAGCGAAGGACGCCGCCGAGCAGGCACAGGCCGAAGTCACTACTGCCCGGCAAATGGGCGCACAGCGAGCCGTCGTGAATGTCCTGAGGGATGCGTACTGGGAAGCCAACGACGCCGCCAATGAGGCGCTCGACTACTGGGCCGCTGCGGTGGACGAGTGGGCCACTAACTAACACACCCGTTTTAACTCATAAACCCGGCCAGTGCTACTAACACTGTCCGGGTGAGGCAATCAGCCATGCGAAACACCTGATTGCGTATCCAGTCTAACTGGCCACGTTCTTTCCGGCTACCCATATGTCTGCATTGCCTCCTCGACATACGTATCGAGGCGGTAAGGCAACCCCGCCTGGTCCACTGTGACCACACAACACGCTAAGCCCGCACTGGGGCTGCTTACTGGGTCAGAGCCAGATCTTTATCGAGCGTACGGGCAGGGGCGATAAAGCGTGCAGTAAAGACGTGAATGCGAAGAAGTGCCAAGTCCGACCGTGAAGCCTTTCTAAGGGGCTCTCACCAGATCCGTACGCATTTGCCGCCACTGCTCTGGAGTAATGCCCAGAGTGCTGATACGACACGACCGATGACCGACGCGACCGACGCGGTGACCATTGATCCTGACTTCAGTTCTGTAAGTCCCCTCCCTAACCAATTGTTACGGAGCGGGGCGAAGCAGGCTGAAGTCTCTCCTCCCAACTCCCTCTACTCCCTCTGCGGTGGCAGCAAAACAAGGAAACAAGCAGAAAAGAAAAAAGAAAAACAAGCAACCAGCACGAACACTGTTCACTAACCTAAAGGACAGGTCAAAAAGTTCCAGTTCATCACTGAAAAACGGTCTCTGATTTCAGCTATAAATTAGCAACCAAACCCGCACGCCCCACTACCGGGGCCCTGATTACCCTGGGGGGTAACAGCATGCAAACAGACAAAACACTGAGCTACTGGGCGGCCTGCATGAAAGCAGAAGACCTCACCGAACGCAGCATCCGAGAACGCATGATCTTTTTCCGCCGCCTCGCCCGCGAACTCGGAGACTTCAACACCATCACCAGGACAGAACTCATCCACTGGCTCGCCAGCAAAGACTGGGCCACCGCCACCCGCGTCAACTACCGCTCCACACTCCACATCTTCTTCACCTGGCTACAAGACGAAGGCCTACGGCAGGACAACCCCGCAGCCCGGCTCCCCAAGGTCAAGACCCGCACCAAGGAACCCAACCCCTTCACCATCGACGAGATTCAAACACTCCTAGACTCAGGGATCTACGCGAGCACGAGAACGATGGTCGGGCTTCACTACTACCTCGGCCTCAGAGTCTCCGAGATAGCCCGCGTCCACGGCCACGACATCAACTGGGACAGACGCACCATCACCACCCTAGGCAAAGGTCGCAAGGAAGTCACCCTGCCCGTCCCAGCAGCAGCCTGGATGATGTTCCTCTCCATGCCCCGCAACGGCTACTGGTTCCCCAACCGGGCCGCGAACAAACACTTCGGCGCGGGGGAGGGCCACATCCTAGGAGGGTCAGTATCCACACTGCTCTGCGACGCCATCAAAAGAGCCGGCCTCAACCACCGAGCCCACGACCTCCGCGCCGCCACCGCCACAGAAATGAACCGCGCCCAGGTCACTGCCTTCGTTGTCCAAAAAGGAATGCGACACACCAACATGGACACCACCACTAGGTACATGGGCATCGACATCGAACAAATCAGGGATGGCCTTGAACAGCTGCCTGCTCTACGGATGCCCGAGCACTCCGGCCGGCGCCTCGCAGCCTAGCCGCAGACACACAAAAGCGGGGCCAGCCATGAGGCTGGCCCCGCTTCGTAATGTGGTGCCCCCGGAGGGATTCGAACCCCCGACTGTCGGATTAGAAGGCCGCTACTCTATCCCCTGAGTTACGAGGGCAAGCACCGCGAATAAGCTTAGCAGGGGCAAAGCTGCTGAGGCGAATGGAAAAGAGAATGGCCTCAATGCCGTTGCTCTGAGACCATTCGTAGCTTTGTGTTGGCTAGCAGCTGGCAAGCTCGACCGTGCGACCGGTGAAATACCGTGAGTGCGTCTGATGAACAGTGTCCAGCGAATCACTGTTCAGTGATACGACTTCCCATTGGGCGCTAGGACGATTCCGCTCCCGCTCAAGCCGAAATTTTAGAGCATCCCGGTGGCCCTCAGCCCCAGGGAACTCGGTGACCTGATGATCACCCGTTGCTCTGTTGTACTCAATCACGAATCCAGGCATTTTAGTTCCTCCCGTTGCTTCGCATGCTATCAAACATTTCTTGGGTACTGCGCATCAATGTACCAAGTTCTGATTCCATGTCCCCAACGTCTTTGATCATCGCCAAGAACCACTTCTCTTCTTTCTCAAAGCTCTTACGCCGCCGCCTCTTCTGCCCGCGGGGGAGATTTTTGTACCCGGCCCTAAGCTGGTTGAGCCGTTCCTCGCCCGCGGGAAAAGTGTTTTTGAGGGTCTCGAGCCTCCTGATGTTGCCCGTAGATAAATTCTGGACAGTTTGAACAAATACCCTTGATTCCGGGTCATGGGGGAGTTCACCGTATCTAATATCACGACCGTAGACGTCTGCCGCCGATTCGTACATATTCGCCCAGGCGCTTTGCAAATGCGTCCGCACCTGCACCTCAACACGGGTGGGAAGGCGTAGCCAAATGTGCACGGCACGATACCCGCTGTGCGGTTCCAGCCTTAGGTCCCTGACGCATGTAGTTGGGTCATGATCAAAGAGACCCGCAATGGCATTGACCACCGCGTCCTGTTCGTCCAAGGTCATCTCTGCTTCGAACCGGACGCCAGCTACGTCTTGGATATTTTGCAAGCCAACGGCGGGATCACGTTGCAGTTTCTGTCGGAGTGTGTCAATGGTCTTCGGCCGGGAAGTTACCTCATACCGTCGGCCACCCAGCAGAGACTCCCAGTCAAGCCCGTCGATCAGGCGTTGGGTTTCCGCAGCAACGTCGTTGTAGAAAACCATCACATCGTCATATCTGGGAACAGCCGCTGGCGCATCCTCTCCTTTGAGAATGCACTTACCGAGTTTCTTCAGTTTTTCGTTTGACCAGGGCGCTTTGTACATACTCAATTCTTACAGCTATTTGGGGTGGACTCGGTGTCGTCTCCTGCTGAAAGATGGCCTGTGACCATGGTCCGGAAAGCATGTAAGGTGTCTCACCTCGGCGGTAACGCGGGTTCGAATCCCGCTGGGGTCACAAGCAAGGCCGGAAACCTAAGGGTTTCCGGCCTTTTTGCTGTGTTATTGGAAGGACCCTTTTTGGGGAAGTAACCATTAAGTCGCCAGTTAATCCGGTAGGTACCGATAAGTTCCGCTCAACCCAAAAGCAAAAAAGCGCCCCACCCGGTCAAGGGTGGGGCGCTTTTTATGTGGTCAGGCTCGGTGATCGGGGCCGCCGTCGTCGTCCGTGAGCTGGCCGCGTTGTTCGAGGATGGTGGCCCACCATCGCATGATAGTGGTGTATGCGAGTTGCTGGGCCCCGTAGACCATCAGGATAGTCGTGATGACGTCTCCGCCCTGGGTAATGCTGCCAGTGATGTACAGGTACGCAATGGCGAGGGTAGCGGCTACGAGGATCGGAACGGCAACCTTGGCAGTCTTAGTCCATGCCTCATTCTTAGCGCGGGAGATCGCCAGTGGGGAGGCGATGGTGAGTAATGCCAGGATGACGGTGGAGAGAGTTTCCATTCAAAGACTCCTTGAAAATAGATCGAGCATGAAGGCGGCGATGGACACAAGGCCGAGACAGGCCAGCCAAAGAGCAAGCCATGCTGCGGCGGCCGAGGCCACAAGGACCCCGACCGCAACGACCATGCTGGGCTTGGTCCTCACCAGAGCCGGATCTTCTGCTGGGGATGAATCACGTACGGGGCCGGGATGCCGTTGAGCTTGGCGATGTTCTGCCACGACACCCCGAACTGCTTACCAATTGAAGAGAGCGTGTCGCCCGGGGAAGCCCAGCAGTACTGCGGCACGGCCGGCTTGTTGGTAACAGGAATGTTTAGCTTCTGGCCGACCGCTATGGCGTTGGGTTTGGGTAATTTGTTGAGCGCCTGGATGGCTGTCACGGTGGTGCCGAACTGTGTAGCTATAGACGTGAGCGTGTCACCCCTGTTGACAGTGGCCACGAACGATGATGCAGGGGCAGGCTTGGCGGTTGCCGGTTTGGATGGGGTGGGGGCGGGCTTTGTCGGAGCCTTTGACCATGCAGCGATTTGCGCATTGATCGAGTTACGCAGCCCGTCCATTCCACCGGGCCAGCCTGCCGGATCGATCTTGCCAGCATCGGAGTACTCGAAGTGACCCATCTGCAGCCGCTGCGAAGCAGGCAGGCTGGCCATGTACGCCATCTCAAGTGCAGCACCAAGCTTGGGCGCCGCGGCCAATTGTGCGGCTGTCCAGTCCCATGGGGCTGTTCCGCTGGATTCCATCTCAACGCCGAGCATGTGCCAGTTGCCAGCGTTAACCGGGATCCCCGGCGCCGAGCCAGTGCCCGCATGGTTTGCGAGCCCACCGGCAACCACGTACACAGTGCCGTCACGTCCCAGCCCAAGCTGTGACAGTGGCCCGGCAAGGTTCTCATGCCCATTGGCGAGGACGTTCAGCGTCGGCATGTTTCCATTCGCTGGGTTGCGGGCACCAGGGGTTGCTGTGTGGTGCCACAACACGCCCCGGAAGTCCACCAGCTTGTTGCCTTTATAGCCACGAGGCTTCCAGCCGGACACCTCCACCACCTTGAGGCCACGAGCGCGGAGCACATCCGCCAGGTTGTTCAGATTCAGAGTCATGCCGTTCCCCTTTCAAAGGGCAAAAGAAAAGCCACCAGGTTAGGTGGCTTAGTCGGTTGTACGTGGGCGATCGGGCGGATGATCTTGGGCTCGGTGGTGTTCCCACCGTGCGGAGAGATCGTCCCATGCTTCGGTGAAGATTTGCAGGGCACGTCGCAGATGGCTGATGGTGCGGTCTTGTTCCCTGATACGTGTCTCTAATGACTCGACGCGGCCGGTGAGCTGCTGCCGTGCCTCCCGCTCGATGTCCATATCAGCCCGCAGACGGTCGGAGTTCTCTTGAGCGGCCACGGCTATGATCATTGCCATCTGCTGGGACTTCTCTGCAACAGCTAGATCCGCGTCACGCTGACGGACCGGCGCGTCACTACGTGATTGTCGGTACGTCCAGAAACCGCCACCACCAAGGATGCCCAGCACACCAATGATGATTGCGACGATTCCGGCTTCACTCACTGGTCCCTACCCTTCACTTCGGCAATGGTGCGGCGCGTACTTTTCTCAATGAGAACAATCGACCAGCACCGCAAAGCGGCACCAGCTCCCAGCGAAAGGGGAACTCCCCAGGAGAAAACGGATGCGGGGTAATGCCAAGAAACGGATAGGGCATAGGTTATGAATCCGCCGGCAGCCAGTAACCATCCGAGCCGTTCAAGAGCCCAGCCCTTGGAGACGTTGTCACCTGCCCAGTTCAGGCCGATCAAAGCCAGCAACCCGCCTGTACCGAGGAACCCCGAGACAAGAATGACCACCGCCCACGGCATTTTGTCCATGGACTTAGAGGGGATGAACTCGGGAACAAGAATGGACAGGGCCACCAGGACCGCGAACACGATCGCGACCAGGGCCACCGTCGTGTCCATCGGGTGCACAAGAAGCCGGTCACGCCATGAAGGCGGATTCCTCAGCGGCTGGTAAACATGGGTGGGCATTGGGGCACCTTTCTGTAGGCATGACAAAGGCCCCCCTGCCTGATGCTGAGGGGCCTTACTGGGAGGGGAACATAACCGGATTTATTGAACCCTTACCGGCTGCGTTCAAGTAGGTGCGGATGGCGGCCGGTGAAGAGGCTGGCACCGGCTATTCAGTTTCTATACAGTTGCTGTTCAGCCGCCATTCAGTTGCCACGCATCCGACAGATCTAGAGTCTGGGTATGAGACAACTAGGTGAAGCCACGCGCCGCTTCGTAGCAAGACATATTGTTGCCGATGACCCCTATCCCGAGCTGTCCCGTCTTGACCTGATGGATAGAGTCTTCCTTGAAGTTGACGCGCCAAGCCGCTTTGGCCCTTGCTGGATTTATTGAGCCCTTGGGGGTCGGTATGATTCGGCTATGACTTCTACTTTTCAGACTCCTGTTGGCCCTGCCGAAAACCTGCAGATGAAACTAGTCCAGGCGCAGAAGCTTCCTGGGGTTGGACCGCTCGTTCGGATGGTGCTGAAGCTCCGTGGCGTGCAAATTCCGCCGCATACTTTTACCCAGCGTCCCCATCTTCCTCATGTCGGCCCCATCGTGGTGCACGAAAAGACTCGTTTCGGAAAGAATGTGACGCTTTTTCATAACGTAACCATCGGGCGTGGCAACGTCTGGGAGGAGCCTCATCCTGATTTTGAAGGATTCCAGATCAATGACCACGCTGTGCTGTGCGCTGGTGCCGTCATCGTGGGGACCAAAGGCACCGTCACTGTGGGCGAGGGAACCGTAGTCGGGGCTAACGCTGTACTGACCCAGTCCACGGGTGACTGGGAAGTATGGGCTGGCTCCCCGGCCCGCAAGGTCGGGGAGCGCAGCCGTCCGGTTAGCTGATGACGAGGTTTTTGAACATACCAACACCGTCAGCGGTGGAGAACCGGGTCAAGCGAATGTAGCTACCCCGGCATGTTGCGTCCGTGACGGTGGCAACGGCTGAGCTGGTGTCGGTGCGTTGGACTGTGAATCCGGTAGGGGTCACAGTGATGCGCAAGTGCGCGAAGTTCCCTGCCACGAATGCTGGGGTGGACAGGTTCCCCGTCATCGGTCCGGTAGAGCCAGTTGCTTTGGTTACCCGATAGATTTCGATGCTGCCGTTAGCCCTAACGTGGGCTTGGTAGCATTCGGGGTAACCGTCCGGGTTGTTGGTGCGTTGGAAGTCGTAGTTCCGGTCACTGTCAATGGCGAAGTTCACTTGTAGGGCCTTGGCCATGTCTGTTGGTAGGGTTTTCCACCCCAGGTCAAGGTCGATGGTGTACGTTCCTGCTGCTGCGGCGATCGGCAGCACTTCGCCGGGGGTGATGATCTCTATTGCCCCGGCGCTCTGGTCAAGTACGAGCGCACCGTTTTCGATCTTCGGACGCACGGTGCGATTCGTATTCAGACCATGCCCCCAGACGCCTTGAATCCACGAGTCACGCTTACGCATTGCCTTGGTTGCTTTGACGTATACAGGGTTGTCGCTGCTGATTCCTTGCACGCCCATCGCGAGTACCCTATCGCGCTCTGATCTGCGCTCTACTGCGTAGACGGTCACAGACTTTCCGGTTGCTACCAGTGTAGATATGTCGGCGTCTGTTGCACCGGCTGATACTGCCAGGTAGTTCACACCGGCCGCAACTACGGAAGCAACGGATGGGCTTGCGATTGAGATGTTCCAGAAAAACCAAACCTCATAACCACGAGCCACGGCAGCTTGTGCGACAGCGAGGTTGTTCGTCTCAATCTGGACACTGTTCTCCACATGGGCAGTTTCGGCGGCGTCAAGCATGGCGTCAAGCGTCCCTGCATCTTTCGGTTCAATCTGCAAAACCCGTTGTGGGCCGAACTCTGCCAACATCTGCTGCAAAGTTGCGGGCGGAGAAACGTTCTTCCACGGGATCTTTGCCGCCGCGTTCAGGGACAAGAACGCGGGAAGAGTGTAGTCGGATACAAGTCCCGTGCCGTCCGTTGTGCGGTTCACCGTGTCATCGTGCATGGCCACGAGTGCGCCGTCAGCGGTGCGCTGAATGTCAGCTTCCAGAATGTCAATGCCAGTAGCTGCGGCAATCCTGAACCCCTCCATGCTCTGCTCTGGGGCCATGTTCGCCCCGCCTCGGTGTGCGATGTAATACGGGATTGGGAGCTTCGCCAGCAGGTCTGGTGATGACTGCTGATAACGGGCATCACCTTGGGATTGGGTGATCTTGTCAGCCGTGGCCTGCCCAATAGTGGCAATAAGTGCCCTGCCGGTAGCCGTTTCCGGATTGCCCACCAACGCCGCCGTGATCACATCTGCCGGCGCCCCAACCAGGGCAGCCGACGCGGCCGCAGCAGCCGCTGCGGCTTGGGCATCACCCACAGCACCGGCAAGAGCCTCAGTAACCGTGGCAGTCGCTTCAGCCGCGGCGGTTTCGGCGCTTTGAGCTGACGCCTGGGCTGCGGCACGGGCGGCTACAGCTTCTTCCTTCATTCCCTGGTAAGACTCGAAGGTGCCGCTGAAGCCGCCTCCTTCCCATGCGACCTGGTCGAGGGTGGCATGGGCGAAGGTGGAGCCGAAGCCGTTGGCGTTGGTGGGGGTGGGGTTGGCCAAGATGAGGCCGGTGCTGGCGTCGGTGATGATCAGTGGGGTCATGGACGCGTCGCCTGGTGCGAAGATCAGGATTGATGCGTTCGTGGCGACGTTGGACGTGTTGGCTGGGTCGGCAGCGAAAATCTGCTTGAAAATGTATGGTCCGGGCATGTGTGCCTCCTGGCATGAGAAAGGCCGCCAGTGTGTGGCGGCCGAGAGGATTGGGTGTTGGGGTTACCAGCCCACGACCGTGACGCACAGCCCTATCACGCCATAGCCGTTGGCCCAGTTGTCTGAGGCTTGCCTGCGGGCACGGAACTTGACTCGAGCCAGAGAGATCCCCGCGATGGTGGGGACATGTGCAAACTGGATAGCGCCGGCTTCGCCTGATAGCTGCACGGAGTAGATGCCGTCAAAGTTGGGGACGCCGCCATAACCGAACCAAATTCCCCCCACCCCGTTGGCATCCGTGGCGGGCGATGCGGTGCGGTTCTCCCCTCCAGCCCCGGAGGATACAGCTAGGTAGCCGGTCCATGTTCGCACTGGAGAGCCCGCCGGGCGTGATCCTCCAACGATGGAATTTGAGACTTCAATAGCTAGGGTCTCTCGCTCCCAGCCCCAAGAACCGTTTCTGGTGGGCTGATACCTCCATGTCACGCCATTGATCATGACGTCGGCCCCTGGACGGGCGAGGTAATCCATGGCAAGGGAGCTGGCAGCGATCATCCCGCCATTACCTGCCCAACACCGAAGATCAATGATCTCTTGGACAACAGTCTGCCCGGCTTGCACTCTGCACAAGGCGAGCGGCTGGTCAGATTCCACACCTGGCGTATTGGAACGCTCAGGGAGTGCCGTCGTTGCCGAGCCGGGAATAACGATCGGAGCTGTCGTTGCCGGCGCGGACCAGTTCCGGCGCCGCGCCACCAAAAACCACTGAGAGCCCGACTCAACCAGGGGAAGCGCCATGGTCTCGTACTCTGCGGTTATGTCCATGACGCCATCGCCGCAGCCGGTACCAGCATTGATGCGAATACCGCGGTCCAGACCGCCTTGGACCGAAACCCGCCAGTCTTCAACACCGGCCACAGAGAATCGAGCAGCCGCCGCGGCAGGCAACCAAAACGCGAGCGCTGCTGCGTTGACGGATCCTGGGTATCCGTAGCTCGTGGGAGGGGTGGCCATTAGGTTCCTGCTTTCAGGTCGTGGACGCCTCGTGCGAGGGTCGTTATTGCTTTCATGAGTTGGTCCATGGGGTCATCCTTGGGGCCGATGGTGGATGAGAGTTTAAGGCCGCCAGCACGGTTCCAGGAGAACGTCATTTCCTGTAGGACGTCGGTTACGGTAATGCCGGTTCCGACGCGGGCGGTGACAAGGTCGCCGACGTGGACTCCTTTGGGCCCGCCGTAGCGAAAACGTTCTGTTTCAGCCAGCTCCACGGTGAGTGTGCCTCGAGGTGCTGTTTCATCGAGAGTTTCTTGCCCACGCATGAGGTAGGTCGTTCCGTCTGCCGTGTCGCGGGCATCTCGGAACACTTCGATGATGTCTCCCCACGCCGTTTCCAGTGGGGTGTCCTTGACTGTCTCGAATACTCGAAGGTCTCCTTGCCCTTGACCGCCTATGACTACTCTGGTGGCGTCGGGGCCTGTTCCACTGAATGACCATTTCTGGATGACCCGTGACTGTTCTGTGAGGACGTTCGGGTAGATGCTGGGCACGTAGGCGTCCAATACCAGCCTGCCGGCGGTCATGGCCACGCTGACCCCTATCCCGGCTGTGTCTACAGCGGGGAATAGGCGGTCGTAGAGCGGGTGCATGCGGAAGGATGCTTCGATGTTGGCGCCGCGACCCAGATCAGGAGCGATCGTGAGAGGGAACCCAAGACGGGCGACGGCGTTCTTAGCCACCACGTCTTTGAGTACTGTCTCGGCCGGGCGCCTACCGATCGAGTAGTACGTTCCATCGTCACCTTGCTGCGTGATCAGCTTCCCTGGGGCTGGCCAGCCTAGAACGTTGTGCAGTATCCGAAAATCTGATTGCATCTCATAGACCAGGTCTCCGGTCATCCCGGGCCCGGCGCCGGATGGTGCCCGGATGGGGCCGGTCATGAGGGGCTCGCCCCTGAACTTGATCCCGAGTCGTGCCCCGGTGCCACCCAGCAAAGCGGCGCGTTTATGATTCGCGGCCACTGTGAGCGTGGCCTCGGAGATGGCATTATGCCGGACTGTGCCCGCGATCGACTTCAAGTCACCAAGCGGCGCTTTCCACTTGCAGTCCTTATCGTAAATATCGACCCTGAACGGGACAGCCACTTCATACCCCCATCAGGTAGTACGTCGGGAATTTCGCCTCAACGCTGCCAGTGCCATCTAGTGCCAGATTGAGCTGCACATCCTCGCCGGGTGGCAGTGCCGGGTAATTGAACTCCGTCAGCTGCTCCATGACGTCCACACCATCGAGCTCGGCGGTGAGACGGCGTGGGTCCGTGTCAATGACTAGCCTCGAGCCAGCCGCGATAGGGAACGGCACCGTCGTCGTATCTTCACCAATACCGACGACGGCGGTTGTCGATGGTCCATTGATTGTCCAAGTAACAAAAGTGTCAACATCTCCCGGATTCGTCACCGTAGCCGTTGATAGCTGAGCCGATGACGAGATGAAGAAATCAGGGCCGAATCCTGTTGGGCCGAAGAAATCCACCTGTTCGCCAACATCCCACGACCGAACAACACTCACTCCTTCCCAGAATGGCTGTTCCGGGAATAGTTCGATCCCGTAAGCTTCCCAGCCACGCTTCGCCGGATCGGTGGCATAGGAGTGTCCACCGTCTGATACGAACCTCAAGCGCAACGAGAACTTCTCCCCGGTGGGTAGCTCTACAGTCCACACGCCCGTGGTGCCTGGACGCATCGTCTTCCAGAACGCCTTGTGCCGGGCCAACCACGCTTTGGTGCTCGGCTGATCATCGGCGGCAGAGCCTGAATAGATGATGAAATGCCAATAGACCTTCCTGCCCGTTGCCAACCATCCGTCCCACTCCGACCCGTGCACCACTGGAGAATCATGGGTGTAGTTGAGGATGTCCGGCATGCCCAGCCCCTCCAACCCATCGGCCAAAAGAGCTGCTCCGGATCGGGGATCACTAATCGGCCAGATGGACCCGTCCCATCCCGTCCATGTGTGCTTGATTCCCTGCCACGGAATAAAGACATCGGGAATAGGTGGGGCGTACGGGGCTCCATAAGCAAAATTCACGCTCATACCGCCACCGCCACCCTCCGCAAGTTAGCCAACGACGACGAGCGCCTGATCTTCGTATACAACTCGTCCCCCACCTTTTCTGGATCCCAACCAACATTCCCGATGATCTGAACCAGCGGACCTGCGAGCCCAGCATCACGCTGGGTGCTCGTCTGGGTGCCGGCGGTACCTGTACTTGATGTTGGTGTGCTCGTTATCCCGGCGCGGATCGTTGCTGAGACATCCCCGAGTGTGGACTTCAAGTCAGGAATCCCTGCTCTGAGGGACTTATTGAGTCCCCCCATGATCCAGCCGCCGGCAGGGACTAAGAGCGCCCTGTCATAGGCTTCTGGGCCCTTGTGGTCGGCAATCCATTTGCCAATGCCGCCGACGAAGTTCTTCACGCTCTCAAATCCGGCAGTTAACCCATTCAAGAAACCTTGAATGATGTTTCTACCGGCTTCAGAGAGCAAACTTCCGACACTGCCGAGAGCTGAAACGATCCGGCCCGGTAGGCCAGTCACCCATGACACCAGCTCGAGGAACTTGGACACGGCCGCGTCCTTGACGGAGCCAATCCACTGCCCCATCCGGATGTGAAGCTGGGCGATGGCGATGATTCCATTGAGGACTCGGCCGGGTATGCCGGAGATCCACGAGACGATGCTGTTCCACACCGACATGACCGTGTCCCGTACAGAGTTCCAACCGCCAGAGAGGAGCGCCTTTACCTGGGCCATCGCCACAGTGAAGATAGCAGTCAACGTTGCCCAGGCATTGCCCACAATCGCGCCGATAGCGGCAAACGCACCCGTGAAATAGCCCTTGATCTTTTCCCATGCTGAAGCAATGAGGCCGCCTATGGCCCCAAAGTTTCCAGTGAAGACAGCAATCAGAATCGCGAGTGCCGTGGCGACAATGGTTTGGATGATGTTCCAAGCGGTGGAGAACACCACTTGAATCACTGCCCAGACGGTTTGAATGACCGTCAACACCATGCCGATGTATGTCGTTACGACTGTGACGATCACTGCCCAGGCGATCTGAATAATTTGCTGGATCGCCGCCCACACAGGGGTAATGAATCCGAGGAAGCCCTGCCAGACTCCATCCCACCAGCCCAAGAATCCGGCCATGACGCCTTGGAACCAAGAAACGAAGCCCTGCCAAATAGTCTTGAGGAATCCGGTAACGGCACCCCAGTTCTTGACCAGCAGGATAATCCCGGCAATCAGCGCCACAATGGCCAGCACCACCAGTGCGATTGGGTTCGCGCTCATGACGGCGTTGAATAATCCAGTGGCAGCTGTAGCGACTCCCGTAGCCGCCGCGCCCGCCAGCGTTGCTATCCTTCCGGCAACGATGGCAGCCTTCTGCCGGGCCATTGTGACCACGTTGAGGTTGAGCGCCGTCGTCGTTGTTCCAATGGCACGGGCGTGCTGGTTCTCCAACGTCACAGCGATAATTCGGGCTGCGTTATTGGCCAGATTCACTGGAGTCATGAGAACTTGAGCGGCTGTCAACGCAAGATGTGCTTGGCCAAGTGCGCTGCTGGCGATCTTCCAGGCAATGTATCCGGCCACGATTGCTGGCATCCACGCGATGATCGTGTCAACGTGCTTGGCCAAGAACGCCAGCGAGGTTGTGAGGATGTTGAGGCTGACCCCACCGAGCTTGACCAAAGCAGCCCCGATATTTGGCAGCTGCTCCCCAAATGATTTGAAAGCTGGCAACAGAGTTTGGATCGAGTCACCAATACTGCCCAACGATTTACCAGCGTTACCGCCAGCGCCACTCAGCGAAGCGGTAAAGGCGCTGAAGCTTGAGAAATCCAAAGCCTTGAACGCATCCACCACGGGCCGGGTCGCGTTAGCTACCCGCTCCATGAAGCCGGGAAAACCGGAGGAGGTCACATCGCCGTCGTTCGCGGCCCACGCAGCCTGAAACGCCCAGATCCCGCCACGCATTTCAATGAACGCAGACTTAGTGATGAAAGCCAGCCGCTCCATGAATCCGGGGAACCCGGACGAGGTCACATCACCATCAAAAGCTTCCCAGGATGCCTGAAAGGCCCAGATTCCGCCGCGCATTTCCTTGAAGACATTCCCGGCGATTTCCCCGAAGCGCTGGACCCTTCCCATCGCTCCGGATGCTTCAACATTGGACATACCCTGCTGGAACCCTGCAACAAACAGCGCCACTCGGGTATACAGCGAATTGAAGGCTGCGAGCGCTTTGGTTGAGAATCCTTCGATGGCTGGCCCGGCTTTGCCTTGGAACCATTTGCCGAAGGCCTCTGCTGCGGGCTTGATCTTGTCGTTCATGCCGTCAAGGGTTGCTGTGACCTGGTTGAATACGCCTTTGAAGAGGGGGAAGAAGCCGCTGGACATGGTGACACCCACGCGGGAGAGAGCAGCGCCCATGTTCGCAAATGCGCCCTTGGTGGTGTCGCCTGATTTCTTGGCTGCTCCACCGAGGTTCTCTGTCAGGACCTTCTCGAAGGTGGCGGCGTCAACTTTGCCTTTGGAGACCATGGAGGTCATTTCCTCGGCCGTCACACCGTATTCTTTGGCGAGCATCTGCAGGACACCGACGCCGCGGTCACCGAACTGGTTCAACACGTCGTTGGTCACCTTGCCGGTGTTGGTGACCTTGCCCATGATCTGGCCCATCTCACCCATGCCGGTTCCGGCAATGGTTGCCGCGTCAGCGACCAGAGAGAGATATTCAGACATCCGCTTGCCTGGCTCAATGCCAGATGCGAGCGCGGTGGAAGCTACCGTGGCCGCCTCGCCCATGCCGAAGGCTGTTCCCTTGACAGAGGTCATGGCCGAGTCCATGGCGGACTTCACGGTTTCCGTGGAGTTTCCTAAGCCGGACATCTTTGCTGTTGCGTCTTCGATCTGTAGCTGGCGGCTAATACCGCCTTTGACCGCGATAGCGGCAATACCAGCAGCAAGGCCGCCAGCTACAGCGAGGGACTTTCCAACGAACGCGCCCAGACCTTTGATGCCGTTGCCAAATGCAGCAGCGAAGCGGTTACTCGAGGACTTGCCCGTGGTCTCTACTTCACTATCGACCGTGGAGCGGAACCCGCCCATGACGGGGACAATCTCAACTTCACCCTGACCGGCTTTTGTCATCGATGTCGCCTCGCTTTCTTACTGTGGACGCACCTGCCCGAAAGCTGAGTGAGCGTTGAGGGTCGATTTCGCCACTGACAACTCTTCGTCGGTGACTTCTTGCGGTGTATCCGGGGTATCCCACGGCCATGGCATCGTGATGGGTTTCTCACCTTCGCCGAGAACCGCGTTCTGCACCGTCACGTAGAGGGCGCCGGCAAACATCGTGTCCATGGACATGGGGTACTGCCACCCATTTACTGAGGCATGTACATGGGTGCCTTGCTCGTTCAAAAGCCCGCTTACCAGGCTGATGGCCCGGCCCCACGCAATGGTGGTGCCGATACCAGCAGCGTCGAGTGTGAACCGTGTTTGAAAGTCGTACGTGACGGCGTCTTTGTGCTCCTCTACGAACCGGAGGAGCCACCCAATTTTCCCAACGACGCACCGAACCGCTCGCCCACGGCCTCAATCCACTGCATGATCAATTCCATGGACTCAGCACCGTCACGCAACGCCATGATGGGATCACGAACATCTGCGTGCATGATCTCGTTGCGGATATACGGCAATGACTCTTTCTCCGTCATGTCTTCTAACTCAGAGAGCTTTTCGAACTTCTCAAGAGGCAGACGCAGATCCAAGGACACTTCGCCCTCGCTGGTCTGGCACTTGAGGGAATGCTCTACTACGGCGAACTTCGGCTTAGCACCAGCGGGCTTGGACTTGGCGTTCGCACGCTTGGGCGTCGGGGTGCCCTTAGGCGCGGTTGGGGTCTTTGCTGCAGCCTTGGCGGCAACGAGGTTCTTGGAACTGCCGGTGGGTACGGTCTGCTCGGTGGTGGTCATGATGATGCTCCTTCAACGATGGGTGGGAGATGGGTTGGTGCTGGTCCCGGCGCCCACCCATCAAAGGGACGCCGGGACCAGGTCAAAGGGGGCGGCTACTTAGCCGCGGGTGTAAGGGAAAGTTGCCGTGCCGGAAGGGGTTGTGACGGTGATCTGCGCCGACCCTGCCGACCCGGCAGGCATAACAGCGGTCAACGAAGTGTTTGAAACCGCCACGAACGAGGTGGCATTCGCGGCACCGAACTTCACCGCAGTGGCGCCAGTGAACCCAGAGCCAGTGATCGTCACAGTGGCCGCAGCGGCAGCAGCGGCAGGAGTCGCCCCCGAGATGGAAACAACCACGGCTCCCGGCATGATCAGCCACTCACCAAAGTGCCGGCCACCGACCAGATCAGAACGGTTGATCTTGTAAGTAGTCTCGTAGCCCATAACATCGCCACGCTTGGACTTCACTTCCTTCACGGAAAGAACATTCACATCCGGAGCCCAACGACGCCGGATCGTGCCGTTCTTGAAGATTTCCTCCGAAAACATCGAGTACTTCGTATCGGTGCCGCCGGCATCGATCGTCATGTACCCGTTCTCATCAGCAACCTGGCCACGGATGATCGAGCGGACCGTCTCGTCCGTCTGGGCGTAAGTCTGAGAAACCTCAGCCTTAGCCAGCCCCGACGGCAGCGTGTATCCCTCCTGCCAAAACTCCACAGGGTCACCGTCGGCCTCGAGCGTCCACTCAGGGCCGCCGTCATCGGTCAGCAGCCCCGGCACCAGATAAGCCGGGTCAAGAGTGAACCCGACGACGGAGCCCTCGACAGGGCTCGGACCAGCGGTTCCCTCAGGGGCAAATCCCATGCGGCCCGTTACTGGAATACCTACGGCTGATACATCATTACCTTTGGCATCTTTTGCCATAACTTTTCCTCCAAACTAGGAAAGCCACCCACGGCGTGGATGGCTTGAAGTGAACTGGGTGTGGCGGTGATGCTATTCGAAAGGCTGACCAACAACAGCCAGCTCAAACGTCAAGTAGTAGCTCGGCTGGCCGCTTTCCTCCCGGATCCGGTACGGGCCACCGGCACGCAGCACGGCAGCAACCGGATTGCTCGGATCAACCCGGGCAGAATCAGAGATGATCATCTTCACCAGGAGCGCCAGCGCTTTCGCCTCCGAACCCTGACTAGGATCATCCCCAGCAAGGACCGTGACCCCGATCTGAGTCTGAGACGTAATGATCGACGTCGACGGGCCGCCATTGTCCATCACCACAACCGTCTTCGCCCGGGCCGGAGAAGGGAACGCGTTCGAGATAAACACGCCCTGAGTGATCGGTGTCCCAATAAGCGCCAGTTCCTGACGAATGAATCCCGTCAGGAACAGTTCAACGTCGGCATCGAGAACACGGCTACCCACCGCCGGTCACCTGCCCCAACGCCCGGGCAAGGTTGCCTGTCCTTGACTCAACGAGCATTGAATGCGGGCTTGAGGCAACCACGGCGGCCACCGTTCGCTTGCCCCGGCGTTTGACCACGACATGAATACTGTCCCGGTAAGCACCCGAATCAACAGGCGCCGTGGCCTTCGATGTGCCGGCCACATTGTTGGCAATCCCGGTAACAATGTTGACGACCTCCGCAGAGTTGAGGATCTCGGGAAAGAAGTTCTCATTCCACTTCATCACCCCACCACTTTCTTGACCGGGAGTTCATCGCCTGGGCGCCACCCGGTGAAGGGATTCTTCCAAGCAGCGGTCTCCCCAGTGACTTCCCAGAGTCCTTGGCTGTCCCTGATCCGGTCTGCTGGTAGAACATCCATCCCCGGCGGACCGTAAACACTCATTGATGTGATGACTGTCTGCCGGTTCGAGGTCTGTTGCTCCGTCGTGGAGGACGGAGCAACAGATGCACCTTCGATAGCAAGCTCATCAGGGTCAGCCCAGCTACCCTGTGTCATCTCACCGGAGTATGGATCTTGAACAAGCTTGCGGCGCATTCTCGTGATCGTCTCACCGTGTGGCAAAGGGAACATGGACCACATGGGCGCTCACTTCCTCTCCTCGGGCCAAAGGGAGATACTTTCGTACCTCCCGGATGGCGGAAAGTCACCGACCGGAATCGGTGCAGACGTTCCTCCGGAGTCTTCGAATACCTCAACCATCCAGTCTTCGAATTCGAAAAGACCGCGAACCCCAGACTGCAGAGTTACTTGCTGGCTGTATGGACCCGCGCCCTGTGACCAAGACTTCGCATTGTGGACTGGTGGGGCATCGAGTTTAGGAAGCACAAGATCTACTACAACGTCCTTGACGTCGTCTTCACCAAGCTCACCAGTGGCAATGCGCGCGTCGACGGTCTTCCACCGACGCCGAATCTTTCGTGAAGCCACACCCAAGTAATACTCGGCCCGCGTCTTCTCCGCAGCTTTGAGAGGACGCCAGGCAGCTTCCAAATCTTCGACTAATGCGAGCGGTGTTGATACTGCCATGGCGTCCCCTCCTTCCTACTTGGCTGCGGCCTTCGCGGCTGCAGCCTTGTCGGCGGTCGCCTTCGCGGTGGCTGCGTCTGCCTTTTCCTTGGCTGCTGCAGCCGCCACAGCTTCAGTCGCGGCCTCGGCCTTTTCAGCTGCGGAGTCATCCTCTACGGGCTTGACGAGTCCGATCAAGCCACGCTGGGCCAGCGCGTCCAAGGTTGCCTGTTCGACGCCCTCCGGAATGATGCCACCAGCACGGATCAGCCGCGCCACACGGTTGCCATCAGCTGGGCCGATAGATACCTTGACGACGTTCGCTTTCGCGACATATGAATCAGTCATGGTTACGCTCCTGTTCCGGTGAGGAAGATGCCAGCGAGGGGGTTGGTAACCACCGGCACGTGAGGGTTACGTGCCTGAAGGCGGGTCTTGTCCGCCTTCGGATCACGAATGGATGCGATCTCCACACCGGTATCGCCGCCCACCGGGCGGTACTCCGGGGAGGGGATGGTTTCGCGAGCAATACCGCCCAGGCGGCGGCTGTCCACGAACAACGGATCGCTGATCTCGTCATCGTCACTGGCAATCCAGGTCAGACCGTTGATCGTGGGCCAATTGCCGGTGATCGCAGAAGTATCCGAGCTTGGCAGGAGATCCGTCAGTTCCGGAATGACTTCGGCGTACTGAATGCTGTTGAGCACTACCGTGTCGATGGAGTAGCCCAGCTTCAGGCGACGAACAGTAGCCTGCGCCCGAAGAGCGTCCTTGAGGATCTGCTTACCAGTTGTCCACGCGGCGCCTGCAAGGGTCTGCGTGACAGATGACGTGATGACACCCAATGCCAGTTCATTGGCGTTGAATACCAGCTCCGTCTGCAGGAGCAGCATGGCCTCATCGACGGGCTGACGAAGGCTACGGCCAACCGCCTCGTCCGTGATCTCCGTGGCAATACCTTCTTTAGACCCGGTGTAGATCTCGTACTGCTCAGCGCTCAACGGCGTGAGCTTGTACTCAGCGCCAGGAGCTACCGGCTCTGCCTTGCGGTCGGTACGGATCTTCTCATTCGAAGGGACCGCAATAGCGCCGCCTTGAAGGGTAAACCGACCTTGCAGGAGGGCGTTACCGATGAACTGCTGCGCCGTAAGGATCTCTCCCATGCGGCGTGCCAACAGAGTGGGTGACTTGATGAACGCGAGCAAGTCCGTTGCGCTGGCCGCGGCGAGCTGGCTCGGGGTGTAGGGGTAAGTTTTCATGCCGTATTCCTTTCTTAGTGCTGGAGGACCTGGACGGATGCGCCATCGGCAGCCGTGGTGAGCGCCAAACCAATGACGGTGCCGGTAGTTGCGGTGCGAATCTTGCCGCTACCAGCGGCCTCGACCTTTGCTCCGCGGGCCACAGCTCCGAGGGCAACCAGCAAGTGGATCGGCTTGCCAACCTCAACGGTGACCTTGTCGCCAACAGCTGCGTCATGGCCTGCTACACCCACATAGGTGACTGATGCGGCTGCGGCCGGAGCGACGGAACGGTCTGCGGCACCGAGCTGGACGGGGTGACCACCGGTTACAGCGGTGGTCACATCAAAGGTGACGGTGTCACCTGGACGGAATGCGGGCAGGTACTGGCCCATGGTCAGGACTCCTTCGCGGTGTTGAAGATCTTGCTGTAGGTGGAGTTCTCATCCGAGGACTCATCGACGCCGCCTGTGTAGCCGGCAGCAGTGAGAGGGACGAGGCCCTTGGCCATCCCGGCCAAGGTTGATTCCATGCCGGGATCAGCTTCAAGCGTGTTGACCCAGTGCTCACGACGTGACGGGGGAATCCGGCCATCCTGGACAGCGGCATTGACAAGGCTCGTGCGAGCCGTGGCCAGTTGCTCCTGACGTGCGGCGCTACCTTCGGCCGCCTTCGCCTGAAGCTCCTTGTAGGCTGCTTCGTCCAGAACTACAGTTCCTGCAGCCTGTGCTGCCGGGACAGGCGTAGTGCCTTCTGCCTGCTCTGCGAGCGCCTCATCCAGTGCGGCGAGAATATCGCTGTCTGTGAGGGTTGCTGCGGTGGGGATGCCGAGCCGCTCGCGGAGCCCCTTGATTACTTCTGCTGACATGTCGTCAGTTCCTTTCTCTGGGGTATTGCTGACCGGCTGCGGCGCAGTCGGCTTGTGGGGCTCGTCGGCGAGTGCTGCGACGAGCTTTTCCGTGCCGGGCGGGAACCCTGCACGAGACTTGGTGGTGTTGAGCCAGTCGGCCGCTTCTTTGACGACGGCGCTGACCGGCATGAGAGTGGCGCTGGCGGCCGCGTGTTGTCCGGGTGGCATCCACGGTGCCGGGGCGTTGCCTCGGCCTGCGTGGACGAACCTGGCGACTTCGGTGAATGCATCCACCGAGTCCACAGACTCTTTGTCGGAGTCTCCGGTGACGCTGTCAGCCAGCCCGGCAGCGACTGCTTCTTTAGCGGAGTACCAGGACTCGGCTTTCATGGCCTCGCGCCACTGCTCGGTGGTGCCTCCTGCTCTGCTGGCGTACAGGCTGGCGATGGAGTTGGAGATCCTGTCCAAGTGCGCTGACTCTTCAACAAGTTCATCGGCGTTGCCCATGGTGTACGCCCAGGCGTCGTGGATCATCACTTCCGCGCCGGGGCCGATCTGAATCTCGTCGGCGGCCATGATGATGAAGGAGGCTGCGCTGGCGGCGATTCCATCGATGGATGCGACTACTTTGGCCTTGTGTCGCTTGAGTGCGTTCATGATGGCCACGCCGTCGTACACGGAGCCTCCGGGGGAGTTGACCCGTAGCTGGATCTCTTGAACGTCGAGGGTGGCGAGTTCTTGGACGAACTGTGTGGCGTCCACGCCGAACCATCCACCAATGGAACCGTAGATGAAGACCTCTGCCGAGTTGCCGGTGCTGGCGGCTTCCATCCGATACCACTGCACGGGTTCCGCGGCTACAGGCCGAACTGTTTGAGTTGCTGTCATGCCGTTTGTCCTTCCTTGGGAGTGTTCGCTGGTTTTGCCGGTGCGGCAGCGCGGGTCTTCGCCCGTTCTACGGGATCTAGCCCCGGGAGCCCGTAGATGGTGCGGAGGTGGGTTTCTAGCCCCTCATCAGCGGACAGGGCGCCGCAGTCCACCAAGGCTTTGATCGCCTCGGCTGTGGCGGGGTGTCGTGAGCCGATTTCGTCAAAGACAAGACGCGGGGCTGGCTCGTTCGGGCCCCAGTTCAGATCCACCAGGTCTTCGATGATGTGCTGGGTGACGGTGTCAGCGATCTGCATGGCCACGGTCTGCAAAGACAGGGTGAAGAAGTCCGCGAACGTGGAGCCAAGCGCCCAGGAACCCGTCTCGGTTCCAAGGTTCAGGAAGTGGGCCAGAACGGCGCGGGCTATCTGCTCGTCGTAGTAGCGGATAGGGACATCCGCGTCCGGTAGATCGCCTTCAACGCCTTTCATGGTGAGCTTTGCCGAGTTGGGAATCGCGGCGCCGGCGTTGTCTCCGGAGCGCAGCCCACGGGCCAACTTCAAGCCCGCGTTTACTTCGTCCTGCTCCCGGGTTGTCCGGTCCTCGCCCGTTACAGAGTCCGGGAGCTTAGAGCCCTCATACACGGGGATGCCAAGGCCGTTACGGTCTACCGTCTGGGCCTGAACACGCAGCAGCCGGTCCTTGAGCAGCCAGTACTTGTACGCCGGTCGGAGGAGAGACTGGCCAAGCCAGTTCCCGCCTTCTCGGTCGTTGACGTAGACCACCAGCTGATCTACCCCCATACGGGGTGCAGTCTTTGTTGTGCCTCCCATGGCCCCATGCTGATGAACGGCAACCAGTCCGCCATCGGCAGCGACGTCGATGCGGGAAATGGTCTTGGGTGGGCGCCATGCGAGCTTCCGCAACCGGGCCTTGCCAGAATCATCGATCCTGTAGACCTGTTCAAACACCGAGTGCCCAAAAGGCAGCATCAGCAGTGAGAGTCGCAAGTGCTCTGACCAGGAGAACCGATCCCGGGTTCGGACGACCTTGCGATTTGGATCATCCCCTACAAGATCCAGCCCAAGATCATCAGCAACTTGCTGTGCAACCTCGGGGCTGGCCCCGTTCGGATCAATCCGCCATGCTGTGCGCCGAATAGGCAGCGTCACCGCACGAAGAACAGAAATGACCTGGGCATCTTGCCGGCGCATCCGGTCGTAGACGCTCACATTCTTGGGCCACTGCAGCTCCGGTGTTTCTTCTTCGTCCAGCGCTGTCCACCAGCCACCGGACGTATCCGCATAGCCTTTTTCCGATGTCGGAACAGTCATGCATCGCTCCTTTCATCAGAAACCCATGTGGGCCACATTGTCAGCATCAGGAATGCGCTCTTCTGAAGCGCGTACCGCCTCCGGTTTTGGTGGAGGCGGCGGGGGAAGTACTTCACGGCGCCCCAGCAGCCATTTGGCAGCCGTGAACGCCATCAGTGGGGCAATATCTGCGGGGGAGGCCCTATGGTCTGGGATGGAAGCGCCGCCGCCGAACACTTTGATGACGGCAGTTGCCGCCGCAACGTCCAAGACAGGCTGGGCGTTGTGACGAACCGTCGTGTCTCTCACGGAGTCATAGACGTCTGCCCAGCCCGCGGTCAGATCGCCGCCTGACCATTCAATGACTGGGATCGTGAACTCTTCATCTGCATCCAGAGACTCCATAAGGGGGGATATGGGGGCGCCCTTGGACTGGCCAGCAACGGAAAGAATGCGGTCCCGGCGCTTCTCGTCCATCAGGTAGTCCTTGACCCAGTCCGAACCATAACGGCCGGCCCAAATCTCAACCTGGGCGACCCCATCAGCCCGGTACCCGGAGACGGCCACATACGTCATGGAACGGTCCGGAGACTGATCAACACCAGCCCGAACCGGGCCTACAAGCCGGTCAGCGTCAGCAACCCGCGGCTTACCGTCCGGCCCCATCTCCGGCTCGTTCTTGCCCTTGTCCCATGCGCCGGGAGGGAACGGGCCAGTGAGTGTGCCAGCAGACCACTGACACAAGACCTCCGTGCGGAAAACCCACTCAGGATCGGTCTTGCACGCCGCCGCAATGGTGCGCTGCGTGAAGCCAGGATTCCAACCCACCGAAGGATTGGCCTGCGCCCACCCTGCCCGGTCCCACTTATTACAGCCGGGTGCCGCCGACCACTCAAAGAGACCCAGGGTGTCTTCGTCCTGCTCAAAGTCGTCCAGATCTTCATCATCAAACTCCTCGTCATCCTCTTGCAGGGCTTCAATATCGAGCAACGTTGGACCAGCCGCAGTGAGTTCTTCGCAAATGCCGTCAGGATCACCCAACGACTCATGCGCCATCTTCCTCAAATAGCTCAGAACCACAGACGTCAAGTCCCCAGCATTGGACAAGGCCAACACCAAGGCCTCAATCTGGGCCATGGTCGTCTTGGTGATCGCGCCCCAAGCTTCCCAGTTCTGATGCTCACGCAACTCATCGAGCATGATCAGGTTCCCGGTGAAACCACGGCCAGCACGACGGTTAGCGGCCTTGACCTTGTACCTAGCGCCGGAATGCAGCTCCAACGCCTTCTTGCCGTTGACCTTGACCACACGCTTGAGGAGCTTAGATAGCTCGTCATCTTCCTCCACGAGATCGACGGCGCCCTGCCAGACCTCCTCGGCCGTCTCCAAATCCTGAGCGGTACCCATGACCAAGGGCCAGCCCCACACCATCATGAACCACAACGCCAGCACCTGAGAGAGCGTTGATTTGCCGTTCTGACGGGCAATCAACACCACCACAGTGCGGAACCGCAGCCCACCATCAGAGAGCAGCTCCAACATGTGAATCAGGAGCCACTTCTGCCATGGGAACAACTTCAGGTGAAGGACGTCTTCGGCGAAGTCAATGACGTCATAGCCCAGCGTCCGCGCTTCCGTCTCCGGCGAGCGCGGTTCCAACGGTTGAAGTGGAGGTGTGAAAATGCGGGGCTTTTCTTCCCCGAAGAGTTCAGGCCGTTTAGCGCGCTTAGCCTGCACGGCGCTGCGCTGCACGTTCTTGCAAGCTGCTTACTCCGGAAGCCGGTTTCTCCACAGGGGCATCTGCTACCGCCGTAGGGATTGATGCTGGGGTGATCTGTAGCTCTGTGCAGGCTTTGAGGTAGTTGGGAACGGTGGTGGTCATGGCTTTTTGTAGAGCTTCCATGCTTTCGCGCTGGGCTTCATCGATCATCCAGGCGAGAGTTTTGAGGGCCGCAATGGGGCCGGCGTACTTTGCTGCACTGAGGTGAACAGCATTGGTAATGGAGGTTGCCGTGGCGTCGGCCATGTAACCGCGCTTGCGGACTGGCTTCACCAGCGGGGCGAAGCGATCGCCCCACGCCCGGATCTGCTCCGCCGTCTGACGCTCGACGGCGAGCGCCGGGTGAGGGATGACACGGCCTCGGGGGTCTTTGACCACCATGCCTTCATCCTCTACTCGTTTACGAGCTTCACGGAGCCGAGCCATGAGAGTGCAGAACGCTTCCAACGCGGAGCGGTCCACGGTTCCGGCCAGATCGTTGCTTTCCATGATCTCGCGCCAGATGACAGTGGCCGTTTCGGGCAAGTCGGCGGGCGGTTCCGTGTTCCTGGCAGAAGTGTTGCTTTGGCGTTTGCTCACCACTGCACCTCCTGAACTGTCAGCGTGCCGCACTCGATGTTCTGGGCGGCCAGCGTGCCCGCTCTGAGCGTCACGTCAGCGCGTGCGTCAAGGCCCGGGGATGAATCCCGGTAGATGGGCCGCAACCGCGCCACAAGGTCAGAGAGCGTCCGGCGAGAGTGCCGCCAATCGATCAACACAGCAACGTCAGCAACCACCATGTCCGGATAGTCAGCTAAGACATCCCGAACGGCCGGCTCCGCATCCTCGCTGGCAGATGGCCTGTAATAGTGATCCTTGGAGCCCGGTCGCAGCGCTCTCCTGACAGCGTTCCGTGAAGCCCCCACGTCCCGAGCAATGCCACGAATCGGTGAACCGTCATCATGCAGCAGCCGCATAGCTGGGCGGTCATGCATGATGATCGCCTCCCGCCATCAGTAGCCGGTGATCAAGCCAACTTCGCTTGTGGCCAGGGCGGGGGCGAGATCAGCGAGGAATTCCGGGGCGGTTCCAATCGGGACAAATACCTGATCGTAGACCGCCGCCCTGCGCCGACGTTCGTTGAGGTGGGCAAAACGAATTCCGCCACCTGTAACCAAATCGATCCGCTCACCGCCATTCGTCCGGTTAATGCTTTGGAGCAGGCCCGGCTGCAACCCGTCGAAGGCTTCGACCAGGCGCTTGAAAATGATCTGTTTCTCATCTGCCGTGGCAGCTACTACAAGGACGTGCTCACCTTCCGCGGCGGCAATCAAGGCGGCTGAGATATGAGCTTCATGCATGAGACCCTCCCAGGCCCTGCCACGCTTCAGCATGTTGGACCGTGACGAGTCGGGGCATTTCACGCAGACCGAGCATGTTCATGAGGATGGGTACGGTCTCATCAATGCCGTACTCCACACCTTTGCGAGCTTTGCCGTTGAGTAGCGTCCGGTACGAGATCACTCTGGGACCCCCAACGGGTAATCCGAGGTCTTGCTTGATCGACTTGGCCATATAGTCGTCTCGGGTAATCAGGACCCGCTGGATGCCTTCCGGGGAGTCCATGAGCCACTTCACGGCCAGAGTGGTCTTACCCTCCTGCCGACCGCCAATGATGACGTGCTCCGGACCGTCCAGAAGCGTCGGAGAGTCCATGTGAGCGCTCCGAAGCTTGCGTTCGGTCAGACGTGCTGCAAAATCAGGATTCCCGGAAATGTCCAACGCTGAGCCAATCATCTTTCCAGCACCAGAGCCAGCCATATCAAACCAACTTTCAGACGATCACGTAATGGGTCCATTTTCCCCGCCAATTCAACGTTTTTTCGGGGTTTTGTTGGGGAAATACTAGGGGGGAGAGGAAAAAAAATGCGGGGATCTCCCCGTGATTCAACATGCTGGATTTTATTGGAGTCCAACAGCGTGAGGGGATACAGATCAGTCCTCCGACGTCACTCCCATTCCCGTATCAGCTGTGTAGCTTGCCGATTTATTACAGTCCAGGTGAGCGGGTTCCCAGTTCCCTCGATCCCACCGCAAGTGTGGATACATCTTCTGAGACTTCACATGCTGCACACTGCAGGTCTGCGGATGAGGATACTCAAGCGAGTAGTCAATGGGCTGACGGCAGATGCAACACGGCGAGTCCAGCTTGCGACCTTGCGCCTTGACCCAGAGCAGCGCGTTAGTAGCGCGACGTCCAGACCACGGCGGATTGTAAACACCCGAAGCAGTCAACTCACTCACCACCTCGGGCATGACGAAGGCCCCGACCAAATGGTCAGGGCCTTGAATTCGTGGGTGGGTATTAAGAACCACTACACCACGAATTTAGCACACGTCTGTCAAGTCCGCCATCACGTGAACTTCTTGATCAGGTGGGCCTTGGTACGGTCGGACTGCTTGGCCTTCGTGCCTCGCACCATTAGCCACACATCGAAAGGGATCGCATGCTCCGGGTCAGCGTCACACCGAGCTACGGCCTTGCCTCCGCCGGCAGGCTGGACAGCCATGACCATCCCCTCGCACGCGTGGAGCAACGGTTTACCCTTCGGCCACTCCATCCATTGCTTCCGGCAGTGTGACTCGGTGTCCACCTCAGCCGCCGTGTGGTCACTGGCCCCAGCTTTGCCCACACGCTGAGCCAGTAACCACGCCTCCCGAAGCACTGACCAGGCATGACCCGGGCGGGGGTGGTCCGCCACGTACTCGGCCTTCCACTTGGACAGATGATCAGCCAGCACGTCAGTGGTCGCGGCTGCCGGCATCTTCCAGTCAGGGCAATCCTCGATCAGCCCATTGACTACCGAGCCAACTGAGTCCCTGATGTCCCGAAGTAGATCAGACACTGAGACGTTGATAGGTAGCGGAGGATGGACCGAGCCACCACCCACCCGTTCACTGTTGCCGAACTGCTGAGACGGGTGGACCATGTCCTGGAGCAGGGGCCATGCACCGGCCATGGTCGCCCACGAATCCCGGAGTAGATCCACACACTCAGGGCAAAGGTTGGAATCACGAGCCGCCGGCACCGGGACCTTCACGTCCAGATGCCAGTCGGACACACACCACTCCGGGTACCTGGTGAACTTCTTTGCCACCGAGTACGGCATCAACTCTGGGGATCCCTCGACGGAGTACTTCCGCTCAAGCTCAATATTGCTGACCACTACTTGACTCCTGGGAACTGGAAAGGCTGGACATGGACGGTGCACTGGACAAAGGTGGCCAGCGGAAGATCGAGCAGCTCCATGCCGAAGGGGCCGGCCATCCCGAAGCCGAGCTGATGGATCATCACGATCGTCTCCTTTTGGGCCTCGGCGTGGAGCTGGGCCATGGGTACTGACTCGTCCTCGATAGGGAACTGGGCAACGAACTTCAGATCAGGCATTGGTGTCCTCGCATTTCCGGCATGGCTGCTCGAGCTGGTGAATGGTGCAAGTGGTCTCAGTGACATCGGATGGGTTGCCTGACCACCCATGCCAGGCTGAACCGAATCGGGCCGGCGTCGGAACTAGAGGAGCATCGCCAGCATCATGAGGATTGGTCACAGGAGCGGGGGAAGGAGCCACACGTTGGGGAAGATTGGTTGCGCCCGGGTTTGATTTTCCTTTACCTCTACGTCTGCGGGATCTGTTGGGAGCGGGGCTGGCAACACCGCCACTACCCTCTGTTAACCCTTTCCCTACCCCACCCTGCCCTGCCCTGCCAGCGCCCGCGCGATCGCCCGCGCACACGGGGATACTTTTTCGCTGCGTTCCCGGTGCTGGTCGTGCACTGGTACCGGCGCTGGTCGGTGCGCTGGTCGGCCTTGGGGGAGCCTCGGGAGCCTTCTGGGCCATTGGCTTCAATGCGGCGCTCACAACGTCCGTCACGGTGGTTCCTGGAACTGACTCAGCGGCGGCATTACCCGGCGAGACTGCTACTACAGGATCGACACTGCGTGAATGGGCGGGAGCTGGCTGCAGAACCAGACCAGCGGCTTCCGGGGTCTTCCCGGCCTTCTTGCGGTTGCAGGACCCGCAGGCCAGTACGACGTTACGAACGCCTGCTGCCTTCGTTGGGTCTACATGGTCCATCTCTGGGCCATCAGCACCGCGGGTGTCCTTCTTGTGGAGCTGTTTGGAACAGTACCGGCAGGCGCCGATGTTCGGGTTGGCCGGGTCAATGCAGTCCCGGGCCCAGACAGCATTGATCAGATGCCGGCTCTTGAGTTCCTTGGACTTGTCCCGCTTGACCCGGACGTCTGAGCCACGATCGTAGTTGAGGGCGAACCAATCATGGAAAAGGAATGTATCAACCGCCACTGCGGGGCATCGCTCACAGGAATGTCCCGGTGCGTGCCACAGCCCAGCGGCGACCAAGCGGTCGGCGAGCTGCTGCGAGATGGTGGGATTCAACGTCTTCGCTACGATCTCCACGAACGGCACGACGCCGTCAGTTAGTGCTGCTTGGCAGTGGGAACCCATCAGAGTCCACACACCGAGGGAGGCCAGCCCCCAGATGTCCTCGGTCATGGCAGAGCGGGCCAAAGTAATGGCCTTCGGGTTGACCTGGAATTGGTCATCGACCTGGAAGAACATGTGTTCGGTGACCTGCTTTCATTGCTTAGATGCGTACTTGGTGTTGCGTTCTTTGCCGCGCCAGCTACTGGACGACGGCGGGCCCTTGGTCCGCGCTGCCTTGGCGGCGAGCGCGTTCCTTCTAAGGCCTGTGGTGGCGTGTGGCGTGATCGGGGCGTTGTGGATGTTGTACTGGTCGATGAATTGGAACTGCCAGGGTTGGAGGTTGGTGTTTTCGTCCAACCATGCGGCTAGGTGGCACGTGCAGCTGCAGCGTGCCGGGCCATCTGTTGTCTCGTCCCATCCGTCTCCGGAGCAGCTGCGGTGTTTGCCGTCGCGGCAGTCGGGGTTCATTGGGTGACTTGCCGGAGGTGGTCTTCGAAGACTGCAGGGTCATCCTCTGTGCCGGCGGACATTACCCCGCAGGAGCAGAAGAACGAGTGTGGCATGGGGGAGTACTCCTGGACGTGGCCAGTGGCGTTCGGGGCTGGGTGGCCTAGGACTGGTTGGTTCCAGTCCCACAAGCCCAGCTGGCCCTTTGCTGGGACGGGTGTGTTGAGGGGCTGTGGGTGGGTTAGTGGCCAGTGCCACATGCCGTCTTGTGCCCAGGGTGAGCAGAGGTCTCCGTGCTGGTCGCGGCATTGGTCGGCGTGGTGGACAGGGTTGATGTCTACTAGGCCGATGATGTTGCCGAGCTGCTCGAGGTCAGCGCGGGGGATCAGTTGTCCCGGGATAACTGGGGCGGTGTTGCACTCATCGATGGCGGTTTGGATCAGGTCAGAGTGCATGGCTTCGGTATCCACGGATTTGGAGGTGTGGACGGCCACGGTGCCTGTGTAGTTGGTGCGGACGGATCGGTTCTCGACGTCCTTGCCGCCGTAGATGATCGCCCACGCCCACGGGTTGCGAACTGTCAGCGCCTTCACTGGGCCACATACTCGGAGAAGCACAGCTCTTGGTCTTCGCCTAGCCAGACCGTCCAGACTCCGTCAGAGATACTACTGACGCCGTGGGCTGCGGTGGCGCGGGTCAGTATGCAGTCCAGCAGGTTAGGTCGGCACTCGGCCGGGTGCTGCAACGTCCACTGGAAACCGGAGATCTCCACCCGGTGGCCGGGCTGGCGCAGCGGATCCACCGCGTCAGCAGCCGCGAGCGCGGCCACAGCGTCCGCTTCAAACACCTGCCACGTCACGTCGTCAAACTTCTCGGCCATACCCTCTGGCAAGTCTCTTTTCGACGCCTCGAGGAGTGCTTGGGCTGCGGCTTTGATTCTGGGATTGGGTTGTTCTACTCCAACGATTTTTGTTTGGAGTGGGTTTGGAGTAGTTGGCATGGGGTTCTCCTGGTTAGCAAGTTCGAGTAGGACATCGGCATGGCACGGCTGATCGAGCGGGCACCAGCACGAAAGATTCTTACCGGATAGCGCGGCTTTCAACTCGGCAACATCGGCCAGAGGCAGCCAGTGGATCAGGTAAAGATCGACTGCCTTTTTGGCGGCGGGTTTCCCATGGAGCGCATAGTCAGATACATCGTCATAGAAGAACGTGTGCAGACGGTCAATTTCTGGTTCGTACACTTTGAAGGCGGCGTCGCTAAGACCGTCACGGAACTTTTCTACCTTGTACGGGTTACCCCAAGCCGTGCCGCGTCCGACATAAACGGTGTTCGCAGGCATACGCCAGCCAGCAATGCGCTTGCGCTGGATACGCTTCAGAGCCGTCATGACGCGGGCTCCCATGATGTAATCTGTCGGGCCACGAGCGATGCAACGTCTCCGGCTTCGGTCAAGTAGGCCACCGCGGCACGCGCGTCTAGTTCTGATGGTGCGGCCTCGATGCCCTGAACTTCGGTTCCCTGGACACCCCACTCGGTGGTGGTATCTGAGGACGTCTCCTCGCGTTGAACCAGAGACTGGTTGTAAAGACGAACATCAATTCCGGATTCCTGAAGCTCCAGCATGTCCTGATTTCGCACTCGACCACTCATAGCCATTTTGGAGAAAACTTTGGCTTGCTGTGTGGTCATGCCTGCTGCCAGGACCATTTCTAACATTTGGACCTTCGAGGCACGGTCCTCTGGCGTTGTCAACCGTTGAAGTTGATCGAAGATTAGTGTCTCTGCCAGTTGGTCCGGCTGACGGTGCGGGTCCACTGCATCAGCGGCCGCGAGAATGACTTTTGCCTGATCAGTATGGGTTTCCCAGATCGCGGTGTGTCCCCAGCCAGACTTAAGCTCTGCGTATGCACGCGCTGCTGCTTCGATTCTGGGGTCGCTGATCATGAGCTGGCTTCTTCCAAGGCGGCGAGCGCCTGTGCGAGTTGGTTGGCGGGGTACAGGACGCCTCGGGCTTTGGAGCCGTCGGCGGGGCCGACGATGCCGGCTGTTTCGAGGCGGTCCATGATCTGGCCTGCTTTGGTGAAGCCGATGCGGAGCTTGCGTTGGAGCATGGATGCGGAGCCGAATTGGGTGGTGACGATGAGTTCGACGGCTTGGGCTTGGAGGGCTTTGTCTCCGCCTATTTCTGCGATGGCTTGGGTAAGTGCGTCTAGGACGTCGGCTTCGATGGTGGCTTCGGCGTCCCCGCTGACTATGGTCAGGGTTGTCTTGCCGCGTTTCTTGGCCCGAGCTTCGTCTTGGTGCTCATGGCCACGTGCGAGGTCATGAAGGCGGTTGAACCATCCTTCGCGCCACGTCTTGGCTTGGCTGGCTTCCTCAGTGTCGTCACCAATGTCTCGCGGCATCAACAGTCCGATGAACGACTCTCCACAGGAGACCAGGAGAGCGGATCGGGCGCCAGTGGGCTCGATGATCAGAGCGTCTCCGTAAACCTTTGTGGCGGTGACAAATAGGCCTAACAAAGTGCCAGCCGCAGCGAGCCGCGGGGCTTCCTTCCGGTCACCCACAATCGTTTGGCGGATCAGGCGGGGGATATTTGGGAATGGTGCGTCAATCTTGGTCCGGGGGATGGCGTATGTCTTGCCAGGGAACAACCCTGAGATGTCAGTGAAGATGAGTTCCTCTTCCTTGACTTCGATCCGCAGGGCTGAGCCAATTTCACCACCGGGGTTGCTTTTGTCCTTGAACAGCATCAGGACTTCCTTGACCAAAGCTGGCGTCAGGTCGAACTGGTCATCTTCGTAGGAGCCGGTCAGGCCGTCTACCTCGTACACGTTGGCGATCGCACAGCCCACGCTGTGCCGGTTCGTGGCCGAGACATACAGCATGTGAGGTGTGACCGCGAAGTTCACACGGTGAATGGACACAATGTCCGCTTCCTTCTCAGCGTGCGGCGTCACTGCTTGGACTGCCTGGCGGAAGTCTGAGGTTTCAACGTCAATGATCATGGGCGCACCGGGCTCGGGTTATGGCCAACCAGTTTGACTTCTTTGGCCCCGCCAGCAGCTACAGCGCGGGCCGTGCGTGATGCCAGGTACCCGCCAGTCACTGCCCCGCTGGTTGGGATTTGAAGATCGCTTGCATCGGCAGGAGCCGGATCCTTTACCGGGACGCCGTCCTTGGTGGTGACAGGCGTAGTCTTACCAGCCGTCGTTGGTGCCGGCGGTTGGGGAGACGCTACGGCCGCGGGTGTGGCGGAGGCGCCAGGCATCGTCTCGGCTGATCGTTCCGGCCAGCGGGCGTAGATATCATATCGCTTCGGGGTTCCCTCGACCGGGTGGACCTCGGTCTGGAAGCCAGCCTTACGCCAGGCTGAACTTGCCGTGGAGGACGCCATGTTCTTCTTGACACGGGCCCACCGGCCTGCGTGATGCTTCAGGATGGTTTGGAGCTTAGCTTCCCCGCTCAACGGCGGCTCGCGCCAATCAATTTCCAGTTCCATGAGTCAGATCCTTTCTAGCTACAGCGACATTCAGCGCTGTGCGGGTCAATGGGGGCATTGCAGGAATTGCAGCGCTCCGGGGGTTTTGGCATCGTGGTGCGGAGGCTGCCGACATTCGGGTTCTCGGTACTCATACAGACACCCGCCTGGCCATGCCGCGGAGGTAGACCTGCCCCGCCGGGTGCTCCCTCGCCCTAGCTGCATGGACTTCACGCTGGGCGGCATGGAACGCGCCCAGCGGGGATGAATGAGTGAGTGGCTCCTCGTCTACACGGACGACGCCTGGCGTGTACCAGATCTGCAGGAGCCACTTCCCGTCAGGCATCTTCCTGACACCAGCCCTGGGGTAGGCCAGATCATTCTCGATCACCGTTTTTGTGCGGAGTATGAACGCTGCGTAAGGATGCCTAGCCGGGGCCGACATCGCGGCGAGTAGTTCCTTGTGACGGGCACCAGGTGAGCGAGTCGTGGTCTTAACCATCGTGGATCACCACATCATCCACGACTGTCTCGTACGCCTCGGTGTTCATGTTCCATCGGGTCCTGTCGCCGCCCTTGGCCTTGAAGAATGCAAGGGTCTCTCGCTCTGCTTTATACAGGCGGATACCGAAATGGGTTTGAATCTTATTGAGCCATCCCGCGCGGGCACGCCATTCCTGCTGGCTGCGATCGAAGTTCTTCGTGAACCGCAGTTGCCTGTCCGTGTCCTGGTGCTTGGCATACACGGCGGCCCGGGCTAACTGACGCCACGACAACCGGCCAACAGCAGCCTCGACCTTCTCCAACCACGCCCGACGCTCGGGGCTGTAGTCAGAGACGCCCTCTGGCTTATGGATGCTCGTGAGCGCTCCTAACGTCTCGTCGTTGAAGCGTTGGATCTCCGGCCACAGCACCTCAAGGAGCATCTCCTTGTCCACGGCTTCGCTGACGCCGTCCTTGGACTGGACAGCGACCACGAGTTCCTGGACACGGACAGCATGAGAGACCTGCAGGCCGGCGTTCAGCTCACGCAGTGTCGCCTTCTCTTCGCGTTCCTTGTCGGAGAGCTTGGGCTTAGGCTTGGAGAGCTTCACGAACCAGAGTGGCTCGACCTGATCAGTGCCGACATAAAATAAGTGGCCAGCAGCGACATGCTCCTCGTCCGTCATCTCCGGGGCAGCATCAAAGTTCTCATCTCGTTGGTCCTCACGCTGGACGCCACCCAATGCCGTCAGCACGGAGATGGAATCAGCTACAGCTTGCTGCTTCTCAGCCCGCGCGATCGTGTGCTCCACGTTATCGATGCGCCAACCAGCGCTGGTCCTGAAATCGTGGTTCTCCAGCACCTTATCCAGCACCTCCGACTGACCAGCAGCCTGCAAGTCCGTGAGCTTCTTCAGCTGCAGCAGATCAATCCTGCCCTTGCTGTAGGCATCCTTGACTTTATCCGGCGCTTTCGTAACCCTGCCCAGAGTTACCACTTCTGACTTCGGGCGGTTAGACCGCTTGCCAATCGTCGATTCATTCAGACCGAGATCCAGCAGCCGCTGGAATCCCTTCGCCTCTTCCATCTTCGTATTCAGCTTGGCCGTGGAGCCCGTGGTGATCATCGTCTCGATGTCTTCCAGAGCGCCCCGAGCAGAAGCTTCCTCGACCACGACCGGGACCACGAGCAGACCAGCAATGACCGCGCCCTTCAACCGACGATGGCCATCACGGAGCATGAAGTCACCATCAAGCTCCGGGTGCGGATACACCACCAGCGGAGACCTGACACCATTGGTTTTGATCTCTTTAGCCAACCGCTCAAGATCACCCATGTCCTCACGGATATGCTCAGGGTTCGCCCGAATCCGGGCCACCTCAACCTCTTCAAACCTGCTCATGCCTAGTCTTCTTTCGTGTGTCGTTGAACAGCAGTGGCCAGCTGCATAATTGAGGCCGTCAATGAATAAAGGACACTGCCCTTATCAGAGTCGCCACCGCCGCTCTTAGCACCGGCCTTCACACTGAGCGCTTCACCAGCCAGCATCAACAGCGCGAACGGATCAGAAGGCCGCTGGGCGTGGGCCGGGGCTAGGGATACCTGCCCTGCTGACCACGCATCAGACGCACGGTCAGCTTCCATCCCTGCCAGTACCCGGGACGCGGACGCGTAGTCTTCCTCGAGCCAGTCAGTGGCCATCGAGGACAGTTCAGCGATGGGCTGGTCACGCCACTGGGAAACGATCTTCCACACCGCCTGATCAGGCGTCGCCTCCGTCCAGAGGATCCGTTCCTGGTTGTCCTCGGTCATCACTTCTCTACCTCACGCACGAAGCCCAGCAACCCAGCCAGCATCAAGACGACACCGGCCACGTCGAGGGAATTGAACACAGTGATCATCGGGCCGCCGACAACGGATGCCAGGACGCCGAGGACAAGCAAAGGTGCCCACACGAAGGTGCAGCGGCGGGTGGTGGCCACGCGTGCCGAGGGGCTTACAACGGTGCTCATCAGAACATCTCCTTCGTGCCGTCCACAGGAGCGGAGCTGCGGGGTGTCAAACTAATGTGGGCGAGGACTTCACCATCACGGAGCAGCTCTGCCCGGTAGTGAGGATTGCGAAGGTCCGGCTTGAAAACATCCACGGCAAGGCCGGTCGCGGACTGGTACTGGCCACGGGCCCACTTCAAGATGTCCTGCTTGCACTTGGACACCGTGCGGAAACTTGTCTGGAAGGAAGCCTTCACTAGCTTCTTCCGCTCACCAGGCAACGGATTCTTGAACACCACGTAGGCGTCGAGCTCGACCAGGTCCCGGCTCATGCTGGACCACCGAGGGCGAAGTCAGACTGGGCCCCTTCATCAGTGATCGCCTCGATTACCTTGGCAATGCACGCTTCTATGGTTTCGGTGACTTCGCAGACAAGGCCAGCAAGGACCAAGAACAAGCGGTTGAAGCGCCCCGGCTCTTCCTCTGCGTACTGCTGGCGCTCCTGCTCCACCAGCGCCAAGGCCTTTCGCATGTAGAGGGAAGCCATGCCCGGCTGATCCGTAGCGAGGAAGTGCTTCACCTCCCGCAGCAGCTGCTGCACTGAGAGGCCCACTATGCCCGGCCCCGGGGGAGCTTGGTGTTCCTGATGCTCATGGCCTCAGGCGATGAGCGCGGGAAGTGAATGTCGGTGGGCTTGACAGTGACCGTGACTGCACCATCGTCAAGAGGGCCACCGAGGCGCTGCAGCTCCGTAGCCAACGCAGCCACAGCAGCCGGGCCATCACAAGCGCCAGCTTGAGGCCCTGTGGCTGGTGGACTTATCACCTTGGAATAAGCCTTCAAGATGTCCGCACGTAGCTGATGGGCTTTCGCTGCGAAGTCCTCAGCTAAGAAGTCCAGTAACTCTGCTGGGCCATCACCGAAGCCGTACTGATCGGCATCAATCGTGGCTTGGATAGTGCGCCCGATCTGGGCAAGACGATGACGCAGCTCTGACGCCTGCTCCTGCCGCGCACGGACAACAGCGAACCGAGCCGGGGTCGGTGGAGCACTGGAAGGGTCCTGCTTGAACTTGCAGTCAAGCCCTTTGAAAAAAGCTCCATCGGGGATAAGACCGTGCGTGACGGCCGTTTTTGAGACAGGAGTATCCACAGCTTGTTATCCTTTGATCGATGACAGAACCAGCCCCGCACTTGCGGGACCTGGGGAAGTTGTTGGTGAAGCGGTCCAGTGATTTTCTTGGCGGAATGGAACTGGACCGCTTTTTTATGCCCTAAATAATGTGCGGAGGTGACGCGGCCCGCTTGGGGGAAGAGACCGCGTCACCACCTCTTACTGAGGCAGCAGCAATTGGGGGGACTGCTGCCCCGTCCTGCAAACCACCAACACGCGACGCGGTGAAGGTCCCCGCGCTTGCGTCAGTGGTATCTCCTACAGTTGGCCTTGGCACGTCCTGACCATGCAGGGTCTGGACGGCACCAATCGAAGGAGAATTATTATGGCCCAGGTCATCATCAACGGACAATGGTTCGCCGTGTACGACGGCAAGATCAGCCGCCATGCGTTGGCGCAGGAGTTGGAGAGCACTCTCGCAGGCGGCCAAACCCGTGTTTACAAGAACGCGACCATGGGCTCCGAGGGGAACGACGTCCCCGGGACACTGATCATCAGCGAGACACAGACAGCCTTCGTCATCAACAACGACCGACCCGCTTAGGACGCCTTCAAGGAACTGGGCCGTCTTCGCCGCAATGGTGAGTACGGCCCGTTCCCCGGCCCCCATGCGGGTCAGCATCGGAAGCTGTTTCACGATGCTGTCAACTTCATGCACGAAGTCAGCGCGCGGCGGAACCCGGTTGAACCTGATTGGGAATTCGATGTCCCGGCTCATGCTGTGGCCTTCCCCTGGGTAAACACACCATCTGCGAGCGCCGGCGTTTTGTTGGCGTCGGGGATGAGCGAGGCGAAGGACACGCCGAAGGATTCTGCCAGGTTGTGAATTTCGTCGACGTCGAAGGGAGTCTCGCCGGACATACGTCGGCTTACGGACTGCTGGCTCGTGCCGAGGGCTGCTGCTATTGATCGTTGGGGGACTCGTCTGCGGGCAGCTTCTGCACGGACCGCTTCAGCTACGCGCTGCGTGAATGATGTGCTCATAAATAGAAGTCTTACCTATTATTGGGTAGATAGCAAGCGCGGCGGGTAACCGTATTGTGATGTGGTTCATAAAATAAATGACAGGAATTATCGTCCAGGGCCTTGCCTACCCGCTTAGCGCGTATATAGTTGCAAACATGAGTACACAGCTAAGCCTCGTAAATGGAGGCAAATCAGAGCCGCTATCATCGAAGGTCGCACGCCGACTGCGGGGCCAGCTTGCCGAGTTGAGGATTTCCGGGTCTTCGCTTGCTCGTATCACGGGGCTTACGCAGTCGAAGGTTTCGCGGCGCCTTAATGGCGACGCCCCCCTGGAGCTTGATGAGCTGCAGATGATTGAAGAAGCGACTGGGATTTCCGTGGCTTATCTGCTTGGCTTCTCGGATGTTTCCCGCACTGGTGGACCTGGTCCCGATGGTGGGGTTCCCGCCGGAGGTAGCGCCAACCCGCGGGCTTCAGATTAGAAGGCTCCTGCTCTATCCGCTGAGCTACCGAGGCGTTGACCCAAACATGGGCCGCATCTAAATTATCAGGTTTATTCAGGGATCTCTTCCTCCACAGGCCCACTAGGGCTTGATTCAGTTCACATTTGGGCTTCTTCCACTGGTTGATGACCCGGGAAAGGCGTTGGCTGGAACCCAAGCAAACACTGCCGCAGCTGCGGCCCATCGAAAGGTAGGGTAATGGGAAATCACATCAGTCTCCGGGGGTTTGTCAGTTCTGAGATCGTCATGAACACCACGGACAGTGGCTTGGTCATCGGAAAGTTCCGCATGGGTTCCAACATGCGCAGACTCGATCCCATCACCAACAAGTGGGTGGACGGTCCCACTAACTGGTTTCGGGTCAATGTTTTCAAGGCACTTGCCTCCAACACCATGGTCAGCATCCACAAAGGGGACCGGATCTTGATTGTGGGCAAGCTGAAGGTGACCTCCTACCTCCGTAAGGACGGAAGTCACGCAACCGGTGTTGAGATCGACGCAGACAGCATTGGTCCTGACCTCCAGTTTGGAACGGCAAACTATCGCCGCAAGACCAGCGCGCGCCTTGCCGGCTCCGGAGACGGCGAGATTGGTCATGATCCCGGTGGTTGGGGCGGCTCTCAAGACGTCGAGGAAGGAGAGATCCCCGATGATGAGCCAACTAATGCAGATCAGCCACACGAAGGGACCGAAGGCGGGGGCGATGTTGATGGCAGCGAGGGCGATGAGGACCTAGATGCGGCCGCAGCAGCGTATGACCCCGCAAAGGCTGAAGGGATCCAGCCGCATGAGCACGCTGATCATGAGACGGGGGAGATCCTGGCAGAGGCAGCCCCCTTCTGAGCTGTTGGCCAAGCTATTGGTTCGCCGTGGTGGAGCTCAATTACCGGGTACGCATGGCACAATGGCGGGGTGACTTTGGAAAAGATGACATCTCGCCACCAGCCCACTCCGCGCAAGCGCGGCCTCAGGGCTGTTGGAGTATCTGTTCTGTTAGTGGCTTCCATGGCATTGAGCGGTTGCTCACTGCTACCAGGCGAGGTGCCAGCTACCGATGCTGCACCGGCCGCTACTTCGAAAGCCCCGGTCAAGGATGGTGCCAAGACCCCCGAATCAAAGGCCCCCGAAGAGAAGCCGGCTGTAAAGGTTTCGGCGGCTGAAGAGATGTCCGGGAAACTGAAAGCCACACTCACCACACTGGCCTCCACCACTAAGGCGCCCAACAGGGAGCAAATGATGGCAGCCATGCTTGAAGCCGGCGCCGTCAAGGAAAAGGTGGAGGTGTCCATTGACATCACACCTACGGGACTTGCCGTGGATGCCATTGAATCTGCCACGCTGGTTGGAGAAGAGTGCGTCATCGGTCAGGTACGTGGCGGAAACGTTGCAGTGACCACCCTTCCGGCCTTGGCGTCAGGGCGCTGCTTCGTCGGAGACGTTCACTAGGTGCCAGCACCCCTGACCAGCCACATTCTGCCGTGTTGCTCACTTAGCCGGACGCGAATGTGAGATATATGCCTGCACCCACTAACCTTGAGGGTATGGCGGAATTTATTTATACAATGTCCAATGCCCGCAAGGCTGTTGGCGAAAAACTCATTCTTGACAACGTAAGCATGTCTTTCTACCCCGGTGCCAAAATTGGCGTTGTGGGTCCTAACGGTGCCGGTAAGTCCACCATTTTGAAGATTATGGCTGGATTGGACACCCCCTCCAACGGTGAGGCTCGTTTGAGCCCCGGCTACACTGTGGGCATTTTGCTCCAGGAGCCGCCGCTGAACGAGGAAAAAACCGTTCTGGGCAACGTCCAGGAAGGCGTGGGGGAGATCTACGCAAAGATCACCCGCTACAACGAGATCTCCGAGGAAATGGCCAGCCCCGACGCTGACTTCGACACCCTTCTCGAAGAGATGGGCAAGTTGCAGGAAGCCATTGACACTGCCGATGCTTGGGATATTGACTCTCAGCTGGAGCAGGCAATGGACGCACTGCAGTGTCCCCCGGGAGATTCCGATGTCACACTTCTCTCCGGTGGTGAACGCCGCCGTGTTGCCTTGTGCAAACTCCTTCTGCAGAAGCCTGACCTGTTGCTCCTGGATGAGCCCACTAACCACTTGGACGCCGAGTCCGTAAACTGGTTGGAACAGCATCTCAAGAGCTACGCCGGCGCCGTCCTGGCCGTCACCCACGATAGGTACTTCCTTGACCATGTTGCCGAATGGATTGCAGAAGTAGACCGCGGTCACCTGTACCCCTACGAAGGCAACTACTCCACTTACCTAGAGAAGAAGCGCGCCCGCCTGGAAGTTCAGGGCAAGAAGGACGCCAAGCAGGCCAAGCGCCTCACGGAGGAACTCGAATGGGTTCGCTCCAATGCCAAGGGACGTCAGACCAAGTCCAAGGCCCGTTTGGCCCGCTACGAGGAAATGGCTGCCGAGGCTGACCGCACGCGCAAGCTTGACTTCGAAGAGATTCAGATTCCACCGGGCCCGCGCCTTGGTGGCATTGTGCTCGAGGCGGACAAGCTGAAGAAGGGCTACGGGGACCGTGTCCTGATCGACGGCCTCACCTTCACCTTGCCCCGCAACGGCATTGTTGGCGTCATTGGGCCCAACGGTGTGGGTAAGTCAACCCTGTTCAAGACCATTGTTGGTCTTGAAGAGCTCGACGGCGGCAACCTCAAGGTGGGTGACTCGGTCAAGATCTCCTACGCCGACCAGAGCCGCGGCGGCATTGATCCCGATAAGACCCTCTGGGAGGTTGTCTCCGACGGACTCGACTTCATCCAGGTGGGCCAGGTTGAAATGCCTTCCCGTGCCTATGTGGCAGCCTTTGGTTTCAAGGGTCCGGACCAGCAAAAGAAGGCAGGAGTGCTCTCCGGTGGTGAGCGCAACCGTCTGAACCTGGCCTTGACCCTTAAGCAGGGTGGAAACTTGTTGCTCTTGGATGAGCCCACTAACGATCTTGACGTGGAAACTCTCAGCAGCCTTGAAAACGCTTTGCTGGAATTCCCCGGCTGCGCCGTTGTGGTCTCTCACGATCGCTGGTTCCTTGACCGCATCGCCACCCACATCCTCGCCTACGAAGGCACCGATGAGAACCCGGCCAACTGGCACTGGTTTGAAGGTAACTTTGACGCCTACGAGGAAAACAAGGTTGAGCGCCTTGGTGCAGACGCAGCACGTCCGCACCGCGTGACTCACCGCCGCCTCACCCGCGACTAGTCCCCACGCCCTCCCAATAATCAACCGCTGGCGCGTTTGATTGTTGGGTCCCTCGGGCGCGTGGGCCCATCCACGCACTCCCAACGCTCAACCGCTGGCGCGTTTGATTATTGGGTCCCTCGGGCGCGTGGGCCCATAAAATGGTCAGCTCCTTGTGAGCTGGCCATTTTTTATGCACAAAACAGGGTACATTCAGCGCGGATGGATCTAGGCTGGGGAAATGTCAGTGACTCAATCCAAGCCTCCAGTCCATCGCTGGGTTTTTTGGCCAGCAGCCTCCATAGTTTTAGTATTCGCAGCGTTCGCCATGATTGCGCCGCAAACTGCCGAGGCGCTCTTCTCCAGCATTCAAAGCGCCATTGTGGGCTACTTCAACTGGTACTACGTACTGCTGGCCACCGCTTTGGTGATCTTCAGCCTGTGGGTGGGGTTCAGCAAATTTGGCGATATCAAGCTGGGCAAAGATGACGACGAGCCTGAATTCTCGCTGGGCTCATGGTTTTCGTTGCTGTTCGCCGCCGGTATGGGCATTGGCCTAGTGTTCTACGGTGTCAGCGAACCACTGAGTCACTTTGCGTCCCCGAAGCCTGGCACCACTGGTAACCCCGGTGAACTTGCCCAGCATGCGCTGTCTCAGACATTCCTGCACTGGGGTGTACATGCCTGGTCAATCTATGTGGTGATTGGATTGGCCCTGGCCTACGCCATCCATCGTCGCGGGCGTCCCGTTTCCATCCGATGGACGCTGGAACCCTTGCTCGGGAAGAAAAGGGTGAGCGGTGGCCTGGGAAACCTGATTGACGTGGTGGCCCTGGTTGGCACCATTTTCGGTGTTGCCACATCACTGGGACTAGGTGTTTTGCAGATCAGTGCCGGTCTGGAACACGCCGGGCTGATCACCTCCTCAATGTTCATAGATCTGGTCATCATTGTGGTGGTCACCTGTCTGGTGTTGCTCTCCGTGCTCTCTGGAGTGGGCAAGGGCATGAAATGGCTCTCCAACACCAACCTGATTCTGGCCGGCATTTTTGTACTCTTCTTGCTGGTGGTGGGTCCTACCCAGTTCCTGTTGCGTAACTTTGTGCAGTCAACTGGCAACTATCTGCAGAGTTTTGTGGGTATGGCTTTCAACGTCAGTGCCTTCTCCGGTGCGGAGGGCGAAGTCTGGCAGTCAACGTGGACCACCTTCTACTGGGGTTGGTGGATATCCTGGGCACCCTTTGTGGGTATCTTCATTGCCCGGATTTCCAAAGGCCGCACCGTGCGCCAATTTGTGGCAGGGGTAATCCTAGTCCCCACCGTGGTCACCTTACTGTGGTTCAGCGTGCTCGGTGGTACCGCACTGTATTCCGAGCTTAACGGCCCCGGCGGGCTGGTGGGTCCGGATGGAACAGTGGATTCCGCCGGAGCCCTCTTTGCCACACTCGCTCAGATTCCCGCAGGCGGGGTGCTGACCATCGGAGCGATCATCATGATCGTCATTTTCTTTGTCACCTCGGCAGATTCAGGTGCGCTGGTCATGGGAATGATTGCCAGTGGGGGAGATGTGGAACCCCGAAACTGGATCCGTATCTTCTTCGCCCTAGCCACATCATTGTTGGCCAGCGCGCTGTTGCTATCCGGCGGGTTGGAAGCACTGAAAACGGCAGCCATCATCATCGCACTGCCTTTTAGCCTGGTGTTGATCCTGATCTGTTTCTCCACATACCAGGCTTTTGCCCGTGAGACCCGTGCGTATGAGAAGGCCAAACGTCAGGCCTTTGTTGGCCATATTGGGGACTTTTACGGGTTGGAGGTGGATGGTCCGCAGCAGATCTCTCCGTTGGTGACCTTGCGGCTCCTCACGGCCAGATTGCGGGGGCAAGTTCCGCCAGCACGGCGCCCACGCATTGATCCGTTCGGCCACGCCCGCCCCGGATCAGGATTCCTTGAAGGCGCGAACGCGGGTCCCGAATCCGGCGGCACTACGGAGACTGCCACCTCCGCCCCGGTTGAGGCGCCCACCGACAAACCGGAACCGTAGCCGGCACACGTCACGCCCCAGCCTTAGCCCGCAGGCTTAGTCCGCAGCAGTACCGTCTGGAATACGCATCATGCCCTCTTGCGCCACGGAGGCCACCAGCACGCCGTCGCGGTTGTAGAAGCGGCCCAGGTTCAGGCCGCGGGCCTCTGAAGCACTGGGCGATTCGGCAACGTACAGCAGCCAATCATCCACCGCCAGGGGCCGGTGCCACCACATGGCATGGTCAAGGCTGGCCACACTGATGCCGGGGGTTGCCCAGCTGATGCCGTGGCGTCGCAGTGAAGGCTCCAGCAACGTGTAATCACTGGCGTAGGCCAGAGCCGCGCGGTGCAAGTTCTGGTCCTCAGGCATGGGGCCCAAAGTTTTCAGCCACACAGCCGTGTGCGCCACATGCTCACCCTTGACATCAAAATAGATATCATTCTCTACATGCCGAATGTCAAAGGGGCGTTCGTAAGCCCACGCCCGGGCCACAGGGTGATCGATCCCACCTAGGAGTTGGGCCGACGTGGGAAGTGTCTCTGGCGCAGGAATGCCCTGCGGCATGGGCTCTTGATGCTCAATCCCACTGTCAGGTTTCTGGAATGAGGAAATCATGGACAGGATGGGTACACCGCCCTGGTAGGCATGGGTGCGTCGCGCTGAGAAGGAACGCCCATCGCGCAGGCGCTGCACGCCAAACGTCAGGGAGGAGGCCGCCTCGCCTGGGCGCAGGAAATAGCCGTGCATGGAGTGCACCAGATGGTCCCCGCCCACGGTGCGCGCAGCTGCCACGAGCGATTGTGCCAGAACCTGTCCACCAAAAAGCCGGGCCCGGGGCGCTTTTGCATCACCGAGACCTACAAAAATATCCTCGTCAGTTTGAGCACCTCCTGCATCGGAGAGCTCCAAGATGCGTAGGAGGGATTCCATAGGGTCAAAGTCCGTTGGTGTGACATTCATAAACGTGACTCTATGTGTCCAGAGGAGGCTGCGACAAATGGGGAGTCCGGTATGAATCCGGCCCTACGCCTGGCTTTTGCTGTGACGTTGGGGACTTTGATTGGTGGCACCAACGCCGCTTTGACATGATGAAGGCATGGCACCTGGCTTTCAGCTCACCCAACAAATCCGTTTCGGCGACATTGATGCGTACAATCACGTCAACAATGTGGCCTATTTGCAGTATCTTGAGGACGCGCGAGTCCAATTGTTCTATGCCGAACTGCCCGGTGGCAGCACTCTCCGCGGCCTGCTTGGCCCGGAACTCTTCACTCTTGTGGGACGTCATGAGATTGAATATCTAGCCCCCATCAGCTTCCGGACCGATCCCATCTATGTGAATACTTGGGTCACCCATGTGGGCGGTTCCAGCTTTGAACTCGGCTACACCGTCACGGAAGCTGACACCTCCATTATTTACGCCCAGGCGGCAACCTCCATGGTGGTGGTCTCGCGCGACACGGGACGCCCGGTCCGCCTCACGGAGGCCCAGAAAAGCGCCTTAAATCCATGGCGCGGTGACCCGGTGCCCTTCCGGCGCGCACCCGCCCGTCCCGTTCTGAGCCCAGCACAAGGAGCACACTGATGGACACCACCACCCACACCAACGAGTTAGTCCTTGAGGATGCCGGAACCCTTGCGGATCTGCGCACCTTTGTTAGCCGTGCCCGTACCGCGGACGACGGCGCCATCCGGCTTCAGGGGGACGGTCACGTTCTCGCGGCGTATGTGTGCGTCATGCGCGGGAAGCTTCTGGGCGAAGGTACCCCCACGATTCTGGGACTACGCACCATGGCCCTGGCGGCACCCGCGGACCTTGATGTCACGGTGTCCCTGTCCGCGGTGGCGGACCGCCTGGCCCGTATGGGAGACGGCGAGCTCCGCCTGCCCGTGCCTCCCATGAGTGTCCACGAATCGTGGGCCGGGATCGGTGCCCCGCGCGCGGCATGGCAGGAAATTGCTACGGTTCCTGCGGAGACACTGATCGAGGTGGCGAAGACCGGCGTGCAGGAAATTGGCCAGATTATCCCCGTCAATCCCGGCGCTCTTTTAGTCAATAACGTTAGGGCTTCCGTCTGGGGGCGCACCATGGCGGATGTGCCGGGTCAGATCCCCGGTGGGGCCGCCTTCGCAGCATACGCGCTGGGCTTTGTGGCACCCACCGAGACTGCCACTATTTTTCTCTCGCACCGGTGGCTGCGGATCAGCACCAACCGGGGCCACATTCTGGTGAAGCCGGCGTCGCTGCTTTAACGTGAGCCGCCCGGGCAAACTAGCCCGGGCAAACCGGCCCGAGCCCTCCCCACTCAGCTGGCCTTTTAGAGTGCCTGTGATGGAACCGACGCTGCGTTCACTAACGACGCCGCGGCCCGTTCCATGTAGTCCCACAGGGTGGCCTCGTGCATGGGGGAGAGCTCCACGGAATCGACTCCCTTGCGCATGGCCACCAGCCAGCGGTCTCGGGCCTCGGGGGTCACGGCGAATGGCATATGACGCATGCGCAGCCGCGGGTGTCCGCGTTCTTCAAGATAGGTGCGCGGCCCGCCCCAGTACTGCTCAATGAACATCAGCATGCGGTGTTCAGCCGGGCCCAGATCTTCCTCGGCGTACATGGCGCGCAGCACTGGATCAGCAGCGATGCCCTGGTAGAACACATGAATCATTTTCTTGAAGGTTTCATGCCCGCCCACCTGGCCGTAAAACGTGTCCGAGTAATCCTCTGCTTCATCCGGGGTAAGCCCCGATGTGGACGGCAACGGTTTGCCCACGGTGGGAATTGGCAGGAGCGTGGCCAGCGGTTCGCCAAAGCGGGACGGGATAGGGGTCCCCTCCGCTGCATCGTTAGCGGCGGGGCCGTTCGCAAAGGGAGATGTGGGATTGTGCTGGGAACTCATAGTCTGTTCAGTGCTTTCTGGTGTTCTTACTCTGATGTTCTTTACTCAGAGGTCTCGTTCAACTCCGACGCCGGGACTTGCCCGGGTGCCGGTGCGGGGGCTGTTGCCGGGGTGCTTGAGGTGACCGGCGTTTGCGTTGAGGTGGGTGAGCCTGCTTCAGCTGGGGGATGGTAGCTGCCCTTGGAACGGTTGCCCAGGCGCAGGATCTCGCCATTGCGCAGGTACCAGAGTGTGCCGTCTTCGCCAAGGACCCGGGTGATCCGCAAGCTGACGTATTCAACCGTGCCAATCACCTCGCTGGTTTGGATGACGTCACCAATGCCGAACTGGTCCTCAATGGCAATAAAAATGCCTGCCAAAAAGTCACGGATCAGTTGTTGGCAGCCAAAACCAATGGCAATACCGAGTACGCCCACGCTTGCCAGCAGCGGAGCAATGTCTATCTTGAAGGCAATGAGAACGTAGAACCCGCTCACCACGGCCACCACTATTGTCACCACGGAGTTCAATAAGGTGCCGATGGTACGGGCCCGCTGGACTCGGCGTTCATTATCAAGAGCACGCGCCACAGGGTCAATGGTGCGCAGCATGGGTGCTGCCCAACGCATGCTCCGGTGCTCCATTAACGTATTCTCGGCCTTAGCGCGCTTGACCACTATGCGGATGAAGTAGTGCAGCACCAGCCACACCACCAGACCCACTGCCACAGTGATGCCGGCCTGGGCAAGGTTCTCGAAGAAGCCTTCAGTGGGTTCACCCAATAAGTTGGTTAGCTGCACGCGCGATTTACCTTAAAGTCCGTTCCAGTGGGGCAGGGATGATTGTTAACAACCCTAACGCGCGGTGGACACGGTTTAGTCCTGAGTAGTTGGCCCTGGGTGCCTAGTCCTGCGTGGCAGCCAATAGACCCGGCTGGTGGTGCACGGGAAAGTTCACGCTGCGGGCAATGAAGCACGCAGCCGCTGCTTCGGCATGTAGGGAGAGGGCAAGTGATTCGGTGGCTGGATCTGCCACATAAATTTTGGGGTGCAGGGTGGCTGATTCAAATTGTCCGCTGCCATCAGGGTTAAGCACCAGCGTGGCCGTGGCGGTGTCCTCATATTTGGTGATTACCACCCCGTGTTTGACGGCTACATGCAGATAAGAAAGCATGTGGCACTGGGCCAGGGCTGTCAACAGTAACTGCTCCGGATTCCACCGGTCCCGGTCCCCATGGAAGGTCTTATCCGCTGAGCCCAGGAGTGCCGGCAGGCCCTGCGCCGTGATGGCATGATCGCGGCCATACGATTTATAGCTGGATGTACCGGGCCCTCGGTTACCTGTCCAGTGGACGTTGATCTCATAAGAGTGCTTAGTCAGGCTCATGCAGCCAAGCATAGGGGATTCTCACACCCCGGGGATATTGCCTGACCCGGGGTGTGAGAATCACTCTGTGGGAGGAGCTTTAGAGGAAGTACTTCAGGGCTGCTGCGTACCCGTACTGGTAGCCGGCAGCATTTGGATGGAACGCGTACGGGTTAGGCCCGCCCGGGTAGTTCAGCCAAGGGTTGGCTGAGGGGACGGCGTGTCCGCTAAAGAGATAAGCCACCGGGACAAATGCCACCCGGTTGGACAGAGCGCTATAAGCGAGCGTGCCATTGAGCAGATCAGCGGCGGCGTTCAAGGCCTGGGTTCCCGAGATCTGAGTTGGGGTGTATCCCAGAGCGGCCATGTTCTGCGGTTCAAAGAGCCGCGGATAGCCCAGGTACAAAACCTTTGCGCCCGGAGCCTTGGCCTTGACTGCCTTGAGCATGGAGGTTACAGATTTTGGCAACTTGCTCATGAGATGGATGGAGTTCGCCACGGCACCTTGGCACATGGTGGCAGTTGATGTTGGCGCAAGGCAGGCCGTGATGGCGGCGGTCCAGGCAACATCGTTACCACCGGCCGTCAACGTGATGACCTTTGTGCCCGATTGCAGATACGGCACTTCCAGGGTGCGCACTTGATCGGTGGTAAAACCGGCGCAGGCCAGATTCTCCAGGTGGGTGCCAAGTTTAGCGGCCACCCAGGGGCCATAGCCGTTGGGGCTCTGGCCACAGGCGCCAACCTCGCCGCCACCACCGGAGCCTGCCGAATAAGAGTCTCCCAGAACCGTGTAGATACTGCTTGTTCCAGTGGTGTGGGTGGTTTGTGTCTGGGCCAGGGCCGGTGTTCCGGCGAAGCCCACAATCATCCCGGCGGAAAGGAGCGTAACAGCTCCTACGCGGGCAGCAATTGACTTTAAATGATGTGTGAACATGCCCTGAAGCTACTCCGAAAAGCCGGGGAGGACTAGACTTTTTAGCAATACTTGAGGGAAAGTCCGCAGCACCCGCGGCGGGTAGATAAACACAGTAAAAACTGCCCGGGCTGCAACAAAATATGCTGCAGCCCGGGCAATGTCACGGCCGGGGTGCCTAGCGGTCCGCGGCCTGGGCGCGCAGTGCTCGCACCACGGTATCGCGGCTTTCCACGAGCAGGCGGCGCAAGGCCGGCACCTCGGTGCCCAAGGTGGCCAGGAACGCATCCGTAGCATCGAGGGTGGCCTGTGAAACCAGCTTGACCGGGTACAAGCCGGTGATGATGGTGGACGCCGTCTCATAGGACTTGCTCTCCCACACCTCCCGGAGCGCACCGAAGTACTTGGCCACAAAGGGCTCCAGCAGTGCCGTGTCCCAACCCTTCGTAAACCCGTCAATCGCCGCGCGCTGGATTGCATTGGCCCCGTCCCCGCGGACGACGACGGACTCCCACGTCTCAGCCTTGTTCTCGGCTGTGGGAATGGCTGCGTGGGCGGTGGCTGCCGCAAGTTGACCGTTTTGGGTGTTGTCCAACGCCAGGGCCGCCTCAATGGCAGCGGCATCCGCCCGGCCACCGGCGGCGAGGGCAATCAGGAACTCCCACTTCATATCGGTGTCCAGGACCAGCTTGTTCAGCATCTTCTCACCGTCAAGGAGTGCTTGCACACGATCCAGCTGGGCAGGGGACTGGGCCAGGGCGGCGAACGCTTTGACAAACTGCAATTGCGCATCAGTTCCTGCTGCGGCATTGCGTGTCAGCTCCCACAGAGAATCGGCGGCGGCAATGGCCGTGGCCTGCTGGTGTTCGGGGGCAACATAGAAGCTCAAGGCGGTGCTTAGCTGGCGCAGTAGCACCATGATGACTGTTGAATCGCTTTCGTAGCCAATGGTGGCCAGCACAAAGTCAACGTACTCGCGGGCGGGGGTTTCGCCGTCGCGCGTGGCATCCCAGGCCGAGGCTGACACCAGGGTGCGCGGCAGCGAATCCCGGAAGTCCTTTAGGTGCTCCTTGGCTGTCTGCAGCGAGTGCGGATCGAGGCGGATCTTGGCGTATGCCAAGTCGTCGTCATTGAGCAGAATCAGTGCCGGGCGCTCCAGGCCCACCAGCTCGGGAACCTCCGTCACGGCACCGTCAACGTCTAGTTCCACCCGGTGGGTGCGGACCAGTTTGCCGGCGTCCTCACCGGTGGCGGCCAGGTTGTAGAAGCCAATGGCCGCGCGGTGCGGGCGCAGGGTTGGGTGCTCTGCCACAGCGGACTGGAGGATCGCGAATGAGGTGATGACGCCGCCGTCTGTCACTTCCAGGGCTGGCTTGAAGGTGTTCACCCCTGCCGTCTCTAGCCACTTTTGTGTCCAGAGCGAGAGGTCCCGGCCGCTGGCAGCTTCCAACTCCACCATGAGGTCCGGCAGTTCCGTGTTCCCCCAGGCGTGCTTGGCGAAGTAGGCGCGCACGCCGGCCATGAACTCCTCCTGCCCCACCCAGGCCACGAGTTGGCGCAAAACGGAGGCGCCCTTGGCGTAGGTGATGCCGTCAAAGTTGACCAGCACGTCTTCGAGATCGTTGATCTCGGCCTTGATGGGGTGGGTGGAGGGCAACTGGTCCTGGCGGTACGCCCAGCTTTTCTCCAGCGAGGAGAACGTGGTCCATGAGTCCACATACTTGGTGTTTTCGGCGGCGGCCAGAGTGGACATGAACTCCGCGAAGGATTCGTTCAACCACAGGTCATTCCACCAGCGCATCGTGACGAGATCGCCGAACCACATGTGCGCGAGCTCGTGCAAAATGGTGATGGCGCGGCGTTCCACAGTGGCATCCGCCACTTTGGAGCGGAATACGTAGCTCTCTAAGAACGTCACGGCGCCGGCGTTTTCCATGGCTCCGGCGTTGAATTCAGGGACGAACAGTTGATCATACTTGGGGAAGGGGTAGGGGACGCCGAACTGCGCCTCGAAGAATTCAAAGCCCTGGCGGGTCAGCTCAAAAACGTTCTCTGCATCCAGGTACTCCATCAGGGATTTCCTGGCAAACACACCCAGGGGCACAATGCGGCCGTTGGAGCTGGTCAATTCGCTGCGCACACACTGGTAAGGCCCGGCAATCAGGGCCGTGATGTAGCTGGATATTGTCAGGGTTGGCTCAAAATGCCAGGTGGATTTGCCCTCGCCAGCGGCTTCCGGCACGGGGGTGGGGGAGTTGGAGATGACGTCCCAGTGATCCGGTGCCGTGATGTGGAAGGTGAAGGTGGCTTTCTGGTCCGGCTGCTCAAACACGGCGAACATGCGGCGCGAATCCGGCACCTCGAACTGGCTGTACAGGTACACCTCGCCATCCACGGGGTCCACGAACCGGTGTAGGCCCTCACCGGTATTCATAAAGAACGCCTGCGCCTCCACTCTCAGCACGTTCTCGGCGGCGAGGTGTGGCAGCTGGATGCGGACGCCGTCGGAAACCTGCGCCGGATCAAGTTCCTGTCCGTTCAAAGTGACACGGCTGACGCTTTCCGTTACCGCGTCAATGAACGAGGACGCTCCCTCTGTGGCATTGAATTTCACCGTGGTGGTGGAGGCGAAGGTGCGTTCCGAGGTGGTCAAGTCAAGGCTCACGTCATAACTTGTGACGGTCAAAGTGGCTGTGCGCTCAATGGCTTCGGCGCGGGTGAGGTTCATGCCAGGCAAAGTGATGCCTTCCGTTCGGGTGCGGATGGAACATTGCTGCCAGCGCAGAGGAGCGCCAGCGATTGAAATGATTCTTCCACCCTAACCCCGCACCGATTTCATCTGAACGAAATTTTCATAGCCATGTTGCCACCCAGGTGGCAGTCTACGTTCCAGCGGAGAAGCGCTAGGGCGCAAATGGGGCCCGCGGCGGCGGTTTGCCCGGGGGTGTGGCGTGGGGCAGGGTTGGAGGAGAATGGTTGAAAAGGACGAGCAGCGGGGTTTTTAGTGGGGGAGCAAGTGCGCGGTGCAGCGGCGGAACGCCAATACAACAAGCGGTGGTTGATTGGACTGCTCAGTGGGATGCTGCTCCTGGGGGTCCTGGCCGCGGTCTGGATGTTTACCATTTCCGCCCGGCTGCCGCAGGAACTGGCCATTCATTGGAACTCCAAGAACGAGGTGGATGGCTGGTCCTCGTTGTGGGGCGTGGCGCTCACCACGGTCCTGACCATGCTTGGAGTGGGTGGCATCATGGCAGCCCTTGCCGTGCTCGCTCGCGGACAGAACGCCTTGCTTGCCCGGATTGGTGCCGGTGTGGCTGTGGGGTTGGGGATGGGTGTGGGGGCACTGATGGTTGCCGTGGTGGCCGGCCAGATAGGGCTCTCGGAATCTTCGCAGGCTGAAATTTCGAATCCCGTTATGGGCGCGGGCTTGGCGCTGGCAGCGGCAGGAGGTGCCTTGGTGATGTGGCTGTACAAGCCCGGCGAGGTGGACAGGAGCCCCAGCCCCGAGGTGCTGGTTGCCAACAACGAGGCCACCGCAGGGGACTCAAGCCTTGCTGCGGCGGCGAAGGAACGTGTGGCCAGAGGCGAAACCATGGCCATTAAGGTCTCCATGGGCCCCTGGGCGTGGCTGTTGAGCGCAGGCGTTGGCGGTGTTGTGGCAGTGAGCACCTATTTCATTTTCCCTGCCTTGGCCCTGCTCGGCGTTGTGGTGGGAGGCTTCATTTGGGTGTTCACCCGCGGCACCGCGGTGATCAGCGCCGAAGGCGTGAAGGTCCTGGCCTCCGGATTCTTTAAGATCATGCCGTTGAAATGGGAAGAAATCCACAACGCCACAGTGGCGGACATCAAAGCCATGGACTACGGCGGCTGGGGATACCGGATGAGCGGCGGAGCTGTGGGCTTCATCATGGCCAACGGGCCCGCCGTGGCCATTGAAGCAGGCTTCCACCAGAGGTTTCTCATCTCCATGCCCAGCACGCTCAAGGCTGCCGAGGCGGCCGCGCTCATTAACGCTTACGTCCGCAACACGAAAGTGAAAAACTAGCATCATGACCTTTGACGGCAGCCATGACGTACCCAGCGCCCGGCACCTTGACGCCCGGGCGCTGCGGTTCGCCCTGATCTTTCCCGGATTACTGGCTATAGGGCTGGTGATTGGCGGGCTGCTAGTGGGTGGCGATCTTCCTGACGGAGTGGAACTGCCGTGGGGCGGGGGCGCGGTTTCTCTGCCTGTATTCCTGAGCGTGGGAGTGGGGACAATACTGGTGCTGGGCGCCGGAATTGGCGGGTGGGGAGCGCGCACCACCTTGCCAGGCACCGGCCGCCGAGTTCTCTTAGGCACAGCCATGGCCCTCCAACTGGCCAGTTGCACCTTGTTTGCCGCGGCACTGTTGGGCCAATCCAGTCAAGGCCCGCTGCCTGCGGTGCGAGTGGATGGCTACGTGATGCTCATGGGCTCCGGATTGGCAGTCGCCATGGGCGTGGTCCTGGCCTTGACGTTCAAACCCGATGAGCAGTGGACCCGAGCCGATGATGCCGCCTTGGCAGGGATCCTTGATAGTGCCCACGATCCCGCGGCGGCGCACGATCAGCTGGCCTACTTCCTCCATCCGCGCGGATCCGTGACCATGATGATCCTGTTGTTGGCGGTGCTTCCCGGCTCTTTGTTGGCACTGATTTCCCCGTGGATACTGCTGGGACTGCTGGCGGCGGCCCTGCTGCTCGTGGCCATGCTGTGTGCCACCGTTCACGTGGACCGCCAGGGGCTCACCGTCAAGATTCTGGGTTTCATCCCCGCTCTGGTGGCACCTTGCGAAGAGATTGCCGCAGCAGTTTCTTTAGACATTGTTGCCAAAGACTACGGGGGTTGGGGCCTGCGCAAGCACAGCGGCAACGCAACCTTTTTGAGCTACTCGGGTGCCGCCGTGGTCCTTCGAATGAACGACGGCGCAAAGGTAGCCGTCAGTGCCCCCAACCTTGACACGGCCGATGAACTCTCCGAAATCCTCAACCGCCGGGCCGGAAAACCGCCAACACAGCGCTGAGCAGGGCCGGGCGGGTAGCAAGTGGCAGCGGCCAAAGCATGCCCCGGCCATAGGTAGGCTTGTGGCGGTACTCAATCCCAAAACGAAGGAATCCTCATGCGCGTTCACATCGCAACCGACCACGCCGGCATGGAGCTCAGCGCCCACCTCATCACCGCTCTGGCAGCCAAGGGCTACGAGATGGTTGACCACGGCCCGCAGGCATACGACGCCGAGGACGACTACCCCTCCTTCTGCATCAACGCAGCCCTCGCCGTGGTGGCGGACCAGTCCGCAGGCGTAGACGCGCTTGGGATTGTGCTGGGAGGCTCCGGCAATGGCGAGCAGATCGCGGCAAACAAGGTCAAGGGCGTCCGTGCAGCACTGGCCTGGAACCTCTCCACCGCCCAGCTGGCCCGCGAGCACAACAACGCCAATGTTGTGGCTGTGGGCGGACGCCAGCACAGCGTTGAGGAGGCCACCGAAATCATTGAGGCCTTCCTAGCCGAGCCCTTCAGCGATGCCGAACGCCACGTGCGCCGCATCGGCAAGATCGCCACGTACGAGACCACCGGAGATGTTGTCGAGTAAATGCCTGAGGGACATTCGGTGCACCGCCTGGCGCGGCAGTTCAACGACGTGTTTGCTGGCTCAGTCCTGGCCGTATCCAGCCCGCAGGGCAAGTTTGCAGCTGGCGCGCGGCTGATTGACGGGCAGGCGCTGGAGCGGGCAGAGGCCCACGGCAAACAAATGTTCCTCACCTTCTCGCATGAGCTGATCCTGCGGGTCCATCTTGGGCTCTACGGTGCCTGGGACTTTGGCGGAGATTCCACCTTTACGGGAGCCTCCAGTATTGGTGCGCCCCGGCGGATCGGAGAACAGGAAATCGCTGCGGATTCCGGCGGGTGGGGCCACGGTGGACCGCCGGAGCCCAAGGGTGCCGTGCGGGTTCGGCTGGTCTCCGCCCACGGCTGGGCCGATCTTCGCGGGCCAACTGCCTGCGAGGTTCTCACGCCTGCCGCGGCCGCTGTGGTGCGCCGAAAGCTGGGTCCGGATCCGCTGAACAACCTGCCCGGTGACGGTGAAGAATTTGGCCGGCGGATCCGCAAAAGCATCACCTCCATCGCCCTGCAACTGATGAAGCAAGAAGTGCTGGCCGGGGTCGGAAATGTGTACCGCGCGGAGGTGCTGTTCCGTCTGAGCTTGGATCCGATGCGGCCAGGCAAGAGTCTGCAAGTGGAAGAGGCACGGGCGCTCTGGGCGGACATTGCCAAGATTATGGCCGACGGCGTCCGTGACGGGCGCATCATCACCACTGAATTGGGGGACCGGCCTTCAGGGCTGGGCGCAGCTGTGGGCCACGGGCTCGAAGATGCTCTGCTCGGAAGCCGCCCCAATAAGGATGTCCCGGTGCAAGACGCGCATTATGTGTACAAACGTGTTGGTCAGCCCTGCCGGCATTGCGGGACCGTGATCGCCATGGCTGAGCTCGGTGGCCGAAAGCTCTATTGGTGCCCGCACTGCCAGAGCGGAAAGGCCTAAATGCCGGAGAATCAACGCACTTTTGAGTTCCTTCGAGCCCCGATTTGCGAGACTGGCAAAGTGGTTGATAGTGTTACGGAGTTGTTCCGGCGAAAGCCCACAACAGCCCCGAAATACGGGGGCGTAGCTTAATGGTAAAGCCTCAGTTTTCCAAACTGATGACGCGGGTTCGATTCCCGTCGCCCCCTCCATGCAGTAACGAGTCCCTGGCCATCTGGCCGGGGACTTTTGCGTTCCCGGCTGCGACTGGGCCAGCGGTCGGAGAACGTAAGGGAACAGCGGCGGGTGAGTGCCCGGCGTCGTGCCTCAAAAGCCGCTTCTTTCCAGCGGCGCAGTACGCGCCACGGGCCGTGAAAAGCACCCCGTAAACCCCCGATTGTGCATCTGGGTACTTTTGCCCGTAGACTGTTCCGGGCAACTACGGGGCGTAGCGTAGTGGCTAGCGCGCCTGCTTTGGGAGCAGGAGACCGCAGGTTCGAGTCCTGTCGCCCCGACTTCAGCATTATTCGGTTCACGGTTGGTCAGTGACTGCCCATGTGCTGGGCCTAAATATCCATCAACAGACCATCAGGAGTACCACGCTGTGAAGAGCGCTGTCGAAAACCTCACACCCACTCGTGTAAAGCTTGACGTTGAGGTTTCCTTTGAGGAATTGAAGCCCAGCATCACCGAGGCCTACAAGACGATTGCCACACAGGTACAGGTACCTGGCTTCCGCAAGGGCAAGGTCCCCAACAAGCTGATCGATCAGCGCGTTGGCCGTGGCTACGTTCTGGAAACCGCCATCAACTCCGGCCTCAATGGCTGGTACCAGGATGCTGTGGTCGAGAACAAGCTCATCCCGTTGAGCCGTCCCGAGGTTGAAATCACCGAGGTTCCTGACCCCACCGCAACCGACGGCGTTGTCAAGTTCCACGTTGAGCTGGATATCCGCCCCGAGATTGAGCTGCCCAGCTACGAAGGCATCGAGGTTGAGGTTGCTGCTGTTGAGGCTTCCGAAGAAGATAACGTCAAGGCTCTGGATGAGCTGCGCGCCCGCTTCGGCACCCTGGTTGCTGTTGACCGCCCGGCCGTTGACGGTGACTTCCTGACCATCAACATCGCTGCCAAGATCGACGACGTCGAGGTTGACGCCGCATCGGATCTCTCCTACCAGATTGGCGCAGGCAACATGCTCGACGGCCTGGATGAGGCCGCAACCGGCCTGTCCGCTGGCGAGGAAGCCATCTTCAACACCAAGCTTGCCGGCGGCGAGCACGCTGGTGAAGAAGCTCAGGTCACGCTCAAGGTGACCTCAGTGAAGGAACGCGAACTGCCCGAGGCAAACGATGACTTCGCTCAGCTGGCTTCTGAGTTCGACACCATTGACGAACTCAAGGAAGACCTGGCCCAGCAGGCCGCCGAGTCCAAGACCGTAGAGCAGGGTGTTGAGGCCCGCGACAAGGTTCTTGAGAAGCTCGTAGAGCTCGTTGAGGTGCCCGTTCCGGATTCGGTGGTTGCCGATCAGCTCGAGCAGCACTTCAAGGCAGAGAACGCTCACGGCCCCGAAGAGCACGACACCGAAGAGCACCGCGCCGAGGTCAAGGAAAACACCGAGAAGGCCTTCCGTAACGAGATCATCCTCGATGCCATCGCTGAGAAGGAAGAGATCGGCGTCAGCCAGGCTGAACTGATCGATTACATCGTCTCCTCGGCCAGCCAGTACGGCATGGACCCGAACCAGTTCGCACAGATGCTCGATTCCTCCGGCCAGGTCAACATGATTGTTGGCGAAGTACGCCGCCGCAAGGCTCTTGCCGTTGTCTTGGGCAAGGCCACCGTGACGGATTCCGAAGGTGCCGTAGTGGATCTGACCGACTTCGTCTCAGTTGCTTCTGAAGAAGAAGACATTGCTGGCGAGGACGAGGTCATCGAGGCCTCAGCGGTTTCCGATCCGGGCGAAGTCCGCATCTAATGCTGCTTGCCCCATGACAGGGCAACAAAGATTGAACGCCGTTGCCGGTTCTCCCAGGAGAGCCGGCAACGGCTTTTTTATGCCCACGAAGCAACGCCCGTGGGAGCGCTTTCATTCCCCTACGCGTAGGGCGAACGGGGATCGTGCGCCGACAGCGAACAGCACCGCCACGGGCCCCAAAGGCTTGTGAAAAAGGGCTACTGTCCAAGTAGTGAACATTAGTGATGGTTCCGCCGGGCACGCTCGGCAGGCCACACGAAGGAGAGGTAAACCCACCATGGCACAGCAAACCACCCCCACGATGGCCAGCGCGGACTCAAACGGTCAAGACCAGTACATTTTCAACCGCCTGCTGAAGGAACGCATCATCTGGTTGGGCTCGGAAGTTCGCGACGACAACGCGAATGTCATCTGCTCGCAGCTGTTGCTGCTCTCGGCCGAGGACCCTGACAAGGACATCTTCTTGTACATCAACTCACCCGGCGGCTCAGTGACAGCCGGCATGGCGATCTATGACACCATGCAGTACATCCCGAATGACGTTGTCACGGTCGCCACCGGGCTGGCAGCCTCCATGGGCCAGTTCCTGCTCTCCTCGGGCACCAAGGGCAAGCGCTACGCAACTCCCAACGCACGCATCCTCATGCACCAGCCATCAGGCGGCATTGGAGGAACGGCGTCGGACATCAAGATTCAGGCTGAGCTGATCCTGCACATGAAGAAGGTCATGGCTGAACTGACGGCAGAGCAGACTGGCCAGAGCATCGAGAAGATCCTCGTGGACAATGACCGCGATAAGTGGTTCACCGCAGAGCAGGGCTTGGAATACGGCTTCTTCGATAAGATTGCCCGCCACGCCGGCTCCGTTGCCGGTGGCGGCGGAACCAACGCCAAGTAATTCGCCAAAGCACAAGATTTCAGGAGCAACAAGACATGACTTACAACTTTGGCAGCACAGCATTTGGCAACACTGCCGGCAACCTACCCACCAGCCGCTACGTGCTCCCTCAGTTCGAGGAGCGCACACCCTACGGCTTCAAGCGCCAGGACCCGTACACCAAGCTCTTTGAAGACCGCATCATCTTCTTGGGCGTCCAGGTTGATGACGCATCAGCCGACGATGTCATGGCCCAGCTGCTGGTGCTGGAAGCTGATGACACGGACCGCGACATCACCTTGTACATCAACTCTCCCGGTGGATCATTCACGGCCATGACGGCCATCTATGACACCATGCAATTCATTCGCCCCGAGATTCAGACCGTATGCCTGGGCCAGGCCGCCTCCGCAGCCGCCGTGCTGCTCGCCGCCGGTGCGCCCGGTAAGCGTTTGGCCCTGCCGAACGCACGCGTGCTCATCCACCAGCCGGCACTCTCCGGCGGTCAGGGTGGACAGGCCTCCGACCTGGAAATCCAGGCTAACGAGGTCATGCGTATGCGTGAATGGCTGGAAAACACGCTGGCTGACCTTTCCGGCCGCACGCCTGAGCAGGTCAGCAATGACATTGAGCGTGACAACATCCTCACGGCCGCCCAGGCCAAGGAGTACGGTTTGATCGATGAGGTACTGGCGCCGCGCAAGATGAAGCCGGCGGCCATCACTCGCTAAAGTACTTGCGATTGCCGGAACAAGGGAGGAAATCCCTTGTTCCGGCGTTGGCATACCAGCCAATGTCAGTGCCGTGGCTTAGAGTGGAATGTAATTGGTAGGACGTTCTCGGCACCAGCTGTGGAATGAAGAAGTAGTAGAAGTAACTGCGCCGTCGGCGGGTTATTCGCGGAAGGACACATCAATGGCCAGGATGGGCGAAAGCACAGATCTGCTGAAGTGTTCTTTCTGCGGAAAGAGTCAAAAACAAGTTCGCAAGCTTATTGCCGGACCCGGCGTCTACATCTGTGACGAGTGCATTGAATTGTGCAACGAGATCATTGATGAAGAACTCGCTGAGGTGGCAGATCTTGACGCCTTTGAGCTCCCCAAGCCCCGCGAGATCTTTGATTTTCTGCAGGAATATGTGATTGGTCAGGAACCGGCAAAGCGCTCTTTGGCTGTGGCCGTGTACAACCACTACAAACGTATCCAGTCCGGCCATGCGGTTAAATCCAACACCATTTCCGGCGGTGTTCACGATGAGGTGGAGATTGCCAAGTCAAATATCCTGCTGGTGGGTCCCACCGGTTGCGGCAAGACGTATTTGGCGCAGACCTTGGCCCGCCGTCTCAATGTCCCCTTTGCCGTTGCAGACGCAACAGCTCTCACTGAGGCCGGGTACGTGGGCGAGGATGTAGAAAACATCTTGCTCAAGCTCATACAGGCAGCCGACTTTGATATTAAGAAGGCAGAGCAGGGCATTATCTACATTGACGAGATTGATAAAATCTCGCGTAAATCTGAGAACCCCTCCATTACCCGCGACGTGTCCGGGGAAGGTGTGCAGCAAGCGCTGCTGAAAATTCTTGAAGGAACCGTAGCGTCAGTACCGCCGCAGGGCGGGCGCAAACATCCGCATCAAGAGTTCATTCAGATCGACACCACCAATGTTCTATTTATTGTGGCCGGGGCGTTTGCTGGGCTGGAAGAAATTATTGGTTCCCGCGCGGGCAAGAAGGGCATCGGCTTTGGTGCCCCGCTCAGTGCCCTCAAGCAGTCCGAGGCAAGCTACGCGGACGTTATGCCTGAGGACTTACTGAAGTTTGGTCTGATCCCTGAATTCATTGGCCGCCTGCCCGTTATTACCACTGTTACTCAGCTGGACCGCACGGCCCTGATTCAGATCCTCACGGAACCCAAAAATGCGTTAGTCAAGCAGTACCAAAAAATGTTCACCCTGGACGGGGTCGATCTTGAATTCGATGAAGACGCCATGAGCGCCATTGCTGATCTGGCCTTGGCCCGGGGCACTGGCGCCCGCGGATTGCGTGCCATCTTAGAAGAAGTTCTACAGCCTGTCATGTTCGATCTTCCCAGCCGCGAAGACATTGCCACAGTGGTGATTACTGCCGATGTGGTGGCCAAGAAGTCTGAACCCACGTTGATTCCCCACGAAGTGGTTGCTAAGCGCAGGAACAAATCGGCTTAGGCCACCCCTTTCGCATCTGTGTACATGCTGACGGAATAGTTGGGTAGCTGCCGCCGTTGCACCAAATGGTGAAGTGGTTTTAGCTGCTTCGCACCCCGCACTACTAAGGAGATTCTACGTGTCTGAGAGTAATGTCGGCGCCACTGAAAAGGCCGATTTTTGGTTTGATCCCACCTGTCCCTTTGCATGGGCCACATCGCGCTGGATCGCTGAAGTGGAGCAGGTACGTAACATCAAGGTGGACTGGCACGTCATGAGCTTGGGCGTTCTGAACGAGAACAACACTGAATTACCTGCTGAGTACCAGGAGCACGTGAAGAAGGCGTGGGGACCCGTCCGCGTCATCATGGCCGCCGTCGCAGCTCATGGACAAGACGTCATCAAGCCGCTCTACGACGCCATGGGAACAGAGATCCACAACAACGGCAATAAGGACTTAGGCGATGTCATTGCCAAGTCCCTGGCCGAGGTGGGTCTGCCGGCCGAACTGGCAGCGGCAGCCACCACAGATGCCCATGACGTGGCGTTGCGGGCAAGCCACGCTGAAGGAATCAACAAGGTGGGCGAGGACGTGGGAACGCCCATCGTGGCATTCAACGGCACCGCCTTCTTTGGCCCCGTCGTCACCCGTATCCCACGCGGTGAAGAGGCAGGCAAGCTCTGGGACGCCACCGTCACACTGGCTAGCTTCCCGTACTTCTTTGAGATCAAGCGCAGCCGCACGGAATACCCCCAGTTCGACTAACACCCTTGATACGGCGCTCATGTAGAGCGTGATACTTCCGGCCGGGTTGAAAAAGTCTAACTTTTTCCACCCGGCCGTTGTTTTTGCCCCAGCAGAAGCGCATACTCTTTAATACCCGATCCGCCAAGGAAAGGGCTAGTACGAACCATAAATTCAGTGACTGAACCATCTTGATCAATGAGCACCGCCTCGGCGGGACGCTCGAATAGGTTCCTTGACACCGGTGATGCGGTGAATTGTCCTGAACTCCATGGCAAGCGCTAGACCGTTAGCATCACATGACGGCATGAAAGTCGAAGCCCCACCGACGGCACTCTGGCCGATGGGGCTTCCCCTTTGTCCAAAAAACGTTCACCCACTCTTCACCGGTTCGTTTGCTCCGCAGCCCGCAGCGCCAACCTGGGCACGCCATGGTTAAACCGTGAAACTTGCAATCATTGCTGAATCGTTTCTGCCCGAGATGAACGGGGTCACCCATTCACTGCTCAAGATCCTGCAACACCTGGATGCGCGAGGCGACGAGGTGCTGGTGATTGCCCCGTCCGCTGCCGGCAAGGAGCCGCGCGTGGTGGAAGGGGCAAGAGTCAGGCGGCTGCCCGCCATTGCCCTGGCGCGATATCCGAACATCCGGATTGCCGCCGGCGGGGTTTGGCGGGTGAAAACGCTGCTCACCGAATTCCAGCCCGATGTGGTGCACCTGGCCTCACCCTTCGTGCTCGGTTGGCGGGCTGTGCGGGCCGCGGAGGCGCTGGGGATTCCCACGGTGGCCGTCTACCAGACGGACGTGCCGGGTTACGCCGCACGCTACGGATTGCCCTTTCTGGAGAACTGGGCCTGGCGGCGTCTGGAAAACATCCACACCACCGCCACCCGGACCCTAGCGCCGTCCACCGACTCCCTCGAGGAGCTGCGCGGGCACGGCATTCCCCGCGTGGAACTGTGGCGCCGCGGGGTGGATACCGAACGTTTCCACCCCACAAAGCGTAGCGCCGCCTTTCGCAGGAAGCATGCGGCTCCGGGGCAGAAGATCATTGGCTACGTGGGGCGCTTGGCCCTCGAGAAGCAGGTCCAGGACCTGGCCGTACTGGCGGACATACCCAACACCCAACTGGTCATTGTGGGCGCTGGTCCACAGCGGGCGGCATTGGAAGCCGCACTGCCGCATGCCCAGTTCACGGGTTTTCTCGGGGGAGGGGAGCTGGCGGAGGCCATGGCCTCCTTTGACGTCTTTGTTCATCCGGGCGAGCTGGAAACATTCTGCCAGACCATTCAGGAGGCCATGGCTTCGGGTGTCCCCGTGGTGTCCACCGGCAAGGGCGGCCCCGTTGACTTGGTGGATTCCTCGCATACGGGCTGGCTTTATGCTCCCGGAAACTTGGCTCAGCTGCGCAGTCAGGTAAGTGACCTCATCGGCGACGACGCCAAGCGTGCAGCCTTTGCGGCTGCGGCGTTCAAGCAAGTCCAAGGCCGCAGCTGGTTTGTGCTCTGCGAACAACTCATGGAAATCTATCAGCGAGCCATAGTGGAGAAGTCACAGCGTCCGGCCATACCGAGAGGAGCCAAATGAAGGTTTCAGTCATTGGTACCGGATATTTGGGCACAGTCCACGCAGCGCCCGTGCCAGTTGGGGACATGAGGTAGTGGGGCTGGACACTGACGCGGCGCGGATAGCCCAATTGGCCCAGGGTGTGGCACCCTTCCACGAACAAGGTCTGAGTGATCTGGGCTTCCTCTTCTCGGCCGTGGAGGCACTCCTGCCTAGTTTGGGAACCGGTTCGGTAGTGGTCGCCAAGTCTAGCGTGCCCGTAGGAACTGCTGTGGGGACCGCAGCCCTCGATGCTGTCTATGGGCCGCTGCTTGAACAGGGCACCCCGCGCATCGTCATCAACTTCGCAACGGTGGAACTAGTCAAGGTGGCCGCCAGCTCATTTCTCGCCGTGAAGCTCTCCTACAGCAATGCTGTGGCGCAGGATTCGGCGGCGGATGCCTGCCCAAGGACCTGCGTTCATTCCGTGCGCAGGCGCAGGCGCTCAGTGTGGAGTCACTTGGGAAGTTGTTGGACCTGGCCGAGGAGGTCAATCTCGATGCGAGGGACAGGCTGGCAGAGACGGCAACGCAACTGTTGGACGGTTCCGTGTGAGGTGGCCCGGCAGGGGGCCGAGCTGGTCCTGCTGGGACTACACCGGAGTGGGCAAGGGGACGCCGGTACGGGCGCGGCCCCAGAGCGGTACGTAACGGTCAATGATTGTTGGGGGAACCGACCGTTACCTCGCACTGGGGGACTCCTTCACGGAAGGGGTGGGTGATGATAAGAAGCACTGGCCAAATGGAGTCAAGGGCTGGGCCGACTGGGTTGCGGAAGGGCTCGCCCGGGACGCTCCGGGCTGGGAATATGCCAACCTCGCGGTACGCAGTAAAAGGCTGCGTCACGTGGCGGCCGAGCAACTCGAAGCAGCCATGGATCCAAAACCCACACTGGTCACCTTGTATGCAGGCGGCAACGACGTCATGGACGTGGGCACGTCGATGGCCCGGATCCTGCAGGAGTACGAATCACTCGTGGCCCGGCTGGCCCAGTCAGGGGCAGCCCCGCTGTTGTTCACCGGATACGATGTGGAGGTTTCGCCACCGCTGGCTCCACTGCGCAGCAAGAACCATGCGTACAACGACGGCATCAGAACCATCGCTGCGAAGTATGGTGCCACGGTGGTGGACTACGCGTCTTGGACGGCTTACGAGAACCCCGCCATGTGGTGCTCGGACCGGCTGCACATGTCCAAGCGCGGGCACAAATACCTGGCTGGACGGGTCCTGGACCTGCTGGAGGTACCCCATGGCATCAGCCTCAAGGACAAAAGCCACCCTCCAACTACCTGGAAACAGCGCGGTTATGGGCATTACCGGTGGTACATGGAGTGGGTGGTGCCGCTGATCGGCCGGAAAATGCGGCGCACAACCCTCGGCGATTCGTTGGGTCCACGCTGGCCAGAGCCGGTCCGGGTGCCACCCAAGAAGGGTCTGCCCAAGCTTGTCCGGGCGAGCCTGCAAGCTACCCGCTGAGCCCTGCAGCATAGCCCCGCTGAGCCCTGCCGGGTGATACAGAAAAGGGAACGCCGCACCGTGTGGTGCGGCGTTCCCCAGTAGCGTCCTCCAGAAATGTTCTCCGCAGGAGCGTTGACGCTGCGGAGTGATCCGAAGAGCAGCGGCGGCTAGGCCTGTGCGGGCTCCTGAACCGGCTCCAGCACAACATTGGAGACGGTGATCTGGCCCTCACCCACGGATACCGTGATCTCCACGGCATTCGCAGCAGCCTTCAAGTCTGACAACCCAGCGCCCAACTGTGCGGCTTCCACCTCGCCCGCAGTCACGGTGGCCGAGAGTACCTGGGTGCGCTGCTTGACCTTGGCCTCAGACTTGGCCTTGCGGATGCCAGAGAGGGCGTCGCCCACGCTCGAGAGCAAGGTGGTGTCGCCGTCGTCCACGCCAACAGCGGTGGGCCACGGTGCGCGGTGAACAGACTCTGTACGCCACCAGCTCCATACTTCCTCCGTGGCAAACGGCAGGAACGGGGCGAACAAGCGCAGCAGTGAATCCAGCGTGGTGGCCAGAGCAGCCAGCACGGATGCCTGGCCTTCCTCGCCGGATGCACCGTAGGCGCGGTCCTTGACGAGCTCCACGTAGTCGTCCGTGAAGTGCCAGAAGAAGCTCTCGGTCAGCTGCAGAGCGCGGGCGTAGTCATACTTTTCAAACGCAGCCGTGGCGGCCGTGACTACTTCGGATAGCTGGGCCAGTAGGCCACGGTCCAGAGGGTTGCTCAGCACGGCGCTGTCAGCAGAAAGCACATTGGCCTCTGTGGCGCCCAGGTTCAGCACAAACTTGGAAGCGTTGAGCAGCTTGATGGCCAGGCGGCGGCCAATTTTCATCTGCGCAATCTCATACGCCGTATCGGCACCGAGCTTGGCGGAGGCTGCCCAGTAGCGGACGGCGTCGGCACCGAAGTCGTTGAGCACGTCGGTGGGGACCACCACGTTGCCCTTGGACTTGGACATCTTCTTGCGGTCCGGGTCAAGGATCCAGCCGGAGATGGCGGCGTGCTTCCACGGGGCGCTGCCCTGCAGAGCATCGGCGCGCACAGCAGAGGAGAACAGCCAGGTGCGGATGATGTCGTGGCCCTGGGGACGAAGGTCGAAGGGGTAGACGTTGGAGAACAGTGTCTCGTCAACGCCCCAGCCGCCCACAATCTGCGGGGTTAGGGAGGAGGTGGCCCAGGTGTCCAGCACATCGGCGTCGCCAACAAAGCCGCCAGCAACGTTGCGCTGCTCCTCGGTGTAGCCGGGCGCCGCATCGGCCGCGGGGTCAACCGGCAGCATCTCGGTGGTGGGCAGGATGGGGTGATCGTAATCCGGGTTGCCGTCGGCATCCAGCGGGTACCAGACGGGAACCGGCACGCCGAAGAAGCGCTGGCGGGATACCAGCCAGTCACCGTTTAGCCCGGAGATCCAGTTGTCATAGCGTGAGCGCATGAACGCCGGGTGGAACTCAATGTCCTTGCCACGGTTGATCAGCTTCTCGCGGCGGTCCTCGTCGCGGCCACCGTTACGGATGTACCACTGGCGTGAGGAGACGATCTCCAGGGGCTTGTCACCCTTTTCAAAGAAGTTCACGGGGTGCATGATCTTCTTGATTTCGCCGTCCAGCAGCTCAGCCCCAGTAAGCATCTCAACAACGCCTTCCTTGGCACTGAAGACAGTCTTTCCAGCGATCTTCGCGTAGTTTTCGCGGCCCTCCTCGGAGGTGATCCAGTCAGGGGTATCGCCGAGGACGCGCCCGTCACGGCCTACGATGGCGCGGGTGGGCAGCTGCAGTTCGCGCCACCAGATGACGTCAGTCAGGTCGCCGAAGGTGCAAACCATGGCGATGCCGGAACCCTTATCGGCCTTGGCCAATGCGTGCGGTCGGACTTCAACCTCAACGCCAAACAGCGGCGAGGTGACCTTCTTACCGAACAGCGGCTTGTAGCGCTCGTCATCCGGGTTGGCCACCAGGGCGGAGCAGGCTGCAAGCAGCTCAGGGCGTGTGGTCTCAATGTAAATCTTGGTGCCGTCTTCGGCGAAGAACGGGTAGCGGTAGTACGCGCCCGGCATTTCGCGGTCTTCCAACTCGGCCTGGGCCACGGCGGTGCGGAAGGTGACATCCCACAGGGTGGGGGCCTCGGCCATGTAGGCGTCGCCGGCACTCAGGTTTTCTAAGAAGCCGCGCTGGGAGACTGCACGGGAGTGGTCATCGATGGTGCGGTACGTCAGCTCCCAGTCAACGGAGAGGCCCAGCGTCTGGAACAGGTGCTCAAAGACTTTCTCGTCCTCAACCGCCAGCTCTTCACACAGCTCAATGAAGTTCTTGCGCGAGATGACATCGAAATCACGCTGGTTCTTGGCGGGCTGCGCGGGAGGGCGGTAGTCGGCGTCGTAGGTGATCTTCGGATCGCAACGCACACCGTAATAGTTCTGCACGCGGCGCTCGGTGGGCAGGCCGTTGTCATCCCAGCCCATAGGGTAGAAGACGTTCTTGCCGCGCATACGCTGGAACCGGGCCAGTACGTCGGTCTGCGTGTAGGAGAACATGTGCCCCACGTGCAGCGATCCGGACGCGGTGGGCGGGGGAGTGTCAATGGAGTACACCTGCTCCCGCGTGGTTTCACGGTTAAACTTGTAGGTGCCCTCTTCCAGCCAGCGCTTGGTCAGGGACTCTTCAAGACCCTCCAAAACGGGCTTGTCGGGGACGTTGCTTGAGGTGGGTGCGGGCGTGTCTGTGCCCGGAATGATTTCAGCCATGCACCAATTCTTCCACGAGTTGGCGCCGAACCTAGATTCAGGGGATTTTAGATGCAGAACACAGGCAATCTATGGGAACGCTGGGGTGTCACCTGGGCTGATGTGGTGCCGGAGCAAGAGAGCGCCGAGTACTGTGCTCACACGCTGACCTTAGGTGGGCGGGCCGCTATTTTCCGCCGCGCGAAGACCACACCCACCAAGGTTGGCCAGTTTGTGACCCTGTGGCAGCGTTCTGCCGCGGGCCCTATCCGTCCCTTTGACATGCACGACGGCGTTGCCCTGTTCGTTGTTGAGGCTGGCGTGGGTGCGGGGCTGGGCCAGTTTGTGTTCCCCCTTTCCGTGTTGGCCCACCGTGGGGTGATCTCCGTCTCCGGGGTGGGCGGGAAACGGGCCATGCGTGTTTACACCCCTGATGTGCAGACCACCAGCGCACAGGCCAGGCGCACCCAAAAGTGGCAGTGCGAATGGTTTCTGCCCGCCGAGGCAAAGCCGGAGAGCGCTGCTCGGTTGTTTACAGCCTGACTTCCGCTGGTACGCCATTCACTATGCGCTTTTTGAAAATTCCTCCACGGCGCATGGGCAATGCTCGTCATGAGCCGGGCCGGATCCGACAGCTTCCGCGCACGGTTATGGGCCAATGGTGCGCAGAAACAGGAGCTGCGCACCATTGCAAGAAAACGGTGCGCAGTTGCATATGTGCCACCGGAGCAAACACCGGGGTTATGATGCAAATATGGGCACAATCAGGATTTTGCGTGTTTATGAAGAGCCGGAGCCGGGGGAGTACCGGGTACTGGTGGACAGGCTGTGGCCGCGTGGGGTCAAAAAGGACAAAATTGACCTCTGGCTCAAGGACGTGGCCCCCAGCACGGAGGTCCGCAACGCGTTTGGTCACGTCCCCGAGCACTTTGAAACCTTTGTCCGCGACTACACCGCAGAACTCAACAAGAACCCGGCAGTGACAGACTTGCGCGAGATCTTGGCTGGACATGAACAGGTGCTGCTGTACGGCGCCAAGGACCACGAGCAAAACCAAGCGGCTGTGCTGCTTAGCTTTTTGAATGCATCGTCCTGACTGCAGCTTTGTGACCGCATCCCGGAGATGCAACACGATACATTTGAAGCATGTCTGAAAACACTTCAAAGAATGCAGTTGTCACCGGTGCTAGTTCAGGAATCGGTGCCGCCACGGTCCGCAAACTCCGCGCCGACGGCTGGAACGTCATTGCCGTGGCCCGCCGCGAGGACCGACTGGTGCAGTTGGCACAGGAAACCGGCTCCGTTCCCTTTGCCGCGGATGTCACCTCGAGCGATGACGTTCAGCGGCTGCGTGATTTTGTCACGGACACCTTCAGCGAGCCAGGGGTGGACACGCTCATCAACATTGCCGGCGGCGCCCGCGGTGTGGACAGTGTGGCCACCTCGCAGGTGGATGATTGGGAATGGATGTTCCAGGTCAACGTCCTGGGAACCCTGAAGGTGACGAAGGCGCTGCTGCCTGCGCTGCGTGAGCACGGCTTCGGCACCGTCTTGAACCTGACTTCCACCGCAGCGTACACAGCCTACGAGGGTGGCTCCGGCTACAACGCAGCCAAGTTTGGCCAACACGCACTCACCGGTGCCCTCCGCTTAGAAGAAGCGGAGCACAATGTGCGCGTCATTGAGGTAGCTCCGGGATTGGTTCACACGGAGGAGTTTGCGCTCAACCGTCTCTCCGGGAATCAGGAAGCCGCCGAGGCGGTCTATCAGGGTGTTGAAAAACCACTCACCCCGGAGGACGTGGCGGATGTGGTGAGTTACGCCGTCGGGCTTCCCCACCATGTCAACCTGGACCAAATCATCATGCGCCCAGTGGCACAGGCGGCCGCTCACAAACTCATCCGCAAGTAGCAAACCAGGCTCCGCATCGGCTGTAGTTTGGAAGCGGCGAAATTGACCCGTGAGATAAGGCGCTTCTGGCAGGCTCAAAGCAGCCATATCTCACGGGTCGATTCTCGCAGGTCGATGAGGTTGCGGTGCCCCCGATGGTCCGAGCGCTGACCACCAGCCGCGGACCGAAGAAGCAGTACGGCCACCGTGGAAGTATCCGGTAAGATAAGGAACAAAGCACAGACCCGGCCATCACCGGTGAGCTTCCGGAAGAACGCCCCAGTCACCCTGAGAAGGAAAGCTGGCGTCAGTAGAACCGGGCGGGTAAGCCCGTTACAGCAGTCAACAAGCGGCCGGGCCCGGTGAAAATCAGGTGCGGCAAGCGAGGTGGTACCGCGGCGCAAGCCGTCCTTGCATCCTGAAAAAGTTCGCCCACCACCAGGATGATGTGATGACCCACTTCCCGAAGGCCTCAGCCGCCGCCGGCCTCCACGCCGAATCCAACCATGTTCCCTCCTCCGTGAATTTTCCGAAGGTGGAAGAACTGGTCCTGAAGTACTGGGATCAGGACGGCACCTTCCAGGCCAGCATTGACGCCCGCGACGCAGGTGTTGACGGGTCCAACGAGTTCGTCTTCTATGACGGCCCGCCCTTCGCCAACGGCCTGCCGCACTACGGGCACCTGCTCACCGGCTACGCCAAGGACCTGGTGGCCCGCTACCAGACCCAGCGCGGGCGCCGGGTGGAGCGCCGCTTCGGCTGGGACACGCACGGATTGCCTGCCGAGCTGGAAGCCATGAAGCAGCTGGGCATGACGGACAAGGCCCAGATCGAGGCCATGGGCATTGACAAGTTCAATGAGGCCTGCCGCTCCTCCGTCATGAAGTACGCTGGCGAATGGCAGGAGTACGTCACCCGCCAGGCCCGCTGGGTGGACTTCGAGAACGACTATAAAACGCTCAACGTTGAGTACATGGAGTCGGTGCTGTGGGCGTTCAAGCAGCTCCATTCCAAGGGGCTCACCTACAACGGCTACCGCGTGCTGCCTTACTGCTGGAAGGATGAGACCCCCCTCTCCAACCATGAGCTGCGCATGGATGAGGACGTTTACAAGGACCGTCAGGATGGCACAGTCACCGTCACGTTCCCGATCCTGCCCGGCGAATCCGCCCTCTCGCAGGAACTGGCCGGTGTGGCCGCGATCGCCTGGACCACCACGCCCTGGACCCTGCCCACCAACCAGGCCCTCGCTGTTGGTCCCGCCGTGAGCTACGCCGTGGTCCCTGTTGGGCCCAACGGGATCGCTACTGCCTCCACCACAGGTGCCGCTACCGCCGAGCGTTTCCTGCTGGCCGCTGACTTGGTGGGCGCGTACGCCAAGGATTTGGGGTACGACGACGGCGCTGCCGCAACGGCCGCCGTCTCCGCTTCCTATACGGGCACCGAGCTTGAGGGACTTAAATACGAGCCACTGTGGGACTACTTTGCCGACGATGAAAAGTACGGCACCGCCAAGTCCTGGCAGTTCCTGGTAGCCGATTATGTCACCACCACGGACGGTACCGGTATTGTCCACCAGGCACCCGCCTACGGTGAAGAGGATCAAAAGGTGTGTGAGGCGTACGGCATCCCCGTGGTTCTCTCCATCGATGAGGGCGCCAACTTCCTGCCGCTCTTCGCTGAAGGACCGCTGGCCGAGATTGCCGGTGTTCAGGTCTTTGACGCCAACAAGACCATCACCCGTGTGGTCAAGAATGCCGGGCGCCTGGTCCGCCAGGCCAGCTATGTGCACAGCTACCCGCACTGCTGGCGCTGCCGCACACCTCTGATCTACCGCGCCATCTCCTCCTGGTACGTGGAAGTCACCGCGTTCAAGGACCGCATGGTGGAACTAAACCAGGACATCAACTGGATCCCCGGCAACGTCAAGGACGGCCAGTTTGGCAAATGGCTGGCCAACGCCCGCGACTGGTCCATCTCCCGCAACCGCTACTGGGGCTCGCCCATCCCAGTCTGGCAGTCCGACGACGAAGAGTACCCGCGCACCGACGTGTACGGCTCCCTCGCCGAAATGCAGGCCGACTTTGGCCGCCTGCCACTGAACAATGAGGGCGAGGTGGATCTGCACCGCCCGTTCATTGATGAGCTCACCCGCCCCAACCCGGATGACCCGCGCACCCCCGAAGAAGGCCAGTCCACCATGCGCCGCGTGGAGGACGTGCTGGATGTTTGGTTCGATTCCGGCTCCATGCCCTACGGCCAGGTCCACTACCCGTTTGAGAACGAGGACTGGTTCAACACCCACAACCCGGCCGACTTCATCGTGGAATACATTGGTCAGACGCGTGGCTGGTTCTACATGCTGCACATCCTCTCCACGGCGCTCTTTGACCGCCCGGCGTTCCGCAACGTCATCAGCCACGGCATTGTGCTGGGCTCCGACGGCCAAAAAATGTCCAAGTCGCTGCGCAACTACCCGGATGTCTCAGAGGTCCTGGACCGTGACGGCTCCGACGCCATGCGCTGGTTCCTGATGTCCAGCCCCATCCTGCGCGGTGGCAACCTGGTAGTCACCGAACAAGGCATCCGCGACGGCGTCCGCCAGGTCATCCTGCCCCTGTGGAACGTGTACAGCTTCTTCACCCTGTACGCCAATACGGCCAACCAGGGCAAGGGTTACGACGCGAAGCTGCGCTACGACGGCTACTCCGATCCCATGGACCAATACCTGCTGGCCAACACCGGCGATCTGGTCCGCGCGATCACGGCCAAGCTGGATGGCTACGATGTCTCCGGCGCTTGCGATTCCCTGCGCAGCTACTTCGACATGCTCACCAACTGGTATGTGCGCCGCAGCCGCAACCGATTCTTCGACGAAAACGAAGACGCGTTTGACGCGCTCTACACCGCTCTGGAAACCGTGTGCCGGGTGGCTGCCTCGCTGCTGCCTCTGCTCACCGAGGAAATCTGGCGCGGGCTCACGGGCGGGCGCTCCGTGCACCTGACCGACTGGCCCAACGCCGATCTTTTCCTACCTGACGCCGCCTTGGTTGAAGGTATGGACCGAGTGCGCCAGATTTGTTCCACAGGTTCGAGCCTGCGCAAGGCTGCTAACTTGCGGGTGCGTCAGCCCTTGCAAGAATTGACCGTGGTCACGTCCAACTTTGATCTGAAGGTGGCTGCTGACATCGTCAAGGATGAACTGAATATCCGCAATGTTCGCTTCGTTGATGCCGTTGTCGCCTCCCCGGAGGAATTCGGCATCAGCCAGAAGCTGGTAGTCAACGCCCGTGCGGCAGGACCGCGCCTGGGCAAGAACGTCCAGCTCGCCATCAAGGGCTCCAAGTCCGGGGACTGGTCCGTCGCTGACGGTGTGGTCACCGCCGGTGGCCTGGCTCTGGAACCCTCCGAATATACGCTGGAGACCGTGGTGGCAGACGCGGCCGACGGCGGTAAGAGTGCCGTTGCAATGTTGCCCACGGGCGGCTTTGTGGTGCTCAACACCGAGCTGAACCCCGAACTTGAGGCTGAGGGCACCGCACGGGACATGATCCGCGCCGTTCAGCAGGCCCGCAAGGACACCGGCCTGCAGGTCAGCGACAGGATCCGCACCATCATCAGCGCCCCTCAAGAGACAATCGACGCACTGCACGCCAACGCGGAGCTGCTGAAGTCCGAGACTCTCACGCTCAAGCTTGAACTCATCCCCGGTGACGTTGAAACCACCATCACAGTTGAACGGAGTGCCGTCTAAATGAGCGCCCAGCACGATGAATTTTCGGTGGAAAGCGTTTACGCCGAGCTTTTGGGCCGTGCGCCCGAAAACAAGATGGAGCCGCGCCTGGCTCCGCTCTTTCGCGCCATGGAAATTCTGGGTGAGCCCAACAAGGCTTTCCCCATCATTCACATCACCGGCACCAACGGAAAAACATCCACAGCGCGGATGATCGAGGCGGGGCTGATAGCCCACGATCTGCGCACCGGCCGGTACACCAGCCCGCACCTGACAAAGGTCACCGAACGCATCAGCATTGACGGGGCGCCGGTCAGTGATGGGACGTTCGTAAGGATTTGGGATGAGATCCGCCCTTATCTGGACATTGTGGACGCCGAACTCACGGCAGCCGGTGAAACTCGCCTGACCTACTTCGAGGCGCTGACCATCTTGGCTTTCGCCATCTTCGCTGACGAGCCTGTTGATGTGGCCGTCATGGAGGTAGGGCTGGGCGGGATCACCGACGCCACCAATGTGGGAGACGGCCAGGTTGCCGTGATCACCCCCATCTCCTTGGATCACACCGAACTGCTCGGAGACACTACAGGGCTTATTGCACAGGAGAAGGCCGGCATCATCAAGGAGGGTGCGTTTGTCATCAGCGCCGCCCAGCCTACTGACGCCGCCCAGGTCATCCTGGATGCGGCCCGGGAAAAGCATGCCGATTTCCGCTTTGAAGGCGTGGAGTTCGGTGTTGAGTCACGCACGGTTGCCGTGGGCGGGCAGCAACTGGACCTGCAGGGACTGGCCGGGCGTTACCCGGGCATCCTGCTCCCGCTGCACGGTGCCCACCAAGCCCAGAATGCCGCCGTCGCACTTGCCGCGCTGGAAGCTTTCCTAGGCGGGGGAGAGAGGGAACTGAACCACGAACTCGTGCAGGAGGGCTTTGGCGCCGTCACCTCGCCGGGACGTCTGGAAGTCATGCGCACCTCACCCACCATTGTGGTGGATGCGGCCCACAACCCGGCAGGTATTGCGGCCAGTGCGGCTGCCTTGCAGGAGTCCTTCGCGTTCAGCAAGCTTGTGGTGGTGCTGGGCGTGCTGGCGGAAAAGGATGCGCAAGAAATCCTGAACTCGCTCAAGGAAGCCTATGGTGATGAGGCGCAGGAGCTGTGCCTGACACAGTCGAACTCCCCGCGCGCCATCCCGGCAGCGGAATTGGCTGAGCTTGCCGTTGACCTTGGCTGGAATGAGGAAGACGTCCACATTGCGGAGAAGCTTGATGACGCCATTGAGTGGGCGGTGGAACGTGCCGAAGCCAATAACGATCTCGCCGGCGGCGTACTGATCACCGGCTCCATCACCGTGGTGGGTGAGGCCCGGATACTGCTGGGCCGCCCCGGCGAAAAGGCAGGCGCCTAAGCCATGGCAAAATTGACAAAGGCGCAGCGCGAATGGAAGCCCAACACGCCGAAGAAGCCACGCTCCACACGGCTGATGTTCGCCTCCGTGGTGCTGTTTCTTGAAGCTTTCGTGGCCCTGTTCCTGGCCCTGGCACTCTTTGGCCTGAAGGACAAAAATCCGGCCTATCTCATTGCCGGCGGCGTGCTGGCCGTGGTGCTGATCCTGACGTGCGGGGTGATCCGCAAACCCTGGGGCCCGGCGTTGGGGTGGATTTTGCAGATTGTGCTGATCGCGGGTGGCTTCTGGGAACCGTCCATGTTCGTGGTGGGTGTGTTGTTCGCGGTGGCCTGGTGGTATGCCCTGTATGCCGGAGCCCGGATTGACCGTGAGAACGCCCAACGCGCCAGGGTTCAGGCGCAATGGGATGCAGCGCACCCCGAGGAATCGGCTACAGAGGAATCGGCGCCTGAGGAACCGGCCGAGTAAGCTAAGAGTGAATGTCCTTTTTATCTATTTATTGGAGTTATTGTGAGCACTGAGCGCACCCTTGTCCTTGTGAAGCCCGACGGCGTGGCCCGCAACCTCACCGGCGCCATCCTGGCTCGCGTTGAAGCTAAGGGTTACACCTTGGTTCAGCTCGAAATGGTCAACGCGACCCGTCAGGTCCTCGAGGCTCACTATGAAGAGCACGTGGGCAAGCCGTTCTACGAGCCGCTGGTTGACTTCATGCTCTCAGGGCCCATGGTGGCGGCCATCTTTGAAGGGGACAGCGTTATTGCCGGGTTCCGTTCACTGGCCGGCGCTACCGATCCCACGGTGGCTGCCCCGGGCACCATCCGCGGCGACTTTGGCCGTGACTGGGGCCTGAAGGTTCAGCAGAACCTGGTCCACGGTTCCGATTCCGTGCTCTCAGCAGAGCGCGAGATCGGTATCTGGTTCGACTAGTCCCCACGCCCTCCCGCAGCTCGCAAGCTCGTTGCGGGTCCCTCGGGCGCGTGGGCCCATCCACGCCCTCCCGCAGCTCGCAAGCTCGTTGCGGGTCCCTCGGGCGCGTGGGCCCATCCACGCCCTCCCGCAGCTCGCAAGCTCGTTGCGGGTCCCTCGGGCGCGTGGGCCCATCCACGGAAGTTCGACGGCGGGGGCTCACCTTATGGTGAGCCCCCGCCGTCGTTTTTAACCCCGCGGCCACTTCCAACGCTCGGTTGGTAGTTAACCGAGCGTTGGAAGGCTAGGCGTTGGAGGGGATGATCAGGTGAATGAACCGGAAGAAGATTGATGCCAGGGTGGCCAGGTAGATCAGTCCCACAATGGTCCAGGACCAATCGTTGAGGAACTTTCTCAGCGCAGCGGGTGCGGGGATGATGCCGTGATTGATGTTCCGCAGCGTTGTCCACACGAAGAGGGGGATCATCATGGCCCACACCACCATGCAGTACGGGCACAAGATCGCCAAGGTGTACAACGCTGTGAACCAGAACCAGGACACCAGGGCCATGCCTGCGGTGATGCCAATCTGCAGGCCGATCCAGTACCAGCGGCTCATTTTTGCCCCCGCCAGCAGGACCATGCCTGTGGTGATCACCACGGCAAATGCGGCCACGCCAATGAAGGGATTCGGGAAGCCAAGCAGGGCTGCCTCGGGCGTCTTCATGACGTCGCTGCAGGATATCCAAGCGTTGACGTCGCAGCTGGCAATGGCGTTCGGATTCTTATAAAGCTCTAGCCTCTCCAGCACCAAGGTGAAGGATGCAATCCAGGCGATGGCGCCGGTAATGACCAACAGCCAGCCAAAGGGTTTGGCGCGCGCCAGGGCAGGTTTGTCCAGATCAGCTGGCTCAATGGGGGAAACTGTGGTGCGTGGCATGGCGTCCTATTCATCGAGACCGGTGATTGTGTCCTGATTGTAGCGTGCCAATCATGGCGCGCCCTGCGCGAAATCGCAGGTAGGACAAGTGCGTGTGAGACAATATAAAAGGCTGGGCGGCGATCCACATGCGCCTTTCGGTCCTATGGCACGCCTACTGGCTGCTGGAGAAGACGTTGCCTGTGTGTGCAACCATCCACCAGCTCAGTATTTGGCAAACCATTGGCTTTTCAGAGCTTGCGCACCCGGAAGTTGGTGCCGCCTGGAAAGTAATTAGACGACTTCCGTCAACGCCCGAGGGTGTTGGCACATCAGCCGACTTTGGCGCCCGATGTGGAGGTGCCAAATCGGTGCGAAGGCACTGCCCACAATGGAAAATGAACAGCCCACACTAGAGAACACAGAAGTTGCTCCGGCCGCAGCTCCAAAGACTCGCACCACGCGGTCCCGCCGAGCCACCTCAGCCGTCACCAGCCCTGGGACAGCCGCCGCAGCACCGGCCGAGGCTGAAACGCCAGCCAAGAAAGCTCCCGTGCGTCGCAGCCGCGCCAAAAAGAGCGATTCCCCGTTGAGTAGCTCCGCAGCGGAAGCAGAGGCGCCGTCCGTCAGCGATGCTGGCTTGTCGCTGCTCGACGCCAACTCTGAGAAAACCGGCTCTGAAGCCGCAGCCAATGACGTGGCCGCCCCCGCCAAGAAGGCCCCCCGTCGCCGTGCCAGCGCCCCCGTCACTGCTCCCGTTTCGGGCGAAGTTGCCGGCCAGGGTGAACTGATCCTGACAGGCGGCGCCCCAGCTACAGTTGTGCCTGAAGAAGATGCTCCTGCACGCAAGGCTCCGGTCAGGCGCAGCCGTGCAGCAAAAGCTCCCGTCACCAAGGTTGCAGCAGAGCAGCACGCAGACACGGGCGTTGTCGAAGTGCAAGCGACGGCTGAGGTTGCCACCGAGAAGGCAGACGCTCCCAAGGCCGCCACTTCCCGCACCCGATCAACCTCACGCCGTGCCTCTGCGAAAGCGGCAGATGTAGCCGCGCCGGAGGCCGCCCAGGTAGCCGACCAGGAGAGCGTCAGTGAGGTAGGGGCTGCCACCGAAGAAGCGCCCGTGCAGGTTGCTGCTGCAGCAGCGCCCAAGGCAACGCGCAGCCGCCGCCGGAGCTCAGCCCCCACGTCTACCCCCGCATCCGCAGCCTCGGCCGTAACCGCAGCTCCCGCCGAGGCTGCCGTACCTACCGTGACCGGTGCGCCTGCCGAAGGAACCGGTGCGAATTCCGAAGAAGCTGCCCAAGAACCCGTTGAAGCACCGCAGGCCATTGATGCGCCCGAACAAGCCGAACCCGCTGTGACGGACTCCTTGTTCCATGCTCCGGATTCCGGCATCTCGGCACTGTTCTTGGCGCCGGATCTGAGCCTAGTGGTACCCGTTGCTACCACGCAGGGCGGGAACCCTGAGGAGAACACGCAGGACGGAGCGGATGCCGATCAGCGTGGCCGCTCACGCAACCGTAACCGCCGGCCACGCGCAGCCGATACGCAGCCGGTGGATGAGAGCCAAGATGTCGACGTCGCTGAGAGCGATTCTGATGACAGCGACGACGGCGTGACCTCCCGCCGCCGCCGCCGTCGCCGCCGTGGCGATACGGATCTGGAGTTGACCGGCGGCAGCGATGAAGATCCGCCCAACACGGTGACCCGTGTGCGGGCCCCCCGCGTTCCTGCCGAGCCCACGGCAAGCGTCTCTAACCGTGTTACGAGCCTGCGCGGCTCTACCCGTCTGGAAGCGAAGAAGCAGCGCCGCCGCGACTCCCGCGATTCCGGCCGCCGCCGCACAGTCATCACAGAAGCCGAGTTCCTGGCCCGCCGCGAATCCGTGGACCGCGTCATGGTGGTCCGCCAGGCCGATGACCGCATCCAGATTGGTGTTCTCGAAGACGGCATCCTGGCCGAGCACTTTGTTTCCAAGACGCAGCAGGATTCCCTGATCGGCAACGTCTACGTGGGCAAGGTCCAAAACGTGCTGCCCAGCATGGAAGCGGCCTTCGTGGATATTGGCCGCGGCCGCAATGCGGTTCTTTACGCTGGCGAAGTTGATTGGGACGCAGCGGACCTCAACGGCCAGCCGCGCCGCATTGAAAACGCGCTGAAGTCCGGCGATTCGGTTCTGGTCCAGGTCTCCAAGGACCCTGTTGGACACAAGGGTGCCCGCCTGACCAGCCAGATTTCCCTGCCCGGACGCTACCTGGTGTTTGTGCCCGGCGGCTCCATGACAGGGATCTCACGTAAGCTGCCCGACGTCGAACGGAACCGTCTCAAGCGGGTCCTGAAGGACCACCTGCCCGAGAACGCCGGGGTCATTGTGCGCACAGCAGCCGAGGGTGCCAGTGAGGAAGAGCTCACCAATGACATCAACCGTTTGCGCGCCCAGTGGGAAGGCATCAACAACCGTGCCGCCTCCTCCAAGACGCTGGCACCGGAAATGCTCTACGGCGAGCCGGATCTGACCATCAAGGTGGTCCGTGACGTCTTCAATGAGGACTTCTCCAAGCTCATCGTCTCCGGTGAAGACGCCTGGGACACCATTGAGGCCTATGTGACCTACGTGGCTCCGGATCTGTTGGACCGTCTGGAGAAGTGGACCAACCCCGAAGACATTTTTAGTGCACACCGCATTGACGAGCAGATCAACAAGGCCCTCGAACGTAAGGTGTTCCTGCCTTCCGGTGGTTCACTGGTCATTGACCGCACGGAAGCCATGACAGTGGTTGATGTGAACACGGGCAAGTTCACCGGATCCGGCGGCAACTTGGAAGAGACCGTCACCAAGAACAACTTAGAAGCTGCCGAGGAAGTGGTGCGCCAGCTGCGGCTGCGCGACATTGGCGGCATCATTGTCATTGACTTCATTGACATGGTTTTGGAATCCAACCGCGATCTGGTGCTGCGCCGCCTGGTTGAGTGCCTGGGACGTGACCGGACCAAGCACCAGGTGGCCGAGGTGACGAGTTTGGGTCTGATTCAGATGACCCGCAAGCGTATGGGCACCGGCCTGCTTGAGGTCTTCGGTGAGCAGTGTGGCACCTGCGCCGGCCGCGGCATGGTCACCCACGAAATTCCCGTGGAGCACCGCCGCCCGCACACTCCCGGCGTGGAAGGCGCCCAGGTTCAGGCTCAGGTTCACGCACCCACCGTGGAGCAGCGCGAGCCGGAACGCACCGCTAACCGCTCAACCCGAAGCGAGCGGAAGCGCAACCGCAACCGTACGCAGGGGAACGAGGCGGAGCAGCATCAGGAAACCCCCGTGACGCCGCTGTCCGATGAGGCTGCCGAGGCCCTTGAAGCCGCGAAGGTGCAGAAGGCTCACGAAGCCCGTGCCGCGCTGGCGAATATTGCTGCCGCAGCTGCTGCCACGCATCACGAGCATTCCCCAGCGCAGGGGCACCACCAGGCTGCGGATGCTTCGGAGCAGCATGTAATGCACGACGCCGGAATCCTCACCTTGGGTGGGGAGGCCATTGAGTTGCCGCGTGGGCATCGCAGTGAAAGCGGTGGCATGGTTGCGCACAACAATGCTGATCAGGCAGCCGCTCTGGCGGGGCTGACTCAGGCGCTGGACCAGCTCTCAGCCCCCGGGGCAGAGCACTCTGCACCCGAGCCATCTGCACCCGAGCCCTCTACGCACGAGCACAAGGTAGCGGAGGCGGAAGAGTCCGGCAGTAACCGTTCCCGAGCACGCCGTGGCCGCCGCAACCGCAGCGCACGCAGTGCTCAAGGTGGTGCTGATATGACGGTAGAAACGTCAGAGGCGCCTGTTACAAGCCAAGGTTCAGCTCCCCACAGCAGCGCTCAGGTGCGCATCTCTACACCGGCGCCGGTAGTCCACAAGAGTGCCGAGCCCATCATTTTGGGTGTAGGGGTTCCGGCTTCCGAGCTGTAACCGCCTAGGCCTTCTCTCAATGGCCCGCAGCGACGCTTGAAGAAACGCAAATGTGCGTCACTTTACAGGCATTGCTGCGGGCTATTTTTTGTTGGCCTGCTAGCAGGGTTAGGGTGGAAACAGACACGGGGTGCCAGGCCATCAGGGCCGGCTGAGACAATACCCGTTGAACCTGCCCGGTTAGCACCGGCGAAGGGATGTCCCCATGGATACAACTGCACTAGTTTCTTCTGATCAAGACGCGCTACCCCTAGCCTCAACAGTCCAAGCCTCAACCGTCCAAGCCTCAACAGTCCACGCCTCGCTTGTTGCAGGCTCGCCAGCTGCGGCACTGCCAGCGCCACAGCTCCCGGGAACACGGCACCCACGGGTTTTGAGTATTGCCGGTTCCGACCCTTCGGGAGGGGCCGGTATCCAAGCCGATATCAAAGCAATCAGCGCCCATGGCGGTTACGCAATGGCCGCCATCACGGCATTGACGGCCCAAAATACGCGAGGCGTCCGCGAGATTCACGTGCCGGACGTTGGATTCCTTAGGGCACAGCTGGAAGCCATCTCCGAAGACATCAGCATTGATGCGGTGAAGATCGGCATGCTGGGCACGGCCGAGGTGATGAGCGCGGTAGGGCAATGGCTGGCGGCAACCCGGCCTCCCGTCGTCGTGCTTGACCCGGTCATGGTGGCTACCAGCGGTGACACGCTCATGGCTCCGGAGGCCCGCAACGCCATGCTCTCTCTGCTTTCCCTGGCGCACCTGGTCACCCCCAATATTCCCGAGCTTGGTGTCCTGCTGGGCAAGCCCGCGGCCTCAAGCTGGGACGAGGCGGTGCAACAGGGCAAGGAACTGGCAGCCGAACACCAGATCCGGGTGCTGGTCAAAGGTGGGCATCTTGCGTCTCGGAAATGTCCGGACGCCCTGGTTTCCGCGGACGGCACAGTGCATGAATTCATGGGGACACGCATTGACACCCCGAACACTCATGGCACCGGCTGCTCACTTTCGGCGGCTCTGGCAACTCTTATGCCCCAGCTCAATGATTGGCCCCGCAGCGTGGCCCGTGCCAAGGCGTGGCTGGCTCGTGCCTTGGAAACATCTGCTGAACTGGCGGTGGGTCACGGTTCGGGGCCCGTCAATCACCTGAGCGAACTGTGGGCAACTGCTGCTCCTCACGCAGATAGCTTCAGCCAAGAGCTCTGGGCGGACTGCGCTGAGCAACGTGCCGCGATTGCTTCCCTTGATTTCATTAGCGAACTTGCCGCGGGAACACTCGCCCGCAGGCACTTTGCCTACTATCTGGCCCAGGACGCACTCTACTTAGGCACGTACTCGCGGGTGCTCGCGAGGGCCAGTGCGCTGGCGCCGACCGAAGTGGAACAGAAGTTTTGGGCCGGCGGGGCACAGAACTGCCTCGAGGTGGAAGTCTCATTGCACCGAGATTGGCTAAGTCAGTATCCGTTGGAGCGGGAACACGATGCGGCGGGGCTGTTGGAGGGCGGTCACGGTGCCGGGCTGATGCAAGGACCTGTCACCAAACACTATGTGGATCACCTGCAAGGTGTGGCCTTCTCGGGAAGCTACGGCGAAGTAGTGGCCGCAGTGCTGCCCTGCTACTGGCTGTATGCGGAAGTGGGCCGCATGCTGCACACCGAGTATCTAGCGTTTGAGGGTGAGCACCCCTACGGGGCCTGGTTGCAAACGTACGCCTCCGAAGAATTTGCCAAAGCCACGGAAACGGCAATTGCCATCCTGGACAACGCAGCACGGAGCGGTTCAGTGCGTGAGCGGGCCGGCATGAAGGCAGCCTTTGCCCACTCCGCCGCGTACGAGGTGGACTTCTTTGCGGCCCCGCACCTGCACGCTCCTGCGCCCCAAGATACCCAGAGTGATTAACACCACGCCGGATAAAGCAAAAAATGCGGCGAGTCACGCCCGGAAATGCCTTTTTCTGATCTGAGTCGCGCTAAAGTTGCCTAGTACGGTTTCGGGGATCGCCGCAGCCATCGGATGAAAATATTCACTTGTCCGAGGATGCGCAGGATACGAAATCAGTCTCATTTGCTCCCGGAGCCAGAATTAGCGTATTCTTGATCTTCGGTGCTTACGCCAACACCTAGGGCAACCACTCCATGGCAGAACTCCATTGAGGTCCACGGCGTTGAGGCACATAGTATGCATACCGTGTCTGTTCAATCTTGAACTGCGGCGCATACGGTTAGCATGGTCAATTATGATTCATGTTGGCATAAAAACTTTGTAATAACGTCGAGAGAAGTGAGTTCCCCAGTGGTGTACGCGATTGTCCGCGCAGGCGGCCGTCAAGAAAAGGTTTCCGTAGGAGACCACGTGACCATGAACCGCGTCCCCGGTGGAGTCGGTAGCACATTTGAGCTGCCCGCTTTGCTCTTGGTTGATGGTGACAAGCTCACCACAGCCGCGAAGGACCTGGCTAATGTGAAGGTTACGGCTGAGAAGTTGGAGGATCTTCGTGGACCGAAGATCGTCATCCAGAAGTTCAAGAACAAGACCGGCTACAAGAAGCGTCAGGGTCACCGTCAGGAACTGTCCAAGGTCAAGATCACCTCAATCGCTTAATAAGCGCACTGAGCGTTAGATCCACTTAGATACTTTTAGTAAAAAGGCAGGCATTTTCAAATGGCACATAAAAAGGGTGCGAGTTCCACTCGCAACGGTCGTGACTCCAACGCTCAGTACCTGGGCGTAAAGCGCTTCGGCGGTCAGGTTGTCAAGGCTGGCGAAATCATCGTTCGCCAGCGCGGCACTCACTTCCACCCCGGCGTTAGCGTCGGCCGTGGCAAGGACGACACGCTGTTCGCATTGGACGCAGGCGCAGTCGAGTTCGGCACACGTCGTGGACGTCGTGTTGTAAACATCGTTGCAGCTACGGTCTAATACCAAAGCTTTTCCAGTGGAGCGGGCCGCATGGCTCGCTCCACTGGCTTTTAACACAGGCAGTTTTAACATCAGATTTTATTACCATCAGCAGCGCCAACCGATATCGGTGTGCAGCTGTGCAGCGGACTAGAATTAGTACGCAGTAGCACGTTCTATTCAAGGAGATTTCAGTGGCCAGCTTTGTTGACCGGGTTGTTCTGCACGTATCCGGCGGGACTGGCGGCCATGGCTGCGTCTCAGTTCACAGCGAAAAATTCAAGCCGTTGGGCGGGCCCGACGGCGGCAAGGGCGGCGACGGTGGCAGCGTCACCTTCCGCGTCAGTGACCAAACCACCACCTTGCTTGACTTCCACCACGCACCCCACCGCCGCGGCGGCAACGGCCAGCCCGGCATGGGTGACTGGCGGGACGGCAAGGACGGGGCATCCCTGATCCTAGAAGTACCCGATGGCACCGTTATCAAGGACCGAGACGGCAATGTTTTGGCCGATCTGGTGGGCATCGGTACCGAATATATTGCTGCCGCCGGTGGCCAAGGCGGACTTGGCAACAATGCTCTGTCCTCACTCAAGCGCAAGGCTCCGGGCTTCGCGCTGTTGGGTATTGCGGGCTCAGAGGCTGACATTGTCCTTGAGTTGAAGTCCATCGCTGACATTGCCCTGGTGGGCTTCCCATCCGCCGGTAAGTCCAGCCTCATCGCTGCCATGTCTGCGGCCCGGCCCAAAATTGCTGACTACCCCTTCACCACGTTGATCCCCAACTTGGGTGTGGTCCAAGCCGGTGACGTACGTTTCACCATGGCTGATGTGCCCGGCCTCATTGAAGGTGCCAGCGAAGGCAAGGGCCTGGGCCACAACTTCTTGCGTCACGTAGAACGCTGTGCCGCCATTGTGCATGTCTTGGACTGTGCCGCCCTTGAAGCTGACCGCGACCCCATCAGTGACCTCGCCATCATCGAGCGCGAACTTGACCGGTACGACGTTGACATGAGTTTCGCAGGAGCCGACGGTGACGTGGTGCCTTTGAACGCCCGCCCCCGCCTGATCGCCCTGAACAAGGTTGATTCTCCTGATGGCCGTGACATGGCTGGTTTTGTCCGTGCCGACCTGGAATCACGCGGCTACCGCGTCTTCGAAGTCTCCGCCGCAAGCCACGAAGGTTTGAAGGCACTCGGCTTTGCCATGGCTGAAATTGTCATGGCGGCGCGCAAGGCCCAAGCGGACATGGCCGTTAAGGTTGCGCCCGTTGTGCTGCGCCCCCGTGCAGTCAATGAATCGTCCTTCACCATCCATCGTGAAGAGCGCAATATGCTTCCGCTATTCCGTGTTCGCGGGGAAAAGCCCGAGCGTTGGGTTGAGCAGACTGACTTCCAGAACGAGGAAGCCATTGGCTACTTAGCAGACCGGCTGGCGAAGGCGGGAGTCGAGAAGGAACTCTTCCGCATCGGTGCCACACCTGGGGATACCGTGGTCATTGGCGGGGACAACGGCATGATCTTCGACTGGGAACCGACCATGATGGGTGGCGCCGAGCACCTGGCCGCACCCCGTGGCACCGACCTGCGCCTGCTGGATCTGGGTGATCGCCCCACACGTTCTCAGAAGCGCCAGGAACAGCAGGATCGCCGCGACGCAAAGTCCGCTGCACGCGCCGAAATGGCTGCCGAGCGCGAGGCCGGTATCTGGACCGAGCTCAGTGATGACCGCACCACCAGCAAGGCGCACAGTACCGCCGCGGATCTTGCTGCCGAAGGCTCATCCGACGCCACAGGTGCAGCTCAGGACTAATGGCAATGACGGGGCAGGATCAGGCGGGTTCAGGTACATCGCGTAGCCATATAGCGACTGCGGCGCGAATCGTGGTGAAGGTAGGCTCGTCGTCGTTGACGTCAGTTGCCGGTGGTATTTCCGAGGAGGCGCTACGGGCGCTGGTAGCTGTTGTGGCGCAGCGTCAGCGCGCCGGCACAGAGGTCATCTTGGTCTCCTCCGGAGCCATCTCCGCCGGCCTGCTCCCACTGGGCCTGTCCAAGCGACCCAAGGATCTTGCCACTCAGCAGGCAGCTGCCAGTGTGGGGCAGGGCCTTTTGATGGCGCACTACAACCAGGCGTTCGCCTCTCACGGGGTGACAGCCTCCCAGGTCCTGTTGACCGCTGAGGACCTCACGCGCCGTCACCAATATGTCAATGCTCACCGGGCCCTGGAGCGTCTGCTGCATCTGGGCGTGGTCCCTATTGTCAATGAAAATGACACCGTGGCCACCCATGAAATCCGGTTTGGTGACAATGACAGGTTGGCTGCTCTGGTGGCCCATCTTGTTAAGGCTGATGCGCTGGTCCTGCTCTCCGACGTCGACTCCCTCTACGACGGTCCGCCCGCGGAAGGTGCCACGCGCATCAGCAATGTGGACTCACCCGAGGACCTCGAAGGCATTGTGATAGGCAGTTCGGGCAAGGCCGGGATTGGTACAGGCGGTATGGCCACCAAGGTTCAGGCTGCCCTGATTGCCGCCGAAACAGGCATCCCGGCACTTGTCACCTCCACGGAGCAGGCAGCGCAGGCTCTGGCTGGTGAAGACGTGGGCACCTGGTTTGGGATCAACGGAAATAAGCGCCCCGTCCGCATGCTCTGGCTGGCGCATTTGGCCGATATTCGTGGTCGGTTGGTGTTGGACGACGGCGCCGTCCGGGCCGTGGGGGAGCGGCACAAATCGCTGCTGCCCGCCGGTATCACGGCCGTCACCGGTGATTTTGACCCTGGCGATGCGGTGGAAATTTGTGATTCCGCAGGAAATGTTTTTGCCCGGGGATTAGTCAATTACAGGTACTCGGATCTACCCCAAATGTTGGGCCGCTCAACCAAGGCGTTGGCCAAGGAACTGGGCCGCGAATTTGAACGTGAGGTTATCCACGTCGATGACCTGGTGCTCCTGAACCCCTAAGTAGATTGCCCGGCAGTTTACAGGGGTGGCACAGCCGGGACGCTCTGAGGGATACGCCACAGCATCTCATTCGCAGGTACCTTAGACTTGGTGACATGACCGAGCAGATTGTAGAACTAGATATTGCCGCCGAAGTTCGGGCGATCACCGACCGCGCCCGCCGGGCAGCCCGCCGCATGGCCGGGGCCAACCGTGCATGGAAAGACAAGGGCTTGCGAGCCATTGCAAAGGCACTCCTGGAGAATCAGGACACCATCCTGAGCGCCAACGCAAAAGATGTGGCCAATGGCGCTCAGAACGGCACCTCCGTGCCCATGCTGGATCGGCTTACCCTCACCAAGCCACGCATCAAAGGACTCGCAGATGCACTTGAGAACCTTGCAACCCTGCCGGATCCTGTAGGGAATGTGGTGCGTGGTCAGACACTTCCCAACGGTCTGCGCATGCGTCAGATCAACGTACCCATGGGCGTTGTGGCCGCCATTTACGAGGCCCGCCCCAACGTGACAGTTGATATTGCCGGCTTGGCGCTCAAGAGCGGCAACGCCGTCATCCTGCGTGGCGGCACTGCCGCAGCGAACACCAACAAGGCGCTCCTGAGTATCCTCCGTGATGCCCTCGATTCCGTTGGCCTGCCTTCGGACGCAGTCCAGTCAGTTGATCAGTTTGGCCGCGAAGGTGCCAACCTGATCATGAAGGCCCGCGGCGCCGTGGACGTCCTTATTCCCCGTGGTGGACGCGAACTGATCCAAACCATCGTGAACAACGCCTCCGTCCCTGTCATTGAGACTGGTGAAGGCAATGTGCACATCTTCATTGACGCCAGCGCCAAAGAAGAGATGAGCGTAGATATTTTGCTCAATGCCAAAACCCAGCGTCCCAGCGTGTGCAACACCGTAGAAACACTCCTGGTGCACAAGGATGCCAAAGTACTTGGCCCCGTCCTTTCCGCCTTGGCCAAGGCAGGGGTTCGGCTCCATGTTGACGAGCGGGTGCAGGCGGTGCTGCCCGCAGGGCTCACAGCGGATCTTGCCACTGACCAGGACTGGGCCACTGAATACATGGACCTGGACCTGGCAGTGAAAATGGTTGACTCGATGGATGAGGCGATCAAGCATATTCGCAGATGGAGTACCGGTCACACAGAAGCCATCCTGACCAACGACCTATCCAACGCCGAAAAATTTGTGGCTGAGATAGATTCCGCGGCCGTCATTGTCAATGCCAGCACCCGGTTCACGGACGGTGGAGAACTGGGGCTGGGGGCTGAAGTTGGCATTTCGACCCAAAAGCTGCACGCTCGCGGGCCCATGGGACTGACCGAGCTGACTACCACCAAGTGGATTGTTCAGGGCGAAGGTCAGATCCGGGGCTAATCCCCAGGCCCTCCCACTACTCGCAAGCTCGCAGCGGGTCCCTCGGGCCTGGGGGCCCAGTGCGTTAGGTGTGCTCCCACTACTCGCAGGCTCGCGGCGGGTCCCTCGGGCCTGGGGGCCCAGTGCGTTAGGTGTGCTCCCACTACTCGCAAGCTCGCGGCGGGTCCCTCGGGCCTGGGGGCCCAGTGCGTTAGGTGTGCTCCCACTACTCGCAAGCTCGCGGCGGGTCCCTCGGGCCTGGGGCCTGGCTTGGAAATTAGCCACGTGTGGCCCACACGGCGCGGCCGGTGTCCCTGAGCATGCCGATTGCACGTACCATTAGAAGCAATACAAGCAACAATTGGCCTTGGTGCGGTGACATAACCGCCAGGCCACGTACCCAAGGGGAGAAATAATGCTGACCCAGCTTGCCGGCGTCGTACTGGCTGCCGCAGAAGAACACGATCTTGCGCCGCTGATTGCGCCGCCGTATGTGATTGGCGGTACTATGCTTGCTGCCCTGCTGCTGCTGATGTTTGTTACGGTCTCTTTCATGAATTTGGGCAACCGCCACAGTGTTGTTGAAGCAACTGAAGACCCGCACCGCCAGCACACCAACAAGCACCTGCACAACGATGGCCAGGCGTCTTCCCATCACTGAGGGAACCCCCCGGGTATCTTGCGCTAAAGGTACCCGGGACCGTCTCCGGGTTGGAGTCATGGGTGGCACGTTCGATCCGATCCACCATGGACACCTTGTTGCAGCCAGTGAAGTTGCGAGCGTCTTCAAGCTAGACGAAGTCATCTTTGTGCCCACCGGCCAGCCATGGCAAAAGTCAAAAGGCCAGGTCAGCGCCGCTGAACACCGCTACTTGATGACTGTCATTGCAACGGCTGCGAATCCGCAATTCACGGTGAGCCGTGTGGATATTGATAGGCCAGGGCTCACATACACCATTGACACATTGCGTGATTTGCGCAGGATGCGTCCTGAAGCGGACTTGTTCTTCATCACAGGTGCCGATGCCATGGCGCAGATCATGTCATGGAAAGACAATGAAGAACTCTGGGATTTGGCCCACTTTGTGGGTGTCACCCGGCCAGGGCATGTGCTCGATGACAGAGGGCGAACCGATGTAAGTTTGCTGGAAGTGCCTGCTATGGCAATATCTTCTAGCGACTGCCGCCAGCGAGTGGCAGAGCACAATCCCGTTTGGTACTTGGTTCCGGACGGTGTGGTGCAATATATTGCCAAGTACGGGCTGTACGTGCAACCCGTAACAGATGCCGGAGCAGGCATAGTGCCGGTGACTAAAGAGAACCGAATGAGTAAGTGATGAGCAAGGAAACAGAGCCGATTCGTAGTCGCAGAGAAATGCGCGAGCAATCTGCACACAGAACGGGTGCCCCGGAAGTCTCCGCGGTGCCTGAGATCATGGCGCCTGTTTCGCCTGCTAACCGGGCTCACGGGGCAACAGAAGTACCAACAGGCACCGCCGACGCCGGCAAGGAAGTCAGCGCCGCGGAGGCACCGTTACCTCGGGAACGTCAATCACAGACTCGGGCACGCGACAGGGCTGCCTTGCGTGCCTACAAGGACCTTGTCGATCCGGGCGAACTGAGCCCGCTGCCATCACGAAAGACGCTTCGTCAGGCTCAGCTTGATGCAGAACGGGCACCCATCACGGCAGTGAACCCTGTCATCTCCGTCACCTCACGGGCGGGAAAGGCGGGTGCTTCGCCTCAGACGAGTCAGAGCCCGGCTGTGGCGTTAACGGATACCCACGCTTCCCACACCACCAGCGAGGCCTCGACGGACAGCACCCGCGATGTCCCCGCGGACGCCACCGAGCAGTCTGCCTCTGCTGGTGCCCCTACGCCTGCTGGAAGTGCGGTTCCGGGCCTAACGCCTGTGCCGCGTACCAGGGCAGGGCGCCGTGCAGCCCCTGCTACCAGCCGGAGGCAAACCGGGACCAGTACCGCCTCTGCAGGTACTGATGATAAAAAGCTGCCCGGCGCATCGGCGCCTGAGGCTGTGACACCACTGGACGTGCCGCCGGCCGCCGTGAAAATGCCAAGCCCACCGACAGCTTTGCCTAGCAGTGCCGCCCCGTTCACCGTGGATCAGGCTGGCGCAGACCAAGCTAACGCGTCCATCTCAGCTGATGGCGAGGGTGCGCCAAGCCCGCAGACTGCCGCAACACCTGACGCCGCCGCTGCCGCGGAAGTTCAGGCGCAGACACCGCTTGAGAGTAAACTTGAGCGTAATTCTCCTCCCATGCCCGGACTTGTTCCCGGTGGGAGCTATTATCCGATCTCGGCGGGGCCGTCAGTTGCTCCCAGCACTGAAGAACTTCAAGTGCTGGCAGCCAAGCGGGCTGAATCGGAAAGGGCCGCTATTTTGGCCCAGCGCGCACAGGCCCGTGAACGGCTGGTTCAGGAAAATGCCAAGAATCGGCGTCCGCCGGCTGACCCCACGGCCACGAATAACTTGGCCATGGTTACGCCCATGGAGTTTATTGACGTACCCGGGATGGACCAGCGCGTTATGCGTCCGCCGGCCACTACCCATGTGCCAATTGTCACACGTTCCACTCCGCGGCAGGCGCCAGCCAAGGCACGGGCAGTGGTGCAGCCCAGCCGCGAAGCGTCAGAGGAAATCCCGGAATCCGGCCCCACCGTGCCCAACGTTAGTGCTGAGAGGTTCGATGCGGCGCTGGCAGCACGTGCCGTGCACCGCCCTGGTCCGGGAAACCGCCCTTTGACGGGTGGCAGGAGTAGCACCATCAAACGTGCTGAGGCCATGGCGAACGGGGAGCATGCTGCTACTGCTACTGCTACTGCTACTGCTGCTGATGTGTCAGGTCCTTATCCCTCACACGCCGCGACTGCAGCGGAGCCGGTGCAACGCTCACAAATGCCCCCCATGCCCGCAGACTACGCGCACGGGCTCGAGCCCCTGGATGCCATGACTGCCGGGCTGAGACGAACGCAACGCAACCTGCTGATTCAGTGGGGGAGTATTATTCTTGGCGGTGCGGCTCTTGTGGTCAGCGTCATCGTGATATTGACCAATACTCTTTAAACAAGATTTTTTCAACAATCAAAGGAACACCAGTGACAGCATCAGAAACGTCGATTGACTTGGCACGCGCGGCAGCGCGGGCAGCATCGGAAAAATTGGCTCAGGATGTGACAGCCATCGATGTCAGCGACCGCTTGGCTATTACGGACATCTTCTTCATCGCCTCCGCAGCAACTGAACGCCAGGTCAACGCCATTGTTGATGGCATCGAGGACGAACTGCACAAGTTTGGTCTGCGTCCGGTACGCCGCGAAGGCCGCTCGGGAGGCCGCTGGGTTCTTCTGGATTACGCCGACATTGTGGTCCATGTCCAGCATGAAGAGGACCGCGTTTTCTACGCACTCGAGCGTCTTTACGGGGAATGCCCCATCATTGACCTTCAGTTGGATGCGGCTGACCCCTCAGCTGCTGCCGTAACAGAGTAGTAGGAAAAAGAATCAGCACTGTGATTGTCCCTTTGGGGGACCTTGGATGGGACGGTGGCCATTGATAGCCAACCAAACACCGGGACGTTCAGTTCTGCAGCCCGCCGGCCCGCGCCGGCGGGTCATCTTTTGGCGCCATGGCCGCACATCATGGAATGCTGCCGGACGCTTTCAGGGTCAGAGCGATATTCCTCTGGACGAGGTGGGAGCATCTCAGGCTAGCCGGTCCGCGGCACTTCTAGCCGGCAAGCTCGGTTCTGCCGTCTCCGGTGGGCATCCGGTGCAGATACTTTCCTCCGATCTTTCCCGGGCTTTCTCCACTGCCCAAGAGCTGGCATCCCTCACTGGTGGTCCTATTCAGGTGGATCCACGCCTGCGTGAAACCTTTGGTGGTGAGTGGGAGGGGAGGACTTTCGATGAGATAATTGCGAGCTTTCCCGAGCAGATCAAACAGTGGCAACGTGATGAACCCGGTGTCCGGGCCGGTGGTGGGGAAACCCGGGTTGAAGTAGCCCAACGGATGGTTGATGCCGTTCTGGAAGGTGTCTCTGTACTGCCCGACGGCGGCACTCTGGTGGTCACCACCCACGGAGGAGCCACCAGGGTAGCCATGGCTAAGCTGTTGGGTCTGCCGGAGCCGTTGTGGCGCACCTTGTCCGGGCTCTCCAATTGTCATTGGTCTGTGGTTGAAGCTGCCCATTCCGCTGATTCAGGACCGGGAGTGGACCACTGGAGGCTACTTGAACACAATGTTGGGACGCTTCCGGAACCGTATGAATCACCCGAAGGTCTTGACCAGCCTGTAGAGGACTAGGCGCCCTGAACACGCCGATTTGGCACTACGGTAAAACGTGTTCTAGGATAGACAGGTTGCTTCAGCCAAGACCGCTAGGTCAAGGAAAGCGGCAAATAAATACAGTGTTTGGGGCTGTGGCGCAGCTGGTAGCGCACCTGCATGGCATGCAGGGGGTCAGGGGTTCGAGTCCCCTCAGCTCCACCAAACACGCTGAATGAGCTAAAGAAGTTATTCAGTGGGTTTACAACTAAATATCGTTAGTTTTGGGGCTGTGGCGCAGCTGGTAGCGCACCTGCATGGCATGCAGGGGGTCAGGGGTTCGAGTCCCCTCAGCTCCACCAAAACAAGGTCCGGCCATTCGTGAGAATGGCCGGATTTTTTCTTGCCCTCCGTGTGGGGGAGTTCCTCTGCCTGGGCGTGAAGCGTTGGCAACTGAGCCGGATTACGGATTTACTCCCACGCCTCGCTGCTTGCTCGCTCTGTGCCAAAAAACGGGTGCCGATTCACTCTCTGGCGGCACTGAATGCGAGAATGATCCAGTGCACGTCTCAGAACCCGATCCCACGCCTATTACCCGCAGCTACGAGGCGGTGCTGAACAGTATTGAAGCCGATCTTCGCGACGGCAAGATTAAAGTGGGCGATCAATTGCCGGGGGAGCGGGCCCTGGCGTTGAAACACGGTATTTCCCGCGCGTCCGTCCGCGATGCGATTCGTGTCTTGGACGTGATGGGAGTGGTCCGCACAGGAGTAGGCTCCGGACCGCAATCCGGTGCTGTGGTCATAGCCAATCCTCGAGCCGGACTGGCGGCAACACTTCGCCTACATATGGCAACGAGTCATTTTCCCGTTGCAGACATTGTCCAGACTCGCATCATGATGGAGACGTGGGCGGCTGTGGAAGCTGCCGGGAAGCCACGCACTGCCAGCCAAGAGGCCACCCTGCACCAACTTTTTGAAGCCATGGCAGCCCCCGGCCTGGACCGGGAGGAATTCCATGTCTTGGATGCCGCCTTCCACGTGCTGCTCAGCTCACTGGCAGGAAACGCGGTTGTCACGGCCATGATGGAATCCCTGCGCTTGGCCATCCAGAGCTATGTCAGCGAGGCCATTGACAGTGAAGCCAAGTGGGACTCCATGGTCCCATCCTTGCGTACCCAGCACGGTGAGATCCTTGCCGCAGTGCTAGCCAACGACGGCGTCCGGGCAGCCAAAGAACTCAAGAACCACATCGAATGGTTCCATGCACAAACCCACCCGCTCCAATAGATCCACTGAGCATTGAGGAACTAAGGACAAGAAAGGTGAGAACCATGACGACGGACACAATGCGCTGCCCCTGCCACAGTGGGGAACTGTTGGTCAATTGCTGCGGGCGCTACCTAGACAGCGCCAACACTGTGGCCCGGACGTTCCCGCCCACAGCAGAGGCGCTGATGCGCTCACGCTTCAGCGCCTTCGCCCTGGGCGATGCCAGCTACCTGCTGCGAACCTGGCACAGTGACACTCGCCCTGAGACTTTGGAATTGGACCCCGACCAGAAGTGGTATCTATTGGAAATCCTCGGAACTGAACGCGGCGGTCCCTTTGAGCGTGAGGGCGTGGTGACTTTCCGCGCACACTACCGCTCAGCGGCGAACCGTAAACTGCGGGACTCCTTCACGGAAACCAGTAGCTTTACCAAAGTTGGCAGCCAGTGGCTGTATGTCCAGGCCTTGGAGTGTCAGTAGTCTTCCTCTTCTTCGGCCGGACCCGGTTCCGTCTTATCCTGGTCAATGCGTGGCTTACCACTAGCAGCTGCCTCCTGATCCGCCAGTGCGCGGCGGGCATGCAGGATATCGCCAATGAACCAGTCGTAGAGCAGCACGCCTATGATGCCGCCAATGAGCGGACCTACAATAGGCACCCAGAAGTACCAACTGAATGCGCCAGGAACCCCCGTGATGGTGCCCGGCAAGGCAACATCACCCCAGCCTGCTAGCCACGCAAACACGCGAGGACCAAAGTCACGGGCGGGATTGATGGCGTAACCGGCGTTGGCGCCGAAGGACATCCCAATGGCCGCCACAGCGAAGCCGATCATCAGCGGTCCCAGATTGGCCTTAACAGCTGTGTTGCGCAAATCGATGATGGCCACAATGAAGATCACCAAAAATGCAGTACCAACAATCTGGTCAATCAGCGGGATGGTCAAATTGCCCTTGAAATACGGCGCAGGGAAGGTGGCGAAAATGGAGAACGTGGCTAAGCCGCCGGCTTGATCCCGTTGTGTTTTGGATGCGGCGTTGAAGGCGTCAATGGCGTTGAAATAGACTACGTAGAGCAGCGCCGCAGCCGCAAAAGCTCCCACAACCTGAGCCACCACGTAGGGAATAACCTTGTTCCATGGAAACTTTCTCCGGACGGCGAACGCCAACGTCACTGCGGGGTTCAGGTGTGCCCCGCTAACGCCACCGGCCACATAGACGCCTAACGCTACCGCCAACGCCCATCCCCACGTGATCAGTAGCCAGTCCCCGGCAGCCATGAAAATTGTTGTGTCAGTCGCGGCGCGGCCACTGCCAGGTAGCGCAGCTACGGCCATGGCTACAACACCGTCACCAAAACAAATCAGGACAAAGGTGCCGAGGAATTCAGCCAGGACCTCTCCCCACACACCTCCAACACGTTTGAGTCCGCTGCCATCACGGACGGTTCTGCGAAGTGGCGTAATTTGACTCATAATAATCATCCTTCGAGTCGTCGATGACGGCGACGTATCTGTGACTTAGGTGATTGCCTCAAGTATATATCCTGTGTGATTTTGGGCACCAAGGCAGGGGAAGAAACTTGGGCTGAAAATGCGGCGCGGTAGAGTTGGTCGGTGGAGGAAAACAGTGAACTTGAGGGCATGGTCTTTGATTTTGGGCACTTGCGGAGGTTCCCGGACATAGAGGCAGAGAACCTCTTCGCCCATGACGCCACAGACGAGCTGATCCTCCAGCAGGCCTATGCCGCGCTGGAGACCTCCGCCCCCGGATCCGTCACCGTGTTGGGGGACCGGTATGGAGCGCTGACCCTTGCCTCTGCAACGGTTCATGATCTGTCCGGACTGCGCGTGAGCCAGGATGGTATTTCAGGGGAATATGCGTTGGCATTCAACGCAGACCGCAGCGGACACGCCGATGTGTACACGTCCATGGCGTTGGGGCCGGAGCTCTTTACCGAGGCAGAGGTTGTGTTGTGGCAGTTGCCGCGCAGCCTCGACGAACTGGCAGAAGTGGCGGCCCTTATCAGCACCTACGCCTCGCCAACCGTGCAAGTTTTTGCTGGCGGCCGCATCAAGCACATGACCCTGGCCATGAATACAGTGCTGGCAGAATACTTTAGCTCAGTTGTTCCAGGGCGGGCCTGGCGAAAATCCCGCCCACTGCACCTCAGCGGCCCACGCAAGGAGGCAACGGCGCTGAGCTTTCCAAAAAAGGAGTTCCATGCGGAGCAAGGGCTCTGGATCTGCGCCCACGGGGCTACGTTTGGTGGCACAAAAATTGATGTCGGCACACGCTTCCTCCTCGACTATGTTCCCCAGATGCGCCCGGATGCGAGCCTGGCCATTGATTTGGGCTGTGGCAATGGCACCATTTCAGCGGCCCTGGCCAAGGCCCGTCCGGAGCTGAAGGTCATTGGCACGGATCAGTCTGCTGCGGCGGTGGCCTCAACAACAGCCACAGCGCTGGCCAACGCTCTGGCCGATCAAATTGAGGTGGTCCGTGATGATGCGCTGGCCGGGTTCGCCTCTGGCTCAGCGGAGTTGATAGTCCTGAACCCGCCCTTCCACGTGGGGGCCACCGTGCATGCCGGAATTGCACATAAATTGTTCGCAGCCACAGCACGTGTACTGGCGCCTGGGGGAGAGCTGTGGTGCGTTTATAACCGCCATCTGGACTACAAGGGTGCCTTGGCGAAAGCGGTGGGAACCACGCGCGTAGTAGCTCGTAACAGCAAATTTACTCTCACAGTTTCCACCAAGGCGGCATCCGGTACGGCCGAAGGCTCTAGTTCTTAACCTGAAGTTTCGCGCGCCCGCCGTGGCGTTCACGAGTCGCCACCTCCGCCGGGGTAATCTGGCAGCTGGGGAATGGGGCCGGCTTCATCCACGAGGCCGGCAATCAGCAGCTAATGATTTGTCAAGGAGATAATGTTGGGACTTCCCAATATGGTTGTGCCCCAGCGCCGCCGCGGCACAAACCTCCCTAAGATGGGGGATTTCAACCAGGCAGTGATCCTGGACTCCATTCGACGTTCCGCGGAAGGCCTTAGCCGGGTTGAACTGGCGGCTTCGGCCGGGTTGGCGGCACAGACAGTATCTAATATTTGCCGGCGCCTTCTGGATTCAGAGCTCATTGTGGAAGCCGGCAAGGAGACCTCGGGCCCGGGGAAGCCGCGCACCATTTTGCGGTTGAACCCCAAAGGCATGTACGCGATCGGGCTTCACATTGATCCGGCGACCACCAACTATGTGTTGTTGGACGCGGTAGGGACCGTGCTGGTCTCGGTGGATGAAGTCACTGATCTTGCCAGCCCGCCGGCACAGGCCGTTGCCGCCATGGGTTCTCAGATTCGCCGCATCATTGCCGAATCCGGTATTCCCGAGCACCGTATTGCCGGTGTGGGTGTTGCTACGCCGGGCCCTGTTGATGCGGGCAGTGGAACAGTGGTTGACCCGCCCCATATGACGGGCTGGAATAGGGTCCCTCTGCGAGACATCTTGCAGGGCTCAACCGGGTTGCCTGTGGTGATGGACAAAGACGTCACGGCCTCGGCAGTGGCCGAGCTGTGGGCCGGGGCCGAGAATAACGCCACGGATTTTGTGTTTGTGTACATTGGCACGGGTATAGGTGCCGGCTTGGTGCTGAATGATCAGGTAGTGAGGGGTTCCTCAGGTAACGTGGGAGAGATTGGGCATATCATTGCGGACCCCGACGGCCCGCCGTGTGATTGTGGGCGGCGCGGCTGCGTGAAGGTCACCTGCATGCCCGAAACCTTGGTAGCTCAAGCCCGTGCTGTTGGTGTTCTTCCCGCTGCGCCCGAGGGCGTGGAACCGTCACTTCCTGCGGACCTGGCGGCTCTTGCGGAGGCCGCTGCCCAGGGAAACAGGAAAGCCAAAGAGGTGTTGGCGCAATCGGCACGGCGTCTTGCTGGCGCTGTTTCGGTCCTGACCAACCTGCTCGATGTGGACAAGGTGGTGTTCGGCGGTCCCTTCTGGCCGGCTCTGGCAACCACCTATCTGGAGCTGATTCCGGAGCTTCTGAGGCAGCTAAGCGTCACCAGTTGTGTGCACTCGGTGGAAGTCACCGGCACCGTGGTGAACTCGGGTGAGGAAGCGTTTGGGGCGGCCTGCCTGGTCATGGAAAAAACGTTCAGCCCCAATGCCGCACAGTTGTTGCTGGACGCGAAGTTCTGATCAGTCCGGTCCTTCAATAATCTCGCCAAAGTGAATGGCAGGATCGGTGTGGGCCTGAAGGGCATGCGGGGTCACAACCACCCGCACCCCGTGGGTTTTCTCGGCCACTGACTGCTGCAGCACCGGGCGGACTGTGGCAATGAAGTTCTCATCCTTGCCTTGTAGGTACTCCTCATAGACAGCTGGCAACTGGTTCATGGGTTCACTCTAGTCCGCGCCGTGCACTCTGGACAGTGGGCATGGGAAGTTCTCCCCATTGTGGGAAAGCCACTAAATGTATGAACTTGTCTATAAGATCCACCCCGAAATTGTGTCCGAAATTGTGTCAGAAATTGTTTCAACGAAAGGCCCCCTTGACAGTGTTATCCACCAGCGTGAACCCGTCCCTCGATCAGGCGGAGCTGGCGCATGCGCAGCAGGTTCTGAACAAGATCTCGCGCAGCTTTGAACACAAGGTGGTGGGACAAACCCGGTTACGGGAAACCCTGCTGATCTCCCTGATGACCGGGGGCCACGTCCTGTTGGAATCCGTTCCGGGCTTGGCGAAGACCACGGCCGCACAGACCCTGGCAGAATCAGTCAGCGCACTGTTCCACCGGATCCAGTGCACCCCGGATCTTTTGCCCAGTGACATTGTTGGCACCCAGATTTACGACGCCGCCCAAGGCACCTTCGCCACGCAGCTGGGTCCCGTGCACGCCAACATTGTGCTGCTGGATGAGATCAACCGCTCCAGTGCCAAGACACAATCTGCCATGCTCGAAGCCATGCAGGAACGTCAAACCACCATTGCCGGCCAGGTACACCCGCTGCCACACCCGTTCATGGTCCTGGCCACCCAGAACCCCATTGAGCAGGAAGGCACCTACCAGCTCCCCGAAGCCCAGATGGACCGCTTCATGCTCAAGGATGTTCTGGATTATCCCAGCCCCGTGGAGGAAGCCGAAGTCATTCGGCGTATTGATTCCGGGGTGTTCCTAGCCGGGGCGGCGCCAGCTCCCGTGGCAGGGCTGGCCGATATCGTTGCCCTGCAGGACGCCGTCAAAAAGGTTTATCTGGACCCTGCTCTTATCAATTACATTGTGGGGCTGGTCTATGTAACCCGCCATGCCGGAGCGTACATTGACCCTGCGCTGGCCAAGCTTATTGAGTTTGGTGCCAGCCCCCGCGCCACCATCGCCTTCACCCAGGCATCGCGTGCTTTAGCCCTGCTGCAAGGACGGGACCACGTGATCCCCGAAGACATCAAGGCACTGGCGGAACGTGTTTTGCGGCACCGGATCATTCTGGGCTTTGAAGCCGTGGCGGAAAATATTCGGGTGGAAACCTTGATTGCCGCCATCCTTGACTCAGTTCAAACACCGTAGCCTGCCGTGAGTAGCCTCTTGACTGGCGTGAAAGCAAAGATGTACATCTTTGCGCACCGCCGGGCCCGCGGTGTCCTTGACGGAGAGTACGCTTCCATTTTCCGCGGCCGTAGCCTGGACTTCGATGATCTGCGCGATTATGTTCCGGGGGATGAAGTCCGGGACATCGATTGGAAAGCCACTGCCCGGGTGGGGACGCCGCTGATCAAACGCTACGTGGCTACCCGCCGCCAACAGGTACTTTTTGTGGCTGACACTGGCCGGAACATGGCTGCAACCTCTCGCGGCGGCCAGATCAAAAAGGATATTGCCGTCATGGTCATGGGGGTCATCGGCTTGCTGGCCTGCAGACACGGTGATTCCGTGGCCCTTATCCACGGAGACTCCAACGCAACCGCCGCACTGCCCGCCAAAGGCACCGAAAGTCATGTGGAGAATGTGTTGCGCCGCATGGATGCAGCCTCAGAGGACAGCGGGCGCAGTGAGCTGTGCACGCAGTTGGAGTATGCTGCCACCCACATCAAGGCCCGCACACTCCTGGTGGTTGTTGCGGATGAGCTCGCACCCAACGAGCGCCTCGCTAAGGTGCTTCGCCGGCTCAACGCCCAGCATGAAATCCTGTGGGTAGAAATTGCTGACGCCATCTTAGCCGGACCCGGTGCTGTCCACGGCTCTGCCGGAAGGTCAAGAGGCAGCCTGGACAAGGGCGCTACGGCATCTGCACACCTAGCATCCGGGTGGGCGGGCACCGAGGTTATGGCAACTGACGTTGAGGGGGAGCGGCAGGTCCTGCTGCTACTTGCCAATGATCCGGAACTTGCCCGCAGCTATGCCCAAGCTGCCGCCGAAAGGTCCCAGGGGCTGGCCGAGCTGCTGCGTACCCAGGGAATTGCCATGACCTGTGTGGGTGCCACAGAGCAGGTCATGACTGCTGTCTTCGCCTTGTTGGAGAGGCATCGACGTGCCCGCTGACACAACGTTTTATGCCCCCATTGGCTACTCGGCGTGGTGGCCGCTGCTGGGGGTGGCGCTGCTGATCCTGTGCGCCGCAGCGGTGGCCTGGATCTGGGTCGCCACCAAGCCGGCCGGCACCATCGGCGTCCCCAATTTTGTTCCGCCACGGCACCCGCAGGGCGTCAAAGCCAAATACCTGGCCCTCATTGATGGGCTGCAAAACCAGCACGACGCCGGACACTTGGCTACGCGCGCAGCCCACAGTGAGCTCAGCCTGGCTGTGCGCACCTTCGTCCATGAGATGACGGGGTTGCGGACTCAGCGCATGACACTCACCGAGTTGCGTGAGCACCGCCTGCCACTGGCTGAGGAGGCTGTGGAACTGTTTTATCCGGGGGAGTTTTCCCGCACAGGAGGAGACCGCTTAGTGTCCGACTCGGCTCAGGCGGCTAGGAATGTGGTGAGAGAATGGCGTTGAAATACTGGTGGTTGCTGCCTGTGGGGCTGGCCGTTCTTGGTACTGTCCTTGTACTGCTGTTCCGGCGTGGAACGGCGCCGGTGTGGCGCCTTCCGGTGGCCCATACCGAACGGCTCACGGCCCTACCCGCCTACCAAAACGCGCTGCGCCAGCGCCGCGCGTGGCTCACTGTGGCGGTTGCTGCCGTTGCGGTTTTGGCGCTCTCGCTGCTGGTGGCCGCGGCCCGGCCCGTCACGGAGCGGACAAGCATTCCTGAACAACTTAACCGGGACATCATCTTGTGTCTGGATGTCTCCGGTTCCATGTTGGATACCGATGAGGCCATTGTGAGTGTTTTTTCCACCTTGGTGGCGAACTTCAAGGGTGAACGGATTGGCTTGACCATCTTTGATTCAACGGCCGTCACAGTTTTTCCGCTCACGGACGACTATGAGTTTGTGGCGAATGAGCTCAAAATTGCGCAGAAGGCGCTGAACCCGGACGCGAGTTCCTTTGATTATTTCACTGGAACATATGAGGCGCCGGGCTCCTCTCTCATTGGCGACGGATTAGCCAGCTGCATCAACGGCTTTCCGGCAGCAGCCCAATCCCAACGATCCAGATCGGTCATCTTTGCCACCGACAACCTCTTGGCAGGAAAACCCTTGTTCAGCCTGGCGGAAGCCACCACGCTGGCTCAGAAGGACAAGATACGTATCTATTCCCTTAACCCCAACGACTTCGGCATGGAAACATTCTTGGGCAAGGCCGCACAAGGCCTCAAGACGACCTCCACCTCCACGGGCGGGGCCTACTTTGCGCTGGAGAGTGAATCTGCGGTTCCTGGAATTGTGCAAAAAGTGCAAGCCACTGAGGCGGCACTGCTCAAGGGCGCCCCGCAGCGCAGTGTGCTAGATCAACCAGGTTGGGCCTTGGGTATGGCGCTGCTTTCCCTGCTGATGCTGGGTGTAGCTGGTTGGCGGCTTCGGAGATGAGCCTACTGCCGATCCTGCCCCTGTGGCTGTACCTGGCTCTGTCTCTGATACTGCTAGCCGTTGCTGGCTTCCTTCTGCTCAAGGGGGCCACCGCCGCCCGTTGGCGCTACGCAGCCTTGGTTGTGCTGGTCTTGGTTGCTGGAGCCCGGCCCGGACTGGTGGGCGCGCCCGCACCAGTAGCGAACACCGAACTCAACGTGTACTTTGTGGTTGATGTGACACCCAGTTCAGCTGCCGAGGACTTCAATGGAAAATCTCCCCGGATTGAGGGAATGAAGGGGGACATTCAAGCCCTGGCCACCGAACTGGCTGGGGCCCGGTTCTCCCTGATCACCTTTGATAGCAAGGCCTCCGTCACGCTTCCGCTGACCACCGACGCAACAGCGCTGGCCACCATGACTGAGGTCATCTCACCCAAACCGGCCTACATCTCTCAAGGCAGCAGCATCAGCGTGGCCCATCAGCTGCTGGCCCAACGGCTGGCGGATTCTGCGAAGAACCACCCGGAGCGGCCGCGGCTGGTGTTTTACCTCGGTGACGGGGAACAAACTGCAGCTCAAGCACCCGAACCGTTCAAGGACAAGATGGAACTGATAGATGGTGGCGCTGTGTTGGGGTACGGGACAACTGCCGGAGGAAAAATGCGTGAGTACAGCTTCAGCAGTACCTCCTCCGGGCCCTACATTCTGGACAAAAGCGCCAACTATGCGCCAGCGATTTCCCGTATTGATGAGAAGGTGCTGGCTGGCATCGCCTCCCAGCTGGACGTGCCCTATGTTCACCGGGAGCAGCCGGGAAACATTGCTGCGGCGTTGGGCAAGTCTGCCCCCAAGGTTTCTTCCTCGCCGGGTGGAACAGAGGCCCGTGTTGGTGCCGGGCGCACTGAATTATATTGGCTCTTCGCTTTGGCCGCTTTTGGTGTGGCCACCGCAGAACTAGCCTCACTGAGCCGTGCCCGCCGTGTCTTGGCGGCGCCCCGAAAGGACCGCGCATGAATGCTTCTTCCTCGGCAGCGCAACCCGGGCCAGTTGCATCCAGTGGGACTGCATCCAGTGGGACTGCATCCAGTGGGACTGCACCCAGCGGGGCTGGCGACGCCCGGCAACGGCGGAAGAAACTGCTGCTCTGGAGCGCACATGCCATCCTTGTCGCCGCCGTTGTTGCACTGAAGTTGCTGAGCCTGCCACTCGCCGCAGGGCAGGCCGGCGCAGCCTACGGCAGCTCTAACGCGGACGGGACCGTGCACGCCGGGCAGGCCATGGGGGTACTGAACCTGGTTGAACGGTACAAGTCCCACTTTGCCGTGGGTGATGGATATGTGCTGCGCGGCGACTTTGAACGGGCCAGGAAGGAATTTGCCACGGCCTTGGAGCTGGTCCCCGCAAAGGAGTCATGCAAGGTTCGGGTTAATTTGGTACTTAGCCTAGAGAAGTTGGGTGAGGAGGGGCAGAAGGCGGGGGACACGGCGCGTGCCCTGGAGTTCTTTGCCCAGGGCAGCGCAACTGTAGAGCAAGCGCCGCGGGACTGCTTCACCCCTGATAGTGCCAATAACAGCGACGGTGAAGGTGATGCGCTGCGGGACGCTGCGCAGCGCCTGAAGGAGAAGGCGTCCGCCTCCCAAGATGGTGGCCAGGACGGCGAAGGCGGCGAGAGTGAGCCGGGGCAGGATACGCCGGCGCCACCCGCCAGCAAGCTGGACAAGCTCAAGGAATCCGGCCAGAAAGCGCAGCAGGAACGTAGCAAGGGCCAGAAGTTGGATGAACTGCTTGAGGAAGAGCCAGAGCAGCACCCCAAGCCGTGGTGACGTGTGCATCTTGGAGTACAGAGGGACTCTGACTGCTCACTTATTCGGTCAAGGTGCAGGATTCACTAGCTTCTCCGAATGTAATTGCTGAAATATTCCGTAAAGGCGCGTAGTAATTCGATCATGAATTTGCGCTGCATGTCACGGGGTGCTTATATTTGGTGCACGTTATCTCCTCAACGTGTGTCAGCGACCTTCGGATTAATCGAGGGTGTGGGTGCCCCCATGTGGGTCTGACATTTGCTCGCGGATCACGCCCGCTCGCTGTTGCTCTCTAGACAGCTCCGGGTGGTCTGCGCCGCTTTCTTCGAAAATGTGATTGTTGCTGCCTTCCGGTGTTCTAGACGCTTGGGGCAGCAGCGGCCAACCCATCCTCAAGGACCCAGCAAATGTCTCCACCGAGCCTGATACAGGTATCGGCGCCAGCTTCACAAAGTGCGCCGATAGCCCTCTCTTACGAACTCTTTCCACCCAAGAATGCGGCCGCGGAAGCCACGCTGTGGCAAACCATCCGTGAATTGGAAAGCACCAATCCGGACTACGTCTCCGTCACCTACGGTGCCAATGGCAGTAACCGCAACACAGCAGTGGAACTCTTGAACAGGCTCCTGACGGAAACCTCACTGAGACCGTTGGCACACCTGACCTGCGTGGGAAATACGGCTGATGAACTTGCCGAGATCATCTCTGAACTGCTCGACCATGGTGTGCGCGGCATCCTGGCCCTGCGCGGAGATCTGCCCCAGGACGGTCCCGCCGAACCACGGGCTGGATCCTTGGCCTACGCGCAGGACCTCATTGAGTTGATCCGCCGTGTGGAGCAGCGCCGTTCGGCGTTGCTCTGTGCCGGCAAGGTTGCTATTGGTGTGGCGGCCTACCCTGCGCGGCACCCGGAGTCACCCTCGATTGAACATGATGTGGAGGTCCTCCTGGCCAAGCAGCGCTCAGGAGCCGACTTTGCCATCACCCAAGTGTTCTTCCATGCGGACCAGTACCGCGACCTTGTGAGCCGGGCACGCCGCGCCGGGGTCAGCATACCCATCATCCCTGGTGTCATGCCGCTGACCAGCCTGCGCCGGGTCCAGCGTTTGGGTGATCTGACGGGTGTGGAACCCTGCCCCAAGCTGCTGGATAGTCTGGGCCGGGCCGACAACGCAGCACAGAGCCGCCGTGTGGGGGTCAAGGCCACAGTGGACTTGGCCCGGGCGGCCTTGGACGCTGGCGCACCCGGTATTCACCTCTACACCTTCAATGAACATGCCGCCGCCCTGGAGGTCCTGAATAAACTCGAACTACTGCGTCCGGGACGGCCCCAGCTGGGCTCCAGAAGTGCCGCATCAGCCTTGGCCTAACACCCGCCTTGGCCAAGCAATGGCCGCTGCATCTGACTTTTTTATCTTGAAATATTTGTCTTAAAAATCTAAGGAAATTCCATGTCAAAGAACACTGCATTCCCCTCCGCCTCCCTACTGGGCTACCCCCGCATTGGCCGCCGCCGCGAACTGAAGAAGGCCATCGAGGGTTTCTGGGCGAACAAGATCGACGCCACCGAGCTGGATGCTGCCGCCAAAGAAATCCAGTTGGGTACCGCCCGCCGCCTGACTGAGCTGGGACTGAACGAAGCGGCAGCCATTCCCGGCACGTTCTCTTACTACGATCAGGTGCTGGACGCCATCACCCACATCGGTGCCGTCCCGGCCCGCTTCGGTGAACTGCGCAACGCCGATGGCCAGCTTGACATCAACGCCTACTTCACTTTGGCTCGCGGCACGGTTGAGCAGCAGCCGCTGGAAATGACCAAGTGGTTCGATACCAACTACCACTACCTGGTGCCGGAGATTGGCCCGGAAACCACTTTCTCACTCACCTCAACCCGCGTGGTGGAGCAGTTCGAATACGCTCTGGCCAACGGCTTTGAGACCCGCCCGTACCTGGTTGGCCCTGTCACGTTCTTGCTGTTGAGCAAGGCCAGTGATGAAGCCCCGGCAGACTTCAACCCGCTCTCCCGCCTGGAAGAGGTACTGCCGGTCTACGCTGAACTGCTGAGCCGCCTCGGTGCCGCCGGCGCCTCCTGGATCCAGCTGGACGAGCCCGCCCTTGTTGCCGATCAGGATGTGCCCGTTGCCGAAATTCAGGCTGCCGTTGCACGCAGCTACGAGGTACTCGGAGCAGCTGCTGGCCGCCCGCAGATCCTTGTCTCCACCCCTTTCGGTGCACTCAGTGAACTGCTGCCCACCCTGGCTGGCGCCCCCATCGAGGCTCTGCACATTGACGCCTTCAAGGGTGCCGTTCCTTCCGCGGAAGAGCTGGCCCTGCTCGCAGGCAAGACCGTTGTTGCAGGTGTAGTGGATGGTCATAACATCTGGATCAACGATCTGGCCGAATCCGCTGCGCGGCTGGATATTTTGAAGGCTGCCGGTCTAGCGGTCACCGTCTCCACCTCTACCTCCACCCAGCACGTCCCGCATGACGTCACCGAGGAAACCCAGCTCTCTGAGGAACTACGCAGCTGGTTGGCGTTCGCAGACCAGAAGGTCACCGAAGTGGTGACGCTGGCAGCGCACCTGGTGGACCCGGCGTCGTCCGCGGTAGCCATTTGTGAAGCCTCTGCTGTCATCGCATCACGGGCAGTAGCCGCTGGGGTCAAGCGCCCCGAGGTCCGTGCCCGCTTGGCAGCCCTGACCCCGGCGGACTTCAACCGCTCCAACTTTGCCATCCGCGAAGCCGCCCAGGATGAGGCTCTGGCCTTGCCGCCACTGCCCACCACCACCATCGGCTCCTTCCCGCAGACCGGCGAAATCCGCTCCGCACGGGCCCGGGCAAACAAGGGCGCCATTACGGCGGATGAATACACCACCTTGATGAAGGAAGAGATCAAGCGCGTGGTGGAGCTGCAAGAAGAACTCGACTTTGACGTGCTGGTCCATGGCGAGCCCGAGCGTAACGACATGGTTCAGTACTTTGCCGAAAACCTCGAAGGCTTTAACGTTACGGTTCACGGCTGGGTCCAGTCCTACGGCAGCCGCTGCACCCGTCCTTCCATCTTGTGGGGGGATGTCACCCGTGAGAAGGCCATCACCGTTGAATGGGCGGAATATGCGCAGTCACTGACGAACAAGCCCATGAAGGGCATGCTCACGGGCCCTGTCACGATCCTGGCCTGGAGCTTTGTCCGTGACGATCAGCCCTTGGGTGACACCGCCAACCAGGTGGGCCTGGCCTTGCGTGATGAGATCGCGGATCTGGAAGCTGCCGGCATCAAGATCATCCAGGTGGATGAGCCTGCCCTGCGCGAGCTCCTCCCGCTGCGCCGTGCCGATCAGCCCGCCTACCTGGACTGGTCCGTGAATTCCTTCCGCCTCTCCACCGCCGGAGCTGCCGACGCCACTCAGATCCACACGCACCTGTGCTACTCCGAGTTCGGTGTCATCATTGATGCCATTGACGGTCTGGACGCAGATGTGACCTCGATCGAGGCTGCCCGTTCCCGCATGGAGGTTGTCAACGACCTCGAGAACCATGGCTTTGGCCGCGGTGTTGGCCCGGGCGTCTATGACATCCACAGCCCCCGCGTCCCCGGTGCGGCCGAGGTCTCCGAACTGCTCGGCACCGCCGTCAAGCACGTGCCGGCTCGCCAGCTCTGGGTCAACCCTGATTGTGGACTGAAGACCCGTGGCTACGCCGAGACTGAAGAGTCCCTGCGGAACCTGGTTCAGGCCACCAAGGAAGTCCGCGCCCAGCTCGTCTAACACGCCCGCTAGCTCCACCAGCGAAACCTGCTCCACCAGCGTCACCCTCAGCGCCTCTGGCCTCTCCTCACGGAAAGGCCAGGGGCGCTGTGCTTTTGGCCACTAGCGCACATTACCGGGGCACGTTACCAGCGGGTAACGTCCAGGTCCCGGGGAGAGGGTAGATTAAAGCCATGAGCGTACAAGAGAGTGTGGCAAGCGCCCGGGCAGTTTTCACCAGCGGCACCACGAAGCCCTTGGCGTGGCGTGTCAGTGCGTTGAAGGCCATGAATAGCATGCTCGTTGAGCACCGTGATGATTTTTCCGCAGCCCTGGCCGCAGATCTTGGCAAACACCCGGCCGAAGCCTGGCTGACAGAGATCGGCTTCCTCACCGCCGAGATTTCCCACACCTTGAAACATCTTGAGCAATGGCTCAAGCCACGCCCAGTGCCCGTACCCTTGGCGCTCCAGCCAGCACGGGCCCGCACGGTGCTGGATCCGCTCGGCGTGGTGCTGGTCATTGCGCCGTGGAACTACCCCATCCAACTACTTTTGGCCCCCATGGTCGGAGCCCTCGCGGCCGGGAACACCGTTGTGGGCAAGCCCAGCGAGATGGCACCTGCCAGCTCGGCGGCGCTGGCCCGCTGGGTCCCGGAGTATCTTGACGGCGCCGTGAGCATTGTGGAGGGCGGTGTGGCCGAAACCACCGAACTGTTGGAGGAGCGCTTCGACCACATTTTTTACACCGGTAATTCTCGTGTTGGACGGATCGTCATGGCCGCCGCAGCCAAGCACCTGACACCGGTGACGCTGGAACTGGGCGGAAAATCGCCGGTCTACATTGACGAGTCAGTGGACATGATTGCCGCGGCACGCCGCATTGCCTGGGGCAAGTTCATGAACGCCGGGCAGACCTGCGTGGCGCCCGATTATGTTTTGGGCACTGACGCCGCACTGGCCAAACTTGCCAAGGAACTTCCGCTGGCCATCGAGGACCTCTACGGTACCGAGCCTGCACATAGCCTGGCCTACGGGCGGATAATCAATGACCAGGCCTTTGCCCGTATTGCCGGGTTGCTGGCAGAAGACTTAGCGGAGCACTCCGGCTCCGCCCTTGTCAGTGGCGGGCGTACGGATGCGCCCACCCGCTACATCGCCCCCACAGTGCTCCATGTGGATGCTGATGCCAAGCTTATGGAGGCGGAGATCTTCGGCCCGGTGCTGCCGCTGCTCACCGTCAATTCGGCCGCAGAGGCCATCGCCTACATCAATGCGGGGGACAAGCCGCTGGCCCTGTACGTCTTTAGTGAGGACGACGGCGTACGGGCGCAGTTCCTGGGCCAAACCTCCTCGGGCGCACTGAACTTTGGTGTCCCCGTGGCGCACCTCTCGGTGCCCGGCCTGCCCTTTGGCGGTGTGGGGGAGAGCGGCATGGGGGGCTACCACGGGCAGCACTCGGTGGCGACGTTCTCACATCACAAGGCGGTGTTGGAAAAGACATTGTTCCCGGACACGCTCGCGCTGATCTACCCGCCGTTTGGTGCGGTGAAAAAGCAGCTCATCAAACGCTTTGTGGCACCGGCCAAGAAGTTCCGGAAGCAGTAACGGCGCCTACAATGCCGAGCCAGCGCCGGATGGGCTCGCCATCACGGCGTGAGGACTCACGGTGTCCGGTCCACATGGCTGATATCCGTGACCTCTGCCAGGATGCTGGCCAGTTTGTCCACAAACACCTCGACGCGGGCCGTGCGATTCTCATTGATGAGCAGGGCAAAGATATTGCGGGCCAACCGGATTTCAGGCACGTCCAGGACTACCACGTTCTCGGGCCGGGCGGCCAGAGCCAGTTCCGGGACCAGTGCTGCGCCCAGCCCCACTCCCACCAGTTGCAGGCTGGCATTGAAATCGTCGCTGTAGGCGGCCACGCGCGGATGCAGGTTGCAGCTGGCGAAGAGCCGCTCTATCACGGCGGCGTCACTGGTCCCGGGATGGTGCATGATCCAGGGCATGTCTGAGAGGTGGGCAGCGTCCATGGTGGAGCCCGGGCGAATGCCCCAGGACGCGGGAAGGACAACACGAAAATTATCGTCGCCAATCCACTGCCGGTTCAGGCTGTGCGGCCACGCCAGCCCTGACTGACCTACCTGATACACCAGGGCCACATCCAGCTCTCCGCCCGTGCGCAAGCCGCCAATGGTCTGCTGCGGTTCCCCCACGGAGACGTGGAGATTAATTCCCAGCTCCGGCCACTGTGAGGAGCCAAATAAGCGCGGCAGGACATAGGTGGCCAGCGAGGGAAAGATGCCCAGCCGCAATTCCTGGCTTGTCCCCTCAGCCGTGCGTGCGCTCGCAGCCAACAAGGCATCTATATCGGTCAGCACCTTGGTGGCATGGCGGCACATGACCAAGGCGGCTTCCGTAGGCAGGATGCTGCGTGCTGAGCGGTGAAATAAATCGACTCCGGAATCACGCTCCAGAGCTGACATCTGCTGTGAAACAGCCGACGCCGTGTACCCCAGCGCGGTGGCTGCGGCGGCAAAGGATCCGCGGCGAACAACTTCTAAAAGGGTGCGCAGGTGCAGGGGATTGATCACAGGATGGCTCTTTCTGCCGGAGCGGCTGATTCCTAAGCAAGCATAAGCAAGCATAGACGGGCTGTGGTGGTGCACATGGGCCAGCCGCCCCGGCACGACACGCCGAAATTATGAGACACGCCGCACGTTTAGTGTGCACCCAGGCTGTCCACAGCCTGTGGACAGCTCGGTTTAAACGTTGAGTTCACGGGCTTTTAATTCTCCTAGGCTGTGGACGAGCGGTGCATAATAATGACATACTTGTAATACATCATGTAGGGGTCGGTGCTGGAGACTCGCACTACATGTAGTATCTATTACAGAATTCAAGCGGTTCTGAAAAGGGCCGCTGAAACAGCTCTAAAAAGCTGGCGAGGCCGTTGCGTGACCCGTAGCCCCCACCGACAGCGAGCATGCCGACAGAGGCAGCCACAGGCAGAAACAGACAAAGGGGAACTTCGATCATGACCGTCACGGTTTACACCAAACCATCTTGCGTCCAGTGCAACGCAACATACCGGGCGTTGGATAAAAAGGGCATCACGTACCAGAGCGTAGACATCTCCACTGATCCGGCTGCTCTGGAACACGTACTCAGCCTTGGTTACCAGCAGGCGCCCGTGGTGATCACTGATGGCGACCACTGGTCAGGGTTCCGTCCGGATAAGATTTCCGAACTTGCCGCAGCCGTCCAGGCAAACGCCGCGAGCGTAGCGTAAGTCAGGAAGTGGGCCTTTTGGGCCCGCACGAAACACATAATTTCATGTGCGGATAACGCACACATGTGGGGCTGGCCCGTCAAACGGCTGGCCCTACAACCGCAAGTAAGCAGTTGGAAAGCGAAAGCCATGTCAGCCGTTGCAGCAGAAGCCGCAGTAACAGCGATACCTTCTCGAAACACCAGCAGCCGGCTGATATATTTTTCCTCCTCCTCCGATAACACCCACCGATTCATGGTGAAGCTGGGGATGGACGCGGCACGGCTGCCGATCTACACCAAAGAAGAAACGCTTCTGGCACAAGTTCCCTTTGTCCTGATCTTGCCCACTTATGGCGGGGAAAATCGGAGCGGGGCAGTGCCGAAGCAGGTCATCAAGTTCCTTAACGTGGAACAAAACCGGAAGTTGATTCGCGGTGTCGTAGGCGCCGGGAACACCAACTTCGGGGAAACCTATTGCCTGGCCGGTGACATTGTCGCCGAGAAGTGCAAAGTACAGCATTTATACCGTTTTGAACTGATGGGTACGTCTGAGGACGTTGCCCGCGTTCGCGAAGGATTGGAAGAATTTTGGACACGATTGTCTCAGACCAAGGCACTGGCGTGAAGGCCTCCAAGGAGATGCCCGCAGCATGGGAGGGCTTGGGTTACCACGAGCTCAACGCCATGCTCAACCTGTACAACTCCAAGGGTGAAATCCAGTTCGACGCCGACCGTGCGGCCGCCCGTCAGTATTTCCTCCAGCATGTAAACAACAACACCGTTTTCTTCCATGACCTGGAAGAAAAGCTGGAATACCTCGTGAAGAATGAGTACTACGAGCGCGAGACGCTGGACCAGTACTCCATGAACTTCACCCGCGAGCTCTTCCAGCGGGCGTACAAGAAGAAGTTCCGCTTTGAGACCTTCCTGGGCGCGTTCAAGTTTTACACCTCCTACACGCTGAAGACTTTTGACGGTAACCGCTTCCTGGAGCGCTACGAAGACCGTGTGTGCATGGTTGCCCTGCACCTGGCCCGCGGCAATGAGGAACTCGCCAACAGCATTGTCGATGAAATCATGGACGGCCGCTTCCAGCCCGCTACCCCCACCTTCCTCAATGCCGGCAAGGCACAGCGCGGCGAGCTTGTCTCCTGCTTCCTGCTCCGCATCGAAGACAACATGGAGTCCATCGGCCGCTCCATTAACTCCGCTCTGCAGCTCTCCAAGCGCGGCGGCGGCGTGGCATTTGCCCTGACTAACATCCGTGAAGTTGGTGCCCCGATCAAGCAGATCGAGAACCAGTCCTCCGGCGTCATCCCCGTCATGAAGCTCCTCGAAGACAGCTTCTCCTACGCCAACCAGCTTGGCGCACGCCAGGGCGCAGGCGCCGTGTACCTGCACGCCCACCACCCGGACATCAACCGCTTCCTTGACACCAAGCGTGAGAACGCTGATGAGAAGGTCCGCATCAAGACCTTGTCTTTGGGTGTTGTCATCCCCGACATCACCTTTGAGCTGGCCAAGCGCGACGAGGACATGTACCTGTTCTCCCCGTACGATGTTGAAAAGGTGTACGGCATGCCGTTCTCCGACATCTCTGTTACTGAGAAGTACTACGAGATGGTTGACGACGCCCGGATCAAGAAGACCAAGATCAAGGCCCGCGAGTTCTTCCAAACTCTCGCCGAGATCCAGTTCGAATCCGGCTACCCGTACATCATGTTTGAGGACACGGTGAACCGCGAAAACCCCATCGAGGGCAAGATCATCATGAGCAACCTCTGCTCTGAGATCCTTCAGGTTTCCGCACCCACCACGTACAACGATGACCTCTCCTACGCCGAGACTGGCAAGGACATCTCCTGCAACCTGGGTTCACTAAACATTGCCAAGGCCATGGATTCCCCCGATTTCGGTGCCACGATTGAGACGGCCATCCGTACCTTGACCGCTGTCTCTGACATGTCAAACATCACCAGTGTCCCCTCCATTGCCAAGGGCAACCGCCAGTCGCGCGCCATTGGCTTGGGCCAGATGAACCTGCACGGCTACCTTGCCCGTGAGCGCGTCCATTACGGATCCGTTGAGGGCCTGGACTTCACCAACATTTACTTCTACACGGTGGTGTACCACTGCATCCGTGCTTCAAACCTGTTGGCCATTGAGAATAACTCCACGTTCATCAACTTCGAGAACTCCAAGTACGCCTCGGGTGAGTTCTTCGACAAGTACACGGACCAGGAATGGCTGCCGCAGACCGCCCGCGTTGCGGAGCTTTTTGAAGGCATGCACATCCCCACACAGGAAGACTGGCGTGCGCTGAAGGCTTCCGTTATGGAGCACGGGATCTACAACCAGAACCTGCAGGCTGTCCCGCCCACAGGCTCCATCAGCTACATCAATAACTCCACTTCCTCGATCCACCCGATCGCCTCCATGATCGAGATTCGCAAGGAAGGCAAGCTGGGCCGCGTGTACTACCCGGCTCCCTACCTGACCAACGACAACGTTGAGTTCTACAAGGACGCGTACGAGATCGGCTTCGAGAAGATCATCGACACCTACGCCGCTGCCACGCAGCACGTGGACCAGGGCCTGTCCCTGACGTTGTTCTTCAAGGACACCGCCACCACGCGTGACATCAACAAGGCCCAGATTTACGCCTGGCGTAAGGGCATCAAGACCATCTACTACATCCGTCTGCGCCAGCTCGCGCTGGAAGGAACGGAAGTGGAAGGTTGCGTCTCGTGCCAGCTTTAGCACTACGGAACTAAAGTGCACGACGGCGGGGGCGGCCCCGCCGTCGTGCCTTTGGCTTAAGATTGATTTGGCTCATGGAGCCACCAGAATTTAGTGAAGAGGAAAAGCTATGACACCGGAGAAGCTGAAGTTGGCGAGCCACGTAACGGCCATCAACTGGAACCGCATCGAGGACGATAAGGACGTGGAAGTCTGGAACCGCCTGTGCAACAACTTCTGGCTGCCGGAGAAGGTGCCGCTGTCCAATGACATTCAGTCGTGGGCCACACTGACCCCGGAAGAGCAGCTGCTAACCATGCGCGTCTTCACCGGTTTGACCTTGCTGGACACCCTGCAGGGCACTGTGGGCGCCGTGTCATTGATCCCGGATGCCATCACCCCGCACGAGGAAGCCGTCTACACGAACATTGCGTTCATGGAATCGGTCCATGCCAAGAGCTACTCCTCGATTTTCTCCACCCTGTGCTCCACGAAGGAGATTGACGAGGCGTTCCGCTGGTCGGTGGAGAACGTGAACCTGCAGAAGAAGGCTCAAATCATTGAGTCTTACTACTACGGCGACGATCCTCTCAAGCGCAAGATTGCCTCCACCTTGCTTGAGTCCTTCCTGTTTTACTCGGGCTTCTACCTGCCCATGTACTGGTCCTCACGGGCCAAGCTGACAAACACGGCAGACATGATCCGCCTGATCATTCGTGATGAGGCCGTGCATGGCTACTACATCGGCTACAAGTACCAGAAGGGCTTGGAAGGGGTTCCCGAGGAGCGCAAGGAAGAGTTGAAGGCCTGGACCTTTGAGCTTCTCTTTGAGCTGTACGAGAATGAGGTCCAGTACACGCATGACCTTTACGATTCCGTTGGCCTGGCCGAGGACGTCAAGAAGTTCCTTCATTACAACGCCAACAAGGCGCTGATGAACCTAGGTTACGAGGCCATGTTCCCGGCCGCGGTCACTGACGTGAACCCGGCCATCCTCTCGGCGCTCTCGCCCAACGCGGATGAGAACCATGACTTCTTCTCCGGTTCCGGTTCCTCCTACGTCATAGGCAAGGCTGTCAACACCGAAGACGACGACTGGGACTTCTAGTACCCTTCTAAAATCACTGCGCGCAAGCGGGCCCCTCCTGGGGCCCACTTGCGCGCATTCTTTTTATCCACTCAATAGCGTAATATTCTTCGGGCTCGTTTATGCTGGTGATTCACTGATAGGCCAATGCTGGAACGTATAAGGGAAAAAGACGCTATGAGCCAGGTAAATCAGCTGGGCAAACCAACTGGAGCTTTCATTGGGGCGTCCTGGATCGCTTTGGGGCTGGGCATGGCCGTGTACTTTATTGGCCTTTGGAACGCCAAGATGGAGCTTAACGAGAAGGGTTTCTACTTGACGGTGTTCTTGTTTGGGCTCTTCGCTGCCGTCTCGCTCCAAAAAGCTGTGCGGGACAAGGCCGAGGAAATCCCCGTCACCTCCATCTATTTGGGCATCGCCTGGTTTGCGTTGCTGGCCTCATTGCTCTTGTTGGCGATTGGCTTGTGGAACGCTGAGCTGCTGCTCTCGGAGAAGGGCTTCTACGGCATTGGCTTCGCCATGAGTTTGTTCGCTGTGGTGGCAGTGCAGAAGAACATCAGAGATCTTGCTGCACACAAGGCTGTCTACCCCGATCAGCACCAAGCGGCCAAGCCCGGGTATCTTGGCGGCCCAGAGCTGTAGAAAAGCTCCAAGGCCACGCTCCGGGCGCTTTGCCTGCGCACTTGATGGCCCGCACACTTGATACCGTGGAAGTCATGGATGATCAAAAGGCCAACGGCCTCCAGGACACCGCGGCGGCCCGATTCATCCGGGAGGCCGCGGCAGTTGCTCCTCCGGGTCACCTGGGGCGCAACCGTGACCCCGGCGATGCTTGGGTTGAAGGAGAAGCTGGCAAATTCTGGGGCCGCTTCGGTTCTGCCGGTCTTTTGGTGTTCGACGCCGGACGTGGAGTCCTGCTCCAACACCGGGCCCTCTGGTCTCACCATGGCGGCACGTGGGGGCTTCCCGGAGGAGCTCTTCACCAGGGTGAAGCTGCCGTGGATGGTGCCCTACGTGAGGCGTGGGAAGAAGCAGGCGTCCCCTCATCCAAGGTGGAGTTGATATTCACCTCGGTCTACGACGTTGGGTACTGGAGTTACACCACCGTTGCGGTCAACGCCGTGGAACCTTTCGAAGCCGTCATTAGTGACCCCGAAAGCCTGGCTCTGGAATGGGTGCCGCTCCATGAGGTCGCAGCCCGCCAGCTGCACCCGGGGTTCGGGGCGGCGTGGCCGGCGCTGCGGCGTCGTCTAGAGAATTGAGACCGATCAAGAATCGCCCCGACCCAAGCGAGGCGTGAACTGTGTTAAGTCCAGAGCACGGTGGCTGGTAAGCGGAGCACTGACGGGGCGTCTTGGCTGCCAGCTATCCGGCGTTCAAGCAGCCCGAAGGCTGTTTCTCCGATGAGAAGGCCGTCAACCTGAACCATGGGCTGGGTGGGGTAGCCGACGACCTCGAGTTCATCGCCAGAGGTGCAGGAGTCCTTCCCCGCGCGCTGTTCCGAATCTCGAAGCGTAATGTGCATGCCGAGGGCCAGATCCCGAGCATAGGGAATCACGACGCTGACGCCCGTCTCGCGCACCGACTCAGCGATGGCGAAGCCGTCCTCCAGTGACGGGGGATAGGGGCCCAGTATCTCAAGCTTTGCCGCGCAACTGGCTGCGGTTGCGGACATTTTCGCGATCCGCTGGGCGTTTTGCCAAGAATTCTCGGGGCCACCAACATAGGCAATATGTTGATGCCCGTTCTCTACCAGGCCCACCACAAGCTCAGCGAACGCGCTGGCCGAATCAACACTGACGGATTCGAACCCGGCCAATTCACGGTCAATCATTACCATGGGGACTCGGCTGCTGAGGGACGCCAGAACCTCATCGGCGGTATGCGGGGCAACGAGCAGGATCCCGTCAACCTCTTGTGAGAGACGTTGGTAACGGGCGATGTCCTCGGGGTTGGTGAGGGGATTGATGTTGATGGTGACTTGAAGCCCGGCCGTTTGTGCCGCTTCCTGGGCGCCGGCAACAATGGGCACGAAGAACACGTTGGAGATGGTTGGCAGCACGAGTGCAATGATTCCGGTACGGCCACGGGCTAGGCCCTGGGCCGTACGGTTGGGTACAAAGCCCAGTTGCTGTGCCGCTGCCACAACCCGTTGAAGGGTTGCTGGGGCCACGAGCTCGGGACGTGCCAGGGCGCGGGAAGCGGTTGATTTAGAGACGCCGGCCAGCACAGCAACGTCGTTGAGCGTTTTCATAATAGGACCCTCGTGGCAGGACTTTCATAATGTGGCATTCCCCTGACAGTAGTCGAAGAAAATGATTTGCTTCAATTTGTAATGAAACCGGTTGTGGGACCGGTTGCGGGTACTATGTCCTGAGGTGCTTTTACAGAACCACCGCTTCCAACCTTCCCCTGAGACAAGGACTCCCATGCGCGGAAACAGGATTGTGTTCCTGATCGTGCCCGGACTGATTGTGCTTCTTGGCGGTTTCCTCATACCTGCCGTGGTGATGCTTGTTTCACCGCCACGGACGGAATTCGGCGACATCCTGGCACGTCTGGGCACCATGCTTACCAACAGCTATGACCTGGCGATCATTGGACGTACCGTTGTCCTGGGTCTGATTGTCATGATCATTTCCGTTGTGATTGGATTTCCGATTGCCTACTTGCTGGCGCGCTCCACATCGCGCTGGGTCGGCATGCTGCTGGCGTTGGCCATCTTCCCGCTCCTGCTTTCGAACGTTGTTCGTACCTTTGGCTGGCTTGTGGTGCTGGGCAAGGAAGGCGCCATCGGTCAGCTACTGACCTCCTTGCACATTGTGGATGAGGCGCCGCAGTTGCTCTACACACCTCTTGCCATAGTTTTGGGTCTGCTCCAGCTCTTCCTGCCGTTGGCCATCATTTCCTGCTACTCAGCTGTGGCCCAGGTGAACCCCGCCCTGGATGAAGCTGCCCGTGGTCTTGGCGCCAACCGGACCCAAACATTCTGGACAGTAGTAGTGCCACTGTCCTGGCCCGGCATTGTTGTAGCCTGCACCTTGGTCTTCGCCGGGTCCGTCACCGCCTACACCACCCCCTATTTGCTGGGTGGATCACGGCAGCGGATGCTCTCAACCCAGCTCTACAACTATGCGAACGGAACCATTGATTGGGCGGCCGCCAGCGCCACCGCCATCATCATGACAGTGCTGGTTTTCGGTGTTTCGGCCATCTCCACCCTCATGGGACGGAAGGCACGGACCTCATGAACAATCGTCACCCCATAGCCGCGTCACTGGCCGTCCTTGGCTACATCGTCATGATCGTGCCGTTGTTCTTCGTTGTTATCACAGCATTCACCGACGGCTCTACGCTGAAGTTCCCACCTAGCGGATTCTCTTTGCGCTGGTTCGAAGCAGCGTTCAAGTACCAGCCATTCATGACATCGCTGGTATCCAGCCTTGAATTGGCGGTCCTTGCGGCGCTCTTCTCGCTTCTGCTGGGTGTGCCCGTTGCCTTGGCCATCAGCCGTGGAAAGATTCCCGGAAAAGGATTGCTGGAGGGATTGTTCCTCTCGCCGCTGATTGTGCCCGAGTTGGTGGTTGGTCTTGCCCTCTACCAGCAGTTGATGATTGGCCTTGGCCTGAACAACTTCACCACTTTGCTGATTGGTCACACCGTTTTGCTCTTCCCTTATGCGGTTCGAGTCACTGGCGCGTCGCTGGCACTCATGGACCCGCATCTTGAAGAAGCCGCACGTGGCCTGGGAGCCTCACCCCTGCGCACATTCTTCACCGTGACATTTCCGCTCCTGCGTCCCGGGCTGTTTTCCGCGGGGCTGCTGAGTTTTGTCACCTCATTCAACAATGTTCCGCTCTCACTACTTTTGCAGAATCGTGACTTCCGTACCCTGCCTGTGACGATGCTGGACTACGTCCAGCAAAACTATGACCCGATCGTGGCCGCAATGAGCGTGCTGATACTACTTGGAACCATCTTGATTGCCGTAGTGGCTGAGCGAACCGTTGGATTCGCCAAGATTTTTGGAGGCATCAACTAATGAGTAATGCAGCAGAATTTCAAAACGTCCGGGTCAGCTTCGACGACTTCGTGGCCGTGGACGGCATTGACCTGAGTATTCCAGCGGGTAAGTTCACCACACTTCTAGGCCCCAGTGGTTGCGGAAAGACCACGTCCTTGCGGATGCTGGCCGGCTACCAGTGCCTGGACAGCGGAAAGATCCTGATCGACGGCGAAGACAGCACAAACACGCCGCCGGAAAAGCGCAATCTTGGCATGGTGTTCCAGTCCTATGCGCTGTTCCCGCACATGAGTATTTCCGAGAATGTTGAGTACGGCCTGAAGCTGCGCCGCGTGGAGAAATCCGAGCGCCGCCGTCGTGCTGCTGAGGCTTTGGAGATGGTGGGACTGGCGTCTCAGGCCGCCAAGCGTCCCAAGCAGCTCTCAGGAGGTCAGCAGCAGCGGGTGGCGATTGCCCGTGCTGTGGCTATCCGGCCCAAGCTCCTGCTTCTGGATGAACCTCTGTCCAACCTTGATGCCCGGCTGCGTATTCAGATGCGCAGCGAACTGCGCAGAATCCAGCGCGAAACCGGTCTCAGTGTTGTTCTGGTGACACATGATCAGGACGAAGCACTGGAAATGAGCGACCAGATGGTTGTCATGAGCCAGGGCAGGGTCCAGCAACAAGGCGCCCCAACGGAAGTTTTCCCGCGTCCGGCGAACCGATTCGTCGCCGAATTCATGGGCTATGAAAACTTCATCAGCACTTCCGACGGTAAGCAGCTGACGATCCGCCCCGAACATCTGGCGTTGGTGGAGGAGGCCGGGGCGGCAGGCGAGGGCATGCTGCTGGATGCCTCACTGACCGGCATTGCCTACCGCGGCGTGGACTGCCTGCTCACGGTGCAGACTTCATCGCTCTCCGGCGAGCCCACCACCCTGATTGCCAACGTGCGCGCCGAGCAAGCCTCAGGCCTGAGCGCCGGCGATCAGATTAAATTCTTTGCCCCGTCACACAACTTGGTAACGCTCGCCAACTAGGCGCTGCGTTTGCTACTTCATCCCTCTGAAAGGAAACTTCATGACCATCACGTTCACCAGGCGCGCACTGGCTGTCGGCAGTGTGCTCGCAGCCACGGCGCTTGCCGTCTCAGCCTGCAGTTCCACTGAAACGCCCCAGAATTCCAGCGACACAATAGTTGTCAGCACCTTCCCCTTCGGCGTCGATCAGATGACCGAGGCAATCTTCGATCCATTTACCAAGGCCACCGGCATCAAGGTCAAGGTTGATACGGGCTCGAATGCGGACCGCCTGTCCCGCTTGCAGCTCGAGGGTGACAAGTCCGGAATCGACGTCATGATGATCTCCGATACTTTCGCTGCCTTGGGAGACAAGGACGGCCTCTTCCAGAAGGTTGATGCGGCCAAGATTCCAGAATTGGCCAACATTGCAGAGTTTGCCAAGGATGATTCCTACACCGGGCCGGCATACTCTTACCAGCTCAACGGGGTGCTTTTCAACAAAGACAAGGTTTCTGCCAAGGAAGCTGCCTCGTGGGATCTTTTCAGCGACGCCTCCTTGAAGGGACGCCTTGCGCTTCCCAACTATGCCGTCACCTCCGGTCCGCTGACAGTTGCCGGTGTTGCGCAGACCTTCGGCAAGGGTGCCACAGACGTTGATACGGCGTTCACGAAGATGCATGCATGGTCACCGAACATCCTGCAGTTCTACAGCTCCACCACTGAATTTACGAACCTGCTCACGCAGGGTGAAATTTATGCCGGTGTGGCGTTGAACGGATTTGCCACTCCGCTGGTCAAGAGCGATGACCAGTTCGCCTGGACCGCACCGGAGAAGGGCCGCTTCATGGCGACCAACCGTGCCATGATTCCCACAGGCGCCACAAACGTTGATGGCGCCAACAAGTTCATCAACTTCCTGCTCTCACAGGCAACGCAGCAATCAAGCGCCGAAATTGTGGGCGATCTGCCGGTGAACTTGAGCGCCAAACTGCCCCAGGACTTGAGCGCCGTTGTTGGGGATATTGCCAAAGACCCCAGTGCCCACGGGTACAAGACCATCAGCCCGGCTGACTTCCTGCCCAATCGCAACGAATGGACAGAGCGCTTCAACCGCGAGGTTATTGGCCAGTGAGCCGGGGCGAAGCTGCCGTAACGGCAACCACACTAGATCTGGATAGTTACCTATTGCAGTTGCCCAAGGTGGATCTTCACTGTCACCTCTTGGGCACCGTGCAAGCTAAAACCTTTGGTGAGCTGGCGCGCCGCGCCGGCCTGGAACTTCCTGAGTCACCCGAGACCATCTTTGCATCAATCAATTCTTTTCCTCCGGACCCGGAGCTTTATCGCAACACTCGTATCCCGATGCCTACCGGTTTGAGCGATATCGAGCCGGAAAACTCATACTCCTTGTTCAAGGTTTCCGAATGGGTTCGTGAAGTGGTGCGCACCGAAGAAGACCTCACACGTATTACGTATGAGGCATTCGAGGAAGCCCACAAATACGGGACCTGGCACCTGGAAATGTCCTTTGATGAGCTTCCGGAACACTTTGTTGAAATTGGTTACGACCGCTACGTCGACGCCATGGCGCAGGGAATCCGCAAGGCCGAGAAGGACTTCGGAATGACGGGCTGCTTACTGGCCGCGATCGACCGCAGCCGCTCGGGCGAGGAAGCCTTGGCGTGGGTTCAGACCGTAACCGGGTATCCGCATGAGTACGTGGCGGGCATTGGCCTGGATAACTTGGAAAACTCCGGCGCACCCGAGAAGTTCGTGGCTGCTTATGCCTTGGCGGGACAATTTGGGTTGAAGAAGACTGCTCACACATCAGAGCATGTACCTTCAGCCCAGAACGCCATCACGTGCATCGAGGATCTGCAGTGCGATCGACTGGATCACGGCTACTTCATCCTAGAAGATGACGATGTCATTGCCCAGGTAAAGGAATCCGGGATCGCGTTGTCCTGTGCCTCCACTACGAGCCGCCGTTCATGGCGTCCCTGGCGAACAGATTCCATCCTTGCCATGCTCGACGCCGGACTGAACGTGCTGGTGGCCTCCGACGATCCGGGCATGTTCCCCACAACGTTGGTCAACGAGTACAGGATTCTTGCCGAGCGCGGAGTGAGCAAGCAAAAGCTCACCGAGATGGCCCGGGCAGGTTTCGAAGCCAGCTGGCTCAGCGAGCCCGAAAAGGCTGCTGTGCTTGTCCGTTTTGACGAGCACGTTGCCGGTCTCAACGCCTAAAGGAAAATCTGGAAGGGCCGCCGCTGGTTTAACGACTGGTGGCGGTCCTTTTCTTTAATGTGCCGGAGCCGCTGCGGGCTTGAACTCTAGGGGTGCTCCAGCAGTGCCACGAGAAAGTCCGCGTCCGGTGTCAAGGTGTGCAGTTGCCAGGTGGCGAAACGGCCCGCCACAGACAGCCCCGAATCCTGCACATCGAGGAAGAAATTATCAAAGTCATAGCCCCGTCCCGCCCCGAAGCCCACCAGGGCGCGGCCACCCGGCGCCAGGTGTTCGCGGAAGCGGGTGAGTACGGATCGGGCAGTGCCGGGGGCCAGGAACGGCATGACATTGCCGGCGCATACGATCACATCGAATTTTTCCCCGGGCACGGAGAGGGCGGCGAGATCGCCCAGCCTCCAATCAACGTCAGGGTAGTCAGTGCGTGCGGCCTCGATGAGTTCACCGTCAATATCCACGCCGAGCACCTGGTGCCCGAGCCGGGCTAGCTCCCCACCCACGCGGCCCGTGCCGCATCCTGCATCCAGGATCCGGGCTGAGCGGCCCGCAAGTGCGTCAACCAGTCTGCTCTCGCCATCCAGGTCAACCCCGTCTGCGCGCATTCCCGCGAAACGGGCAATAAACCAGGCCGAATGGCCGGGATTTTCCCGCTTCTTTGCTTCCCATAAATTCTCGCTGTCCATGAACCAAGGCTACAACCGTCTGGGTCATGCCTCTGCCTATGCCTCTGCGTCTCTACGTTGGCTCGTTGAGGCGGCCGGGCGGCTCCCGCCAGCCTGCCTACTCCAGCCCCAGGATCGCCACGGTCCGCTCGCGCATGTCCATCTTGCGCACCTTTCCGGTGACCGTCATGGGGAACTCATCCACCACCAGCACATAGCGGGGCACCTTGTGCCGGGACAGATTCCCCTTGCAGTAGGCGGCCACGGCGGCCGCATCCAAGGGCACAGTACCGGGCTTCATGAGCAGCCACGCGCACAGTTCCTCGCCGTACTCCGGATCCGGCACCCCAATGACCTGCACGTCGGCAATGTCCGGGTGGTGGTACAGGAACTCCTCAATCTCGCGCGGGTAGAGGTTTTCGCCGCCGCGGATCACCATATCCTTGATGCGGCCCACTATGTTGACGTAGCCGTCGGGGTACATCACGGCAAGGTCCCCGGTGTGCATCCACTGCTCGGCGTCAACGGCGGACGCAGTCTTCTCCGAATCGTTCCAGTAGCCGAGCATGACCGAATAGCCGCGGGTGCAGAACTCACCTGGCGTTCCGCGCGGGACGCTCTCCCCGGTGGCGGGGTCCACGATCTTGACCTCAAGGTGAGGGTGCACCCGGCCCACTGTCTCGGTTCGGTGGGCCACGTCGTCGTCCATGAGGGTCTGCATGGATACGGGGGAGGTCTCCGTCATGCCGTACGCAATGGAGACTGCTGACATGTTCATCTGCGTCATGGTGGACTTCATGACCTCCACGGGGCAGGGCGAGCCGGCCATGATCCCGGTGCGCAGTGAGGAAAGGTCGTAACTGGCAAAGTTGGGTAGGTTCAGTTCGGCGATGAACATGGTGGGCACCCCGTAGAGTGCGGTGCAGCGCTCCTGCTGCACTGCGGCCAAGGTTGCTGCGGCGTCAAAGGCCGGGGCCGGAATGACGATCGCGGCCCCGTGCGTGGTGGAGCCCAGATTACCCATGACCATGCCGAAGCAGTGGTAGAAGGGCACAGGCACACACAATCTATCCGCCTCCGTGAAGCCGATGGTCTCCGTCACGAAATAGCCGTTGTTGAGGATATTACGGTGGCTGAGCGTGGCGCCCTTAGGGTAGCCGGTGGTGCCGGAGGTGTACTGGATGTTGATGGGGTCGGTGGGCTCAAGTTCAGCCATGGCACGTTCGACAGCGTTACTTGGCTGGGATTGACCGCCCGCCACCAGCGTGTTCCAGGACGGCGTGCCAATGTAGACGGCGGCCTTCAAACCGGGACACTCCGGGGTGATCTGCTCGATCATGGCCTGATATTCAGAACCCTTGAAGTGTGGCAGGGCAACAATCATGGACATGCCGGACTGCAAGATGGCATACCGCAGCTCGTGGACCCGGTAGGACGGGTTGACGTTAACTAAGATGGCGCCGATCTTCGCCGTGGCATATTGCAAGATCACCCATTCGGGGACGTTGGGGGCCCAGATACCCACCCTGTGGCCCTTGGCTACTCCTGCGGTGAGCAATCCGCGGGCCAGGGCATCGACGTCGTCGTTCAGCTGCCCATAAGTCCACCGCCGCCCCGAGGGTTTATCGATCAAGGCATCGCGCTGAGCGAAGCGTGCGGCCGTAGCCTGGAAGTTAGCGCCGATGGTGCCTTCCAGAAGCGGAATGTTGGTGCTGCCGGTGGTGTGCGAGAGCTGAACATCGTAGGTCATGTGATGATGCTAATACTCCACCGGGTTAATGTGCACTAACTCACACTTTATGATGTGTGGCGTTTCATGCCCTCGTGAGCCGTGTTTGAGCGGGCAGATCCCTGCTTGAGCGGACTTAGCGAAGCGCTTGGCTATGAGATAAGCTAGGGGTAATAGCGCAGGATTCTGTAGCTATATTATTTGCACTTAGAGGGGTAGCCCACGCTCATGATGGACAGCATCATTTCACTTCCGTTCGTCTGGGCTTTCCTGATTCTCTTTTGCATCGTTATGTTGCGTTCCAATGCCACCTACTGGGCTGGCCGGGGTCTTGCCGCCGGGGGCCGCAAGACGAAAATGCAAAAATACATGGATTCTTCGGCCGTACTGCGGGCAGAGAAACTTATTGCCCGCTGGGGTGCACCTGCTGTGAGTGTCAGCTTCTTGACCATCGGTGTTCAAACCGCTGTGAACATGTCTGCTGGATTGGGCCGGATGCCCCTGCGCCGCTACATTCCAGCCACAATAGTGGGGTCCATTGCCTGGGCATGTATTTACGCCACTATTGGCATCGCAGCCTTCGAGGCAGCTTTGGCAGCGGCCGCCGGTTCGCCCTGGGCACTGGTTTTGCTGGTCCTCACCGTGGGTGTCCTGATTCTGGGAGTGCACCTGTTCCGGGTTTCACGGAACCGCAAACTGGATCAGAGCGCCCTGGATGACTGTCCCGTCATGGGTGCGGAAATTTCCGGCACAGCCGGCGCTCAAGCCTAATCATCGTGATGCTCTCACCGCGTCCGTGACGCGCTTGATGCCCGCCGTCATTTTCTGAAGCTACCCGCCCGAACGGTAGAATCGTTGCCATGGTGGACCTCATAACACTCACAGCGCTCGAAGCTAGCTCGTACTACAACCATCTCGGTGGGGACCGCTACGAGTCCACTGTTCACGCGCAAGGCGCTTGGAACCCTCACGAGCAGCACATGGCTCCGGTTGCTGGCCTCATGGTTCAGGCACTCGAGCAGTTTCAGCACCGAGATGACATGCGCTTGGCGCGGATTAACTTTGACATCCTCGGGTTGATTCCTGCTGGCGAATTTAGCCTCAAAACCACCTTGCTGCGTCCGGGAAAGACCATTGAACTTCTCCAGACGGAGTTGTTGGCCCAAGGCCGGCCAGCTGTACGCGCAACAGCGTGGCGGCTGCAAAAAAATGACACCACCGCTATTGAATTTTATGAGGATGAACCGTTGGGCAGCCTCGAGGACTCCGTGCCCTGGGACGGCATGGGCCGCTGGCCGGGCGGTTTCATTCAGACCCTTGAGGGCAGGTCCTTGCCGGAGCACCGCGCCGGTCATGGACGGGCGTGGCTGCACAGCCCCTACACCATGCTCGACGGCGGAGAGCACGCCTCCGCGCTGGTGCGTCTTATAGGTTTGGTTGACAGTGCCAACGGTGTGGCAGCACGCATGGAGCCGGAACCCGGCGGTTGGATGTACCCCAACGTTGACCTTTCCATCCACCTGTACCGGGATCCGGTGGGCGAATGGTTGGGTCTGGCCACCCACGTCACCATTGGATCTGACGGTATTGGTCTAACCTCCTCGGTGCTCCATGATGTCAACGGACCTTTTGGGCGCTCCGAACAGATCTTGACCGTGCGACCCATCCCGCACGCGCAGTGAGTGATCTCCTAGCACCAGCACTGGAAATCCACCGGCAGTTGACCAGCGGTGGCGCCGAGGCCGACCTCAACCGTGCCTTGGATCTGCTGGGGGAGGTTAAACGTGGAAGTAGGGAAGCAATGGTGCGCTTCTACCGCCCCGAACCCACAGTGGCTTTTGGGCAGCGTGACACCAAACTGCCAGGATTTCTCGCCGCCGAAGAAGCATCCCGCGTTAACGGCTTTGTGCCTGCCGTACGCCGTGCAGGAGGCAGAGCCGCCGCCTATCACCAAGGAACATTGATTGTTGATCATATCCAGCGCGAGAAAGACTCCATTGCCGGTGCCAAAGGCCGGTTTGCTTTCTTTGGCGAACTCTTCACCGAGGCATTGCGGGCATTAGGTGTGGACGCGGCTGTTGGTGAGATTCCCGGAGAATACTGCCCCGGGGAGTTCAGCGTTTACGGCCGTGGGGCCCAGCACAACATCAAGCTGGTGGGTACGGCGCAACGCGTTGTCGCAGGAGCCTGGTTATTCAGCTCCGTCATTGTGGTGGAAAACTCCCCACCCATCCGTGCAGTGCTAACAGACACCTATGCGGCTTTGGAGCTCGATTGGGAGCCAGCCACGGCCGGCGCCGCCGAAGATCTGATCCCCACAATCACTGTTGAGGACGTAGAAGCGTCCGTGCTGGCCGCCTACGCTCAGCACACGGAGCTCATTCAGGCCTGAATCGCTCGGTGCTGAGCCCAGACGCACATCGATCCGTGAGATATGGTCGCTATGAATGACTCATAGGGACCATATCTCACGGATCGATGATTTGGTGCTCTGTTCTACTCCTTGATGGCCAGAATTCCCGGCGCCTCGGCATCAACAGTGGTGGAGTCGCCGTGTCCGGTGTTGACCACAGTCTCGCCCGGCAGGGTCATGAGACGTTCAGTAATTGATTTCACTATTGTGGGGAAATCGCTGTACGAGCGTCCTGTTGCCCCAGGGCCGCCATTGAACAAGGTATCGCCGGAGAACACTGTGCCTAGTTCCGCGGCGTAAAAGCAGGTGGAGCCGGGGGAGTGGCCGGGTGTGTGAATCGCCGTCAGTGCAGTGCCTGCAATCTCAAAGCCGTCGCCATCAGCGATGGTTCCGTCCGGCGTCGTCCCTGGATAAATGTCTTCCCACAGCATTTGGTCTGCGGGGTTCATGAGCACCGGTGCCGCCACCAAAGTGGCGAACTCGCGAGCGTGGCGGATGTGATCATCGTGGCCGTGCGTGAGCAGAACGGCCTTGACGGCTCTGCCCCCCACCGCGGTGGCAATGGCGGCGGCGTTGTGGGCTGGATCGATCACATAAACCTCTGCGTCATCACCCACTATCCACACGTTGTTATCAACATCCCAGGTGCCGCCGTCGAGTGAAAAAGTTCCCGAGGTTACCAGGTGTTCGATCCGTGCACTCATCAGAATACCACCACAGAGCGCAGCACTGAGCCTTCGCCCATCTTGGCAAACGCTGCCTCGATGTCCGCAATGCCAATGCGTTCGGTGACAAAGGCATCCAGATCCAGCTTGCCCTGCTTGTACAGTTCAACGAGCATGGGGAAATCACGCGAGGGCAGGCAATCCCCGTACCAGGAGGACTTCAGGGAACCACCGCGACCAAACACGTCCAGCAGAGGCAGTTCCACGGTCATCTCGGGCGTGGGTACACCCACCAGCACCACGGTTCCAGCCAAATCGCGGGCGTAGAAAGCCTGCTTGTAGGTTTCGGGACGCCCCACGGCGTCAATGACCACATCTGCCCCGAACCCGCCGGTGTGATTCTGGATGGCGGTTACGGCGTCTTCCACCGAGGAGTCCACCGTATGAGTGGCGCCGAAGGCCAAGGCTGCCGCCAACTTCTTAGGATCGCGGTCCACGGCGATCACGGTGGTGGCACCTGCCAGAGCGGCTCCTGCAATCGCGGCGGAACCAACCCCGCCACAACCAATTACGGCCACGGTGTCGCCACGCTTGACACCACCGGTGTTAATGGCTGCGCCAATACCTGCCATGACGCCGCAGCCCAGCAAGCCCACGGCGGCGGGATCCACATCGGGATCTACCTTGGTGCACTGGCCCGCGGCCACGAGAGTCTTTTCAATGAACGCACCAATCCCCAGAGCGGGGGAGAGCTCAGTGCCATCCTCGAGTGTCATTTTCTGGGTGGCATTGGCCGTGTTGAAGCAGTATTGGGCTTGGCCCTTGGCGCAGGCGCGGCAGTTCCCGCACACAGCACGCCAGTTCAGGATCACCCTGTCACCCGGAACAACATTAGTGACACCTTCACCTACGGCACTGACAACGCCGGTGGCTTCATGGCCCAGCAAGAACGGGAAATCGTCGCTGATGCCGCCCTGTTTGTAGTGCAGATCCGTGTGGCAGACACCGCTTGTCAAGATGTCAACGAGAGCCTCTCCCGGGCCGGGATCCGGTACCAGAATGGTTTCCAAGGTGACGGGGGCGTCCTTGTGAAGGACCACTGCGCCCTTGACTTTGTGAACGGTTTTGTTAATCAAAAGAACTCCTTAAATAGCCGTGTCCCTGCCGGGAACACCCAATGGGGTTCCTGACAGGTTACACGCTTTGATACTGCGGAAGAGGCTGGGGAGGGCTGTGCCCCAGCCGCCAGGTCTTAGACGCCCAATTTTTCCTTGACATCCTTGAGGGAGGGGTTGGTGGCAGCTGTGCCATCGGGGTACAAAACCGTAGGGACGGTCTGGTTTCCACCGTTGAGGCTCTCCACCAGTTCGGCAGTGCCGGGAACATCCTCAATGTTGATTTCCGTGTAACCGATCCCTGAAGCGTCCAGCATCTTCTTCAGGCGTTTGCAGTATCCGCACCAAGTGGTGGAAAACATGGTGATGGTGCCAGCGTCGGGGGTGAAGTCCACGGTGGGTGCTCCTTGGTGGTTGGGAGAAAGCGTGCGGTTGCTACTGGTGATAACGCTACCGGGCATGGGAGATATTCCACGATTGATGTGCCACCATGGATGACATGTGTGGACGTTATGTGATGGCCAGGGCCGTTGGTGATCTGGTGGCAGAGTTGGAAGCAGAAGCTGAGGCGTCGCTGGAAGTGCGAGCCTCGTGGAATGTTGCCCCCACCACCGATGTGCCGATCGTATTGGAACGGCTCATAGACGGCACGCTTCACCGGCAGGTGCACATAGCGAAGTGGGGGCTGGTGCCGGGGTGGGCCAAAGATCCCAGCGTCGGGGTGCGAGCCTTCAACGCCCGCAGTGAAACTGTTTTGGACAAGCCCACCTTCCGGGCGGCCATGAAGTCAAAGCGGTGCGGTGTCCCCGTGCAGGGCTATTTCGAATGGAAAAAGTCCCCGGATGGGAAAACCAAGCAGCCCTATTTTGTGCACACCCCCGACGGCGCGCTCATCACCTTTGCCGGGCTGTATGAGTGGTGGAAGGATCCGGACAAGGAAAATGGTGCGCCAGATCAGTGGCTGCTCTCTTGCACCATCTTGACCATGGCATCCCCTCCCAGCGGCGAATTGGCCACCTTACATGACCGTCTCCCCGTCCCGTTGGGGCGGGAAGCCCTGGCCGAATGGCTGGACCCGGAAAGCCCTGCGGTGGCTCCGCTACTGGAAAGTGCCCTTGCACAAGCGTGGGAGCTGGCCGGAACGTGGGTGCTTGATCCGGTCAGTGCCGCCGTGGGCAATGTGCGCAACAACGGACCCGAACTGATTGCACCCATCACGGCCTAATCTCACATCCCGCCCACTGCCCGTTACGCCATTGCCCCCGGCCCCTTACTTAACGCAGGGAATGGTGCCGCCCTGCAGCGCGCCCGTCCAATCGGAGTAAGTGGCGGTAGTGTTGGCTGCAGCTTTTGCGGCTGCTGCCTTGTCCGCAGCGGAGGTCCCGGAGGTGGCAGCTGCTTTGGGAGCCGGTGGCAGCAGTTCCTGCACCGTGGTCTGGACCTGGCCAACGTTGACAGTATTAATGGATTCCCCGTTGGGTGCAGTGCCAAAGCCCGTGATGGGTAGCGTGGTGAAGGAGATATGGCCCGCCGTGATGGCAGTGGCCTGCTGTGCCAGTTCAATGAGGTTCAGGCCCTTGTCCACCACGATGTTGGTGCTGACGGCCGTCAGCACTGCCTCCATTTTTCCGATGTTGGTGAAGGTACCGGCCTGCTTGAGCTGGTGGATCACCGAAACAATGAACGCCTGCTGCCGGCGTTCACGGTCAAGATCGAAAAAAGGCGTAGTTGGGATTGCTGGTATCCCGGCGCTGGCGCACGAACGCCATGGCCTGGCTGGCATCGATCTGTTGCACTCCGGCCTTGAAGTTCGCGCCGGAATACGTGCCCGCCGTGGCTTGGCGCACGCACACGGTGATGGGGGCGATTGCCTGGGCCACTTCGTAAAACCCTGCCATTGTCACTTCCACAAAGTGGTCAATGTGCACGCTGCCCAGGAATTGGCTCACCGTATCGATTTCGGCGGTGCGCCCTGCATCCCGCGCCTGCTGGTAGGTGGCGTTGTCATTGGATTGCCCTGCGTTCCGCAACGTGGTCTGTTCGGCGGCGAGGCCATCCCCGTAGGCTTCTTTGATCTTGCCGTAGGTGCCGGACTCTGCCGGAATGCCGGCAAGCTCAACGTAGTCGTCACGGGGGATGGAGATGGCAGTGGCCTTGGCGCCGTCGGCCGGGATGTGAATGAGCATCAGGACATTGGCGTTGTAGCCGCCAACGCTCTGGCCGCCGGCGTCGAGAGCGTTGTAGAGGGCGGGCGAGAGCGGTTTGCCCTGCTCGTCAAGTCTTGAGTCGAGGCCCATGACGAGTATGTTCGTATCTTTGCTGAGTTTGGGAACCAGATGCGCGGCGGTGAGTGCGTCCGAGCGCGCAATATGGTTGTTGGCGTTGATGACATTGAAGGCCACAAAGCCGACGGCCACCACCCCCGTCACCACGGAAATCACCAACCGGCGCCGGCGCTTGTGCTTGGCACCGGGCCTGGCCAAGTGCCTCTCCGGGCTCTGTATCTCCGGGCTCATGGTCACGCTCCTTGCTGCACCCCCACCGCAAAATCGCCGACCCGTCATGATGATCGGGCACTGAAACCATCTTCACATTGCCCACGGACAAATAGGGGTGAAAAGGCTCAATTGCCGGGGAAGTCCCACCATGTTCCCAGCGTGAGAAAGGAGCCTTGGCCACTCCAGAGGGTAAACCGGCTCGCTGCAGCGCAGGCAACTCAGCTGGCACAATCAGTGGTGCTGGCGGGTCAGACCGTGACGTGACCGGTGCTGTCAACCGCCCAGGTGGGGTTGAAAGCGACCTCCCAATGGAAGCCATCCGGGTCAGAGAAGTATCCGCTGTACCCACCCCAAGGCTGGTGGGCGGCTGGATGTTCGATGCCGGCACCGGCCTCCCGTGCCTGCGCCAAGACCGCATCCACCTTAGCCACGCTGGCAACGTTGTGGCTCAGACTGATGGGAGGGACGCCGTGGGATGGGGTAACGCCCAGCTCGGTGGCCATGGCTGCGCGGTCCCATAGGGGCTTTAGTCGTCGTCTTCTTCCGGTGACCAGCGGTGGAAGTCCAAGGAGAGGTACAAGGCTAAGGCGGCCGAGTTGGTGGATTCCACGCGCAAAGCGACGTCACGCTTGCCGTTGTTGAACAAGGTGTCCAAGGTGGCCAGCACCAGGTCCTCAGCCAAACCCCGGCGGCGGTGCTCGCGGTCCGTAATCAGTTCAATGATGAAGGGGGCATCAGGCATGGCGTCGCCAAGAGCGCGCTCAACAACCAGGACGGCGGCAACGATCTTGCCGTTCTCGTCCAAGGCAACGTGGGAGGCGTCAGGGAGGAGGGTGCCGTACTTTCCAACAAACGCATTCTTCATATCAGCTATGGCGGCATCCAGAGTCTCCCCGGCAATGCCTGCGTCGTAGGCGGTGAAGTACAGTTCGCCGAGACGGGGCAGGTCAGAATCGACAATGGTGCGGGAGGCAGTTTTGAGTTCCCGTTCCAGCGGCGTGGTTCTAGCGATGAGGGTGACCATGTCAGTCATGGAACGCTCCTTTAAGTTGTTGTGACACCTGTGATAAGACCCAGCCTGCAGCTATAAGGCCATGCTAGACGCATGAGGTGTCCCCAGTCATCCAGATAATGGTTTGCGCTCCTGGTAGGTGCCCGTTCGGGTGCTTCTTCCCAATTGGCGGATGTATGCCGCGTGAAATTGAGCGTACACTTAAATCTAGTCGAATATATGTACTAATAATTTATTTCCCCCTGAACAGCTCTCATGATTATCCGTTCTGGTGGAGATTGGAGCGCGCACATGGGCACCTTTACGGACGCCGTCACAATGGAATGCTCCCCGGAGGGGGAGCCGCTGCGGTTGTGGTGGCGCGGGCTCCTTCATGAGGTCATTGCCCCGCCCATGAACTGGTATCAGCGCCGGCCCTGGTGGACGGACCAGAGAAGCCTAAGGCCTGGGGAAGGTGTGGGGTATGTGGACGTCCAGATATGGCGTTTGCAGGTACTGCGGGAAGACGAAGCAGAAAGCCTGACAATGGATGTGGTGCTGTACCGGCCCAGTCTGCGATGGCGTGTCATGAAAGTTCACGCCCGGGTTCCCCTCGCGGCCAAGGAGGCGCAGGAGCTGGTATCCCCGGAGTGCGCGAACGCGGAAGTGCTGCCCGTGGAAGTAGCTGGCACGGAGGAGTGGTTTGGTGCGTAACTTTATCCACTTGCACGCAGCCACGGCCTTTAGCGCACACTTTGGGGTCTCGTGGCCGGAGGAGATGGCCCAAGCCGCAGCAGCTGACGGTGCTGATGCGCTCGCCATCACTGACCGGGACGGCCTCTATGGGGCTGTTAAGCATGTTAAGGCGTGCATGGCCGCCGGGATCGACCCGATTATTGGGGTTGATGTGGCTGTCCGTGAAGAGGTTGGAGATGTTATTGAGGTCACCGGCAGGGTGGTGGTGCTGGCCCATGGCGGGGCCTCCGCACGCCCCGGGGCCGGTTATGGCGCACTGTGCCGGCTGATTTCAACAGCGCACAGTGCGCCCAAGGGCCCGGTAGGCCTGACCCTGACACAACTGGCGCAAGGTGTTCTGGACCCAGAGTCCGGGCGGCCCGTGCTGAGCGTTTTGCTGGGTCCGTATTCCCCCGTGGGTAAGGCCATGGAGAGCCGCAAATATTTGCTTCCCCGCAGCAAGTTCAAGCAGTGGAAAGAGGCCATGCCGGCTGGTTCTCTTGTGGCGGAAATCACCAGCCATTTGAATGCCCCGGGTGATCCGCTGAGCACAACCCACGCTGTGCGCATGGTGAAATTGGCGCAGGAATTTGATGTTCCAGCGGTCTTGAGTAACGCCGTCCGCTATGTCAATCAAGAAGATGGGCCCATCGCCGATGTGCTTGACGCCGCCAAGAGCATCGCCTCCCTGGCGGCGTTGAACACCCTGCAGCCCACAGGGCAGGCATGGCTGAAAAGTGCCGCCCAGATGGGAGAAATAGCACGGGACATTGTCTCCCAGGGCGGTTACGGCAGCGCGGGGCTGGCCCGGCTATGGGCCAACACGGCACAGCTGGCGGATAAATGCCGCCTTGATCCGTCAACAGATTTGGGCTGGAAACAGCCGCACACCCCGGAAAGCGAGGTGCTTGGGCTGACGCAAACTGCCGGCCGGGAATTGCAGCAGCGCACGGAATCGGCGCTTGTGCAACGGTTTGCCGGGCTTTCCGGCGGCAAGCTCGAAAAGGTCAAGGACAGGTTGGCGGTGGAGTTGGGCACCATCTCCGAGCTGGGCTTTGAAACGTACTTTCTCACCGTGGCTGAAGTATCGGACATGATCGCCGGCATGGGTGTGCGCCGGGCCGCACGAGGTTCCGGTGCGTCGTCGTTGGTTAACTACCTGCTGGGCATCAGCGCTGTGGACCCCATCGCCAACAACCTTCTCTTTGAACGGTTCCTCTCCAACGACAGGTCCACCCTGCCCGACATTGACTTGGATGTGGAAAGTGCGCAACGGCACAACGTGTACAAACGCATCTTTGAGCGTTTCGGGTCGAAGCGGGTGACTTTGATGAGCATGCAAAACAGTTACCGGGCCCGTGGCGCCGTCAGAGATGCCGGACTTGCCTTGGGGTTGGATAAGGCGGACATCGATCAGATTGCCAAACAGCTGTGGCGGATCCCGGCAGGCTCCTTGAGGGAGGCCCTGGCGCAGAAACCCGAATTACGTGATTTAGCGGCCCAGGTGCACCAGTCCCTTCAAGCCCCGTCCCAGACTGAACTGGAGGGGATCCAGGGTGCGGCCCAGGCGCCGGCGCTGAACCTCTTGGTGGATGTCACAGAACGGCTTGATAGCCTGCCCCGGCATATCTCCATGCATCCGTGCGGAGTGATCTTGGGGGATTCAACCCTGCTGGGCCGCACCCCCGTCCAACCCAGCGGCATGGGGCTGCCCATGAGCCAGTTCGATAAGCACGACATGGACGCCATGGGCATGCTCAAACTCGATGTCCTGGGTGTGCGCATGCAAAGTGCCATGGCCCATGCGGTGCAGGAGATCATCCGCTTGCACCCTTCACGGGAGGAAGTGGCCGCCCAGGGCGGGCATGACCTCGCCGCGCCCTTCCTGGGGGAGGGCGGAGCCATTGACCTTGACGCCATACCTCTCGACGACGAACCCACCTTTGAGCTGATTCGCAGCACCCACACGCTGGGATGTTTTCAGATTGAATCTCCGGGGCAGCGTGAACTGGTAGGGAAAATGGCCCCCACCGAGTTCAGCGACCTTGTCATTGACATCTCCCTCTTCCGGCCAGGGCCCATGAAATCCAACATGGTCAAACCATTTTTGGAAAGCCGCTCCGGATTCGCACAACCGCATTATGCCCACCCGGACCTCATCCCGGTGCTGGCGGAAACACACGGGGTAACCGTCTTTCATGAGCAAGTGCTGCGCACCCTGGCCATCATGACGGGCTGCACCCTGTCCCGGGCTGACGAATTCCGGCGCGGACTGGGCAAAGCGATGGTGGAACCCGTGGTGGAAAAGTATTTTAGGGACAAAGCCGCCCACAAGGGCTACAGCCCTGCCGTGATCGAAGAAGTGTGGGCCACCTTATCCGCCTTCGGAAGCTTCGGCTTCTGCAAAGCCCACGGAGCAGCGTTCGCCGTCCCTACCTACCAATCGGCGTGGCTGAAGGCGCACCACCCCGCCGAGTTCATGGCGGGGCTATGGGAACATGACCCCGGAATGTATCCGCGCCGTCTGCTCGTGGCAGAAGCCCGGCGCATGGGCATTCCCATTCTTCCCCTGGACATTAACGCCAGCGCCGGTGAGTACCATGCCGAACGCACTGATAGCGGAGAGATTGGGGTGCGGCTCAGTTTGGCCGGGGTATACGGGCTCTCTGCCACGGAGTTGAAACGTATCGTGGCGGGTCAGCCGTACGGCTCACTGGCGGAGCTGCGAGATAAAGCAAAACTCAGCCGGCCCACCTTGAAACGGTTGGCCCAGCTGGGCGCACTTGACCCGTTGCACAATCAGGCAAAGGACCGCACCGGAAGTACCGCCAATCGTGCCGATCTAGTGGCCCATGTCAACAGCCTGCCCGCCCATAAGAGCAACAAGGCCAATGACCCCATCCATGGGCAATTCGCCCTGCCCATGGATGATGTGGAACTGGGCGCGCTCGCCGTCGGGCATCCAGAAAGCAGTCTGGCTGAGATAGTGAGCACAGAGCTGGATCTGCTCTCCATGGATGTCAGTGGCCATCTCATGGACAGTTATGCACCCCTTCTTGACCGGTTGGGGGTGAGCCGGGCGGATCAACTCCTTGGCCTGCGCAATAACACTGAGGTTTTGGTGGCCGGGGTGCGGGTGGCCACCCAAACCCCGCCCATGAGGGGTGGCAAACGGGTGGTGTTCATCAGTGTTGACGACGGCACCGGCTGCGTTGACACCACGTTCTTCACGCAAGCGCAGCAAAAATCCGGGCCGCTGCTCTTTGGTACTCGCATGCTGCTGATCCGCGGACTGACCCGGCGCACCGGGCCCCGCGGGATCACGGTGCAGGCGCTGGAGGCTTGGGACCTGCAGGACACTGCCCGCCTGCCCACACCGCCCGGGTTGGTTGGGGCGCCAGCAAACCGATAACATCAAGGAGGCTCACAGCAACCCCCGTATGTTGCTTGGATATGGAGCCGCACATAACAAACAAGGAGTTAGACGTGCCAGTGGATTCACAAATCACCATCAAGGTCGACGGCGAGACGACTACGGTGGCCACAGGCACCACCGGTGCGGAGCTGTTCTTTGAACGCCGCGACGTTGTTGTCATGCGCATGGACGGCACCTTGAAGGACCTCTCCGCCGTACTGGCCGAGGGCGCCTCCGTGGAGTCAGTCACCATTGATTCCCCCGACGGACTGGACGTGCTGCGCCACTCCACCGCGCACGTCATGGCCCAGGCCGTGCAGCAGCTGCGCCCCGATGCCAAGCTCGGCATTGGCCCTTACATCACCGACGGCTTTTACTTCGACTTTGATGTGGCCGAGCCCTTCACGCCGGAAGATCTGAAGACGCTTGAGAAGATGATGCTCAAGATCGTCAACCAAAACCAGAAGTTCGCACGCCGGGTGGTCTCCGAGGATGAAGCCCGCGTGGCCATGGCCAATGAGCCGTACAAGCTGGAACTGCTCGGCAAGGCTTCCGACGCCGATGCCGCTGGTGAAGGTGTCAACGTAGAAGTCGGTGCCGGGGACATCACCATTTACTCCAACATTGACCGCAAGAGCGGCGAAGAGGTGTGGTGTGATCTGTGCCGCGGCCCGCACCTGCAAAACACGAAGTTGATCTCCAACGCCTTCGCACTGACGCGCACCTCCGCCGCCTACTGGCTGGGCAACCAGAACAACCAGCAGCTCCAGCGCATTTACGGAACGGCCTGGCCCACCAAGGAAGCCCTCAAGGCCTACCAGGAACGCATTGCCGAGGCCGAGCGCCGCGACCACCGCAAGCTCGGTGTGGAGCTTGATTTGTTCTCCTTCCCCGATGAGTTGGGCTCGGGCCTGCCCGTGTTCCACCCCAAGGGCGGGATCATCCGCAAGGAGATGGAAGACTACTCGCGCAAGCGCCATGTTGAAGCCGGGTATGACTTCGTCTACACCCCTCACATCACCAAGGGCCACTTGTACGAGGTTTCCGGACACCTTGACTGGTACAAGGACGGCATGTTCCCGGCCATGCATGTGGATGCTGAACTCAATGAGGACGGCACAGTGCGCAAGCCCGGCCAGGACTACTACCTCAAGCCCATGAACTGCCCCATGCACAACTTGATCTTCCGCTCCCGCGGGCGCTCCTACCGTGAGCTGCCGCTGCGCCTGTTCGAATTCGGTTCGGTGTACCGCTACGAAAAGTCCGGTGTGGTGCACGGGCTGACCCGTGTGCGTGGCATGACACAGGACGACGCCCACATCTACTGCACCAAGGAGCAGATGAAAGATGAGCTCACCGAAACCCTAAACTTTGTGCTCTCACTGCTCAAGGACTATGGGCTAGATGACTTCTACCTGGAACTCTCCACAAAGAACCCGGAAAAGTTTGTTGGTGACGATGCTATCTGGGAAGAAGCCACCAACACCCTGGCCGAGGTTGCTGCGGCCTCCGGGCTGGAACTAGTAGCCGATCCCGGTGGGGCCGCGTTCTACGGTCCCAAAATTTCGGTCCAGGCCAAGGATGCGCTGGGCCGCACCTGGCAGATGTCCACTATTCAGCTGGACTTCAACCTGCCGGAGCGTTTCGAGCTGGAATACCAGGCTGCCGATGGCACCCGCCAGCGCCCCGTCATGATCCACCGCGCCCTGTTCGGGTCTGTGGAACGCTTCATGGGCGTGCTGACCGAGCACTACGCCGGCGCTTTCCCGGCTTGGCTTTCCCCGGTGCAAGTTGTTGCCATCCCTGTGGCTGAGGCGTTCAATGACTACATGTTTGACGTGGTCGCGCAGCTTAAAGCGGCCGGCATCCGTGCCGAGGTGGACATCTCCAGCGATCGCTTCCCCAAGAAAATCCGTACGGCCAGCAAGGATAAGGTACCGTTTGTGCTGATCGCTGGCGGGGACGACGCTGACGCAAACGCTGTGTCCTTCCGTTTCCGCGACGGCAGCCAGGACAACGGCGTACCTGTTCAAGAAGCAGTGCGCCGCATTGTTGAGGCTGTTCGGAACCGCACGGCGTGAGCAGCCTTGGTGGGGAGTCCGATCCCGTTGCAATAGATGATTTCGAACTCCCAGGGGTTCCGGACGCCTTCCAACGGCTGTGGACGCCCCACCGGCTGGCCTATGTCAAGGGCGGGCAGGAGCAGGTTACAGGCAAGCACAACTGCCCGTTCTGCGAGGCTCCCGGGCGCAGTGATGAAGAGTCCCTCATTGTCCACCGCGGCAAGCTGGTGTTTGTGGTGCTGAACCTCTACCCGTACAACCCGGGGCATCTACTGGTCTGCCCTTACCGGCACGTGCCGGACTACACGGACCTAACGGTGGAGGAAAGCGCAGAATTTGCTGCGCTGACACAACAAGCCATGCGGGTTCTGAGGCACGTGGCCAACCCTTCCGGATTCAACCTGGGCATGAACCAGGGAGTCACCGGGGGTGCCGGCATAGCGGCCCATCTGCACCAGCACGTGGTGCCTCGGTGGGGTGGTGATGGCAATTTCATGCCCATTATTGCCGGAACCAAGGCCATCACTCAAACTCTAGGCGATGTCCGCCAACAGGTTGCTGAGGCCTGGAACAACGCTGAACAGGGGAAGTGATGCTAAACAAGTACGCGCGTGCTCTTTTTGCCGCCATCTTCACCCCGGTCGCAACACTTCTGGTGCGGCTGAAGGTTTCACCCGATGCCGTCACCATCATCGGCACCTTAGGCGTTGCCGGCGGCGCCCTGATCGGGTACCCGCTGGGGGAACTGTTCTGGGGCACCGTGGTCATTACAGTGTTTGTCTTCTCTGACATTGTGGACGGGCTCATGGCCAGGATGCTGGGCCGCTCGGGCAAATGGGGTGCCTTTTTGGACTCCACCCTTGACCGGGTGGGAGACGGAGCAGTGTTTGCCGGTATTGTCATCTGGTTTTACACAGGTGGCAACAACCACTTCATTGCCGCGATGGCGCTGACGTGCCTGGTGCTGGGCTCCATTGTCTCCTACGCCAAGGCACGCGCCGAAGGTCTGGGCATGACCGCTAATGTTGGCATTGCTGAACGCTCCGACAGGCTCGTGGTGGTGCTCGTGGCGACCGGCCTGGTAGGGCTGGGAATACCCGAAGCCGTGCTCGCCGTGGTGCTTGTCCTGTTGGCCATTGCCAGCCTGGTGACCGTGTTCCAGAGGATTGGGACGGTGCGCCGCCAAGCGTTGGCGGGCAGTAACGCAGAGGGACAGTAACACTAGTTTTTATCCCCTCTGGGGCTCGGAATAGAATGATCGCACCCGTGAAACATGTCACGTTTGACGGGTGCGAGAAAATTTTCCGTTCCTTCCCAGAGGGGTTTTTTGTGTCTACACCCGAGGTAACACCCGTGACCGGCAGCAGCCGGGTAAAGCGCGGCATGGCCGACATGCTCAAGGGCGGCGTCATTATGGACGTGGTCAACGTTGAGCAGGCAAAGATCGCCGAAGATGCCGGCGCCGTGGCCGTCATGGCCCTGGAACGCGTCCCGGCAGATATTCGTGCCCAGGGCGGGGTCTCCCGCGCCAGTGATCCGGACATGATTGATGCCATCATTGCCGCAGTGTCCATCCCCGTCATGGCCAAGGCCCGCATTGGCCACTTCGTGGAGGCCCAGGTACTGGAGTCCCTCGGAGTGGACTTTGTGGATGAATCTGAGGTCCTGACCCCAGCCGACTACGAGCACCACATCGACAAATGGAACTTCAAGGTTCCTTTTGTCTGCGGAGCCACCAACTTAGGTGAAGCACTGCGGCGCATCAACGAGGGTGCGGCCATGATCCGCTCCAAGGGTGAGGCCGGCACCGGAGATGTCTCCAACGCCACGGGTCACATGCGCAAAATCCGCACCCAGATCGCCCAGCTGGCTGCCTTGCCTGCCGACGAACTGTACGTGGCGGCGAAGGAACTCCAAGCCCCGTATGAACTCGTCAAGGAAGTTGCCGCCTCCGGCAAACTCCCCGTAGTTCTGTTCACCGCTGGCGGCATCGCCACCCCGGCCGACGCCGCCATGATGATGCAGCTCGGCGCTGATGGCGTGTTCGTCGGTTCCGGCATCTTCAAGTCCGGCAACCCGGCTCAGCGTGCCGCCGCCGTGGTCAAGGCCACCACGTTCTATGACGATCCGTCCGTGATCGCCAACGTCTCCCGCGGTCTGGGCGAAGCCATGGTGGGCATCAACGTGGCCGACCTCCCCGAGCCGCACCGCCTCTCTGAGCGCGGCTGGTAACAGCCAGTTGCTTTGACGCGGAGGCTGGCGGCGCCGGGGGACGAAAGTTCCCCGGCGCCGCTGCCTTAAATACCGCCGCTGCCTTAATGACCGCCGCTGCCCCACTAACCCCCAACGCTCGGTTAGATCCGGGCCTTTTTTCCTGAACGCTACCTCACCTGACCGGAGGATAACACCCATGACCAGGCACTTCACCGGCTTGATCGCCTATCCCATCACACCCTTGACGCACGACGACGAACCCGACATGGGTGCCTTGGCGCACCTCGTGCACAATGCCGCGCGGGCAGGCGTTTCCGGCATTACCGTGCTTGCCACGTCAGGCGCGGGAGTGACGTTCGACCGGGGCGAGCGGAAGTCGGTGGTAGAGGCAGCAGTTCAGGCCGCCGAGGGTGCTGCCATGGCCGGGGATGCGCCTATTCCTGTCTACGCTGCCGTCAGTGCCGCCTCCACCCGTCAGGTGCGCCAGTTTTCCCAGGATGCTGAGCGGGCGGGAGCTGCCGGCCTGCTAGTGGCGCCCTTCTCCTACCTCCCGCTTTCTGATGGGGAAGTGCGGACGCTGTTTGCCGAAGTTGCCGACGCGACGGAGCTGCCACTGTGCTTCTACAACAAGCCCGTCCAGACCCAATACGACCTCACACCGGCAACCCTGACACATTTGGCCAACACGGCCCGTGTCGTGGCCGTGAAGGAAACCATGCGGCGCGAGCACATCGTGTCCCGGGTCAGTGTGCTTCGGGACGCCTCCGGTCCGGACTTTTCCCTCGGGCTCAGCTCGGATGTGCAACTGCTCGCTGACAGGCCCGACGTCGATGCCTGGCACACGGGCTTGGCTGCGCTCATGCCAGCTGATTATGCGCAGGTGTGGAGCCGGAGCCGAAATGGGCATGAGCAGGGGAGCGGCCTAGCCCTGTTACAGGCCGTGGCTTTGGCGCTCTCCGGAGTGCGACATTCGGTGGGGGCCCTGCATGCGCTGGCGGGGGAGTTGGGAGTGGCAACAGCGAATCCCCGGGGCCCGTTTGGGCTGCCAGGCAGCGCGGATGTGCAGCTGCTGCAGGCCGCACTTAGCTAGCCTGAAATTCACCAACTACTGCGATATCGAACCGAAAAATGGCGCCATTGGTGGGATAGCGTCATGAAGGCGGGAGATGCAGCCACCAGGTTTGGCCCTTGCCGATGAGTTCGAACCCGTACTTGCGGTAGAGGCGTTGACCATCAGGGGTGGCGTTGAGCAGCAGATGTTCAGCACCTGCGTTGAAGGCAGCCTCCGAGAGCGTATTCAACAGGGCCGTGCCCAGCCCGGTGCGGCGCTGCTCCGGTGCCACGATCATGTCAAAGATGCCCGCCAGATGCTTTGCGCCCTGATCCGGTGGCAGATACGCGTAGGAGCGCCCGGCCCACTCATCACCGCTGCGGGCCGTGGCCAGCCACACCTGATGTTCCACAAGGGCCGTCAGACTCACCCGCGGATCGGCTTCCTCGCTGGAGCTGGCAACAGTCTCCACGTCCAGCGCACGGGTCATCCACCATGGCTGCCAGCCGCGCTCAAAACGGTACTGCGGCAGAATGCCTTCACGCATGGCGGCATTCATCCAAATACCCACACTGGCGGCACCACGGCGTTCGGCCTCGGCCAGGGCCGGCGCCAAGCCCGCCTCGGTGATCTCGGAAGGGAACAGGCACAGCATTTCCCGGGTCTCGGGCAGCCACACCCAGTCCATGCGGTGCGTGGAAAACGCCCGTCCACCGGTGGCTTCGGCTAGTGCACGGAACCATGCGTGCTGTGTACGTTGACAATCTGCAAGTGTCACCATGTGCTTAGACCAACCCCCGTCGGGCAAGTAGAGGAGCGGTATCGGCAGCACGGCCAGCAAAGTCGGCGAAGGCGAGCAAAGGGTCAACAGAGAATCCGCGGCTCAACACGGTGCTGCGGAAATGCTCACCGTTGGTACGCGTCAGCCCGCCGTTGGACTTGAACCAGGCCACAGTGTCGGCGTCGAGCACCTCGGACCAAAGATAGGAGTAGTAGCCGGCCGCATAACCGCCAGCAAAGATGTGGTTGAAGTAGCCGGTCCGGTAGCGCGGCGGGACGGCGGGAATATCCACACCCGCTGCGGCAAGGGCCGCGGCTTCGAAGGCCAATGGATCTGCTACGGGGGTGCCGGGGGCGAGCTCGTGCCACGCCAGATCCAACAAGGTGGCGCCCAAGTATTCGGTGGTGGCAAAACCCTGACCCCACAAGGCTGCGGCCTGAAGCTTCTCCGCCGTCCCAACGGGTAGGGGTTCGCCCGTTCGGTGATGCTTGGCGTAGTTCGCCAGCACCTCTGGCCAGAGAATCCACATCTCATTGACCTGTGAGGGATACTCCACAAAGTCCCGGGGAACATTGGTCCCGGAAAACTTCGGGTAGCTGACAGCGGAGAACAAGCCGTGCAGGGCATGGCCGAACTCGTGGAAGCAGGTCACCACTTCATCGAAGGTCAACAGCGTAGGTTCACCGGCCGGGGGCTGGGGAATGTTGAGGTTGTTAACCACCACGGCATGAGTGTTCTCAAGGAAAGACTGCTCTACGAAGGAGTTCATCCAGGCCCCTCCACGTTTGGTTGCCCGGGTATAGAAATCGCCCAGGAAGAGACCCAGCACGGAGCCATCAGCATTGCTGACTTCCCAAATACGGACGTCAGGGTGGTAGCCGATGAGATCACTTCGGCGCCTAAAGGTAATTCCGTAGAGCTGGGTGGCCGCATAAAAGACGCCGTTTTCCAGCACCGAGTCAAGTTCAAACCAAGGGCGCAGTGCGGCCTGATCCACACCGTACTCATCGCGGCGGATCTGCTCGGAGTAAAAAGCCCAGTCCCAAGCCTCGATGGAGTGCCCGGCCGTGGCAGCCAGCTTCTCTGCCTCCAAACGGGCATTGCGTACAGCCGCTGCCGTAATAGGGGCCAGCATGCTGTGCACGGCGGCCAACGACGGTGCCGTCTGCGGTTCAATGGAACGCTCAGCTTCGCAAGAGAAGCCAAGCAGCGCAGCCTTTTCGGCCCGCAGCGAAGCCATAGTGGCGGCCAAACCCACAACGGCCGCATCGCCACCACCAGCATCGCCACCACCAGCATCGCCACCACTGCCACGGCCCACCGAGGCCAGATGCAGCTTCTGTCGGGTCTGCCGGTTAGTCAACACCTCCAGAGCCGGCTGTGCCGTGGGCAAGATCAGCGTCAGCAAATATCCCTCCGCATGACCGGCAGCCCGGGCCGCGGCAGCAGCCGTTGCCACGTCATCAGCACTGAGCCCATCGAGTTCGGCCACATCCTGAATGTGCAGGGCAGCCTGGTTCCCGGCCTGCATGACGAGTTGGGAAAACTTGGTACTGAGGGAGGAAAGCTGAGCATTGAGTTCCCGCAAGCGCTCCCGTGACTCCTCTGGAAGCGCCACACCTGCCCGCGTGAAGGCCTTGCGGTACTCAGCCAGTAAGCGCAGCGATTCAGCATCCAAGCCCTCAGCAGGCACCGCGAGCATCCGCTCATACAAGGCACCGTTCAGCAATACCGTATCCTCATGCTCGGCGAGCCGGGGGGCAACAATAGCCTCCAATGCCTGAATCTCCGCGGTCCCATGGGAGCTGGCAATGTTGAAAAACACGTTCACCACGCGCGTCAGGATCGCACCGCTACGCTCCATGGCCAGCACGGTGTTCTCAAAAGTTGCCGCGGCCGGGTCGGAGGTAATGGAGGCGATCTGAGCCAACTGTTCGCTAAAGCCAGCCTCGAACCCGGGCAGGTAATGCACCACGTCAATGGCGGCGAAGTCTGGCAGCTGACAATCGAGCCTGCTGGCCATCAAAAACGGGTTGGGTGAGTTTTCCTCGGTCATGCCTTAACTCTTTCATGGATTAACCCAAGGACGACGGCGAAACGAGAGTTTCGCCGTCGTCCCTGGGAGGGTGCCGCTAAAGGATGCGGTGGCTTACTTCTGGGTGAACACGAGGGACATGGGAGTGGTCTCGGTGGTCTGGCCCTGCGGGTTGTCACGGAAGATGTCTTCCAAGACGGCCTTTGTTAACTGTGTGTCATGGCCCAGTGCCACAACACCGAGATCATTGGCGTCCATGATGGCGGTACCGGCAAACGTTGCCGCGAATTCGGCCGGAACCGAGGCACGCACCAAAGCGCTCAGGCGGGCGGCCACGCCGTCGGGGTCAATCGGAGCGTACTTGACCGAGTGAGTAGAGGTACCCACCTGATAGCCGGCCGCGCCGTCGATCGCGTTGATGTTGTTGCCAACAACTTCGTAGAACACGCCCGACTTGCCCTGCAACTTGCCGATGACCGAGCGCGCCGAGGCGTACATGATCTTGGGCAGACCAACCTCATCAATGGCCAGCTGCATGGACCAGGGACTGGCCAAGCCAATGCCGCCGGGGTTGCGGGTCACGAACTTGGAGAAAATACGTGCCGCGTTAGAGACCTTGATATCCCACACCGGGATGGAGCGGCCCTGCGTCATGGCCACAATCTTTTCCGAGACAAACAAGTACCACGGCGTATCCGCGGTAGCCTCACCATGGTCCCCGCCAGCCGTGGGCAGCCCGTCAAAGTAACGCTTGACGTACTTCATGACCGCCGGGTCAAAGTCGGTTTCCTTGTAGAAAACCTCAGTGCGCAGCGGGTAACGGCGGAAGGTGCCGGCGCCGTTGGGGATGGTGATCTCCAGCTGCTTGTCCGCATTGGGAATGTAATCGCTCTTGCCCTCAATGCCCGCCTTGATCTCGGGCTCGTCAAAGAACTCACGCAGCCACAGCTCGGTGTTGATCAGGCGCCAGAACACCATGGTGGAACCGCCACTCTTGCCACTGAGGAGTTCCTCAAACGCATAAATGACGGCATCCTGGTTCCAGTAGGGGCGGTTACCGAAGGAAGTGGAGAGGAAGATCTCGTAGATCTTTTCCTTCATGTGCCCAAACCACTCCGCCTCCGGGGTGGTGAAGCCAATCTTATTGCGGCGGTTGCTGATCATTTCCGGCAGCAGCTCCCGGGTGGCGTCACGCAAAATGCGCTTGTTCCAGCCGCCCTTGATGATGGATTCGTCATCAAGGCTGAACAGGAACTTCACCACTTCCTTGTCCAGGAACGGCACACGGCCCTCCAAGGAGAAGCGCATGGTGTTCTTGTCCTCGTAGCGCAGCACAGCTGGCAAGGACTTGTGGAACAGGTCGTCAATGAGGCGCAGCTTCAAGTTATCCGGGATGTTGGAGAACTTCTCGGCCTTGTACTTGGCCGTGAACTTCTTGTTCAACAGCGCAGAAACGCCAACTTCCTTCTTGAAGCTGAGCATGCCCTGAATCCGGAACCGGGCCAGCCGGAACAAGATATCTGAGCTGGAAACCAGTTCCTTGGCCAACTTCGCGTTCTGACCCTTGCTCTTCAACTGGCGCAGGTACGCGAAGTAGTAAGGGATATAGCCGGCCATCATCTCATCGGCACCCTGGCCATCGAGCAGCACCGTGACATGCTTGGAGGCCTCGCGCATCACCTGGTACTGGGCGTAAGGGCCCGAGGAGATAATGGGCTCCTCCATGGTGCGCACAAAATCTTCCAGATCATCCACAAATTCACCCGGTTTGGGTAGAATCTTGTGGCTGATGACATTGCCCTCACAACGGGCCAGCACGGCGTCGGCGTACTTTTCCTCGTCGTTGATGGAGTTAGGGAAAATGGCTGAGAATGTTTGCTGCTTGGCTCCGAGGGAGTCCGTGGCAGCCGCGTTTTCCGCCATCAGCTTGTTGATGGTGACCACGACGGCGGACGAGTCTAGTCCGCCGGACAGGGCAGTGCCCACAGGTACTTCAGACTGAAGACGCAGGCGCACACCTTCGGTGAAGCGTTCCTTGTATTCGTCAATGACCGCCTGGGAGTACGGGGTCTCAATCTTGGCCAGTTCGGCCAGCTCTTCCTGGAAGCGCGTGTACTTGCTGATGGTGGCGGTTCCGGCCGGTCCGGCCTCGGAATCCACAGTGTTGAGCACCAGCTTCTCGCCAGGCATGAGCTTCTGCACGCCGGCGAAGAAGGTGCTGGATTCGTCGTCGTGAATCCGGAACTGCAGGTAGCGGAACAGGATCCGCTCATCCACTTCTGCAGCAATCTTGCCGGTGGCCAGCAGAGGCTTGATCTCGGAGCCGAACAGCAAGGTGGGCGCCTGCGGGGTACCGGCAGTGGCGAAGTACAACGGCTTGATGCCGAAGTGATCGCGCGCCAGAACCAGGCGGTTGTTGCGGCGGTCGTGGATGGCAAAGCCGAACATACCGTTGAACTTATCAAAGGCGTCATCGCCCCACTGTTCGTAGGCTTGGAGCACCACTTCGGTGTCCGAGTTGGTGGTGAAACTCCGGCCCAGGGCCTCCAGCTCGGCACGCAGGGCCAAGTAGTTGTAGACCTCGCCGTTGTAGACCAGCACCGTTTCACCGTCGGCGCTGAACATTGGCTCCTGGCCGTGGGCCACATCAATGATGGAGAGGCGACGGTGTGCCAGCCCTACGTTGCCTTGCGTATAAATGCCCTCGCCGTCGGGGCCTCGGTGCACCATGCACGCATTCATCTGCTGCAATAGGGATTCGTCTTCCCCATAACCGTAGTAACCGGCAATTCCGCACATACTTACTTACCTCATCTTTAGTACGTCAGTCCTGCCGACAATGCTACTTGCTTGCGGCACGCTCGCGGCCCACCGCGCTCGGCGAGTAACGGAAGTTATCTGTGTGAGATAGCGCCCACTTATGATGTAAGTGTGAATTTTAACTCCGCAATCACGCCCGGTAAGGGCCTCAAGATCGGTGTCCTGGCGCTTCAAGGTGACGTGCGTGAACATCTCAAGGCGTTGGCGGACTGTGGTGCCACTGCCGTCTCGGTGCGCCGCCCAAGTGAGCTGGCCGCCGTGGACGGTCTCATTATTCCCGGCGGCGAGTCCACCACCATGGACAAACTCAGCCGGATTTTTGGGCTGCGGGAGCCTTTGCGCGAACGCATCCAGGCTGGTCTGCCCGTCTATGGCAGCTGCGCCGGGATGATCCTCCTGGCCAATGAAATTGCGGATCCGGCCACCGATTTGGCCGGGAACCCGCAGCAAACCCTTGGCGGCCTGGATGTCACGGTGCGGCGCAATGCGTTCGGCCGTCAAGTGGACTCCTTTGAAACGGAGCTCGATTTCACGGCTTTGGCACCGGCAGGGCAGGCCGAAACACCCCTGCATGCGGTGTTCATCAGGGCTCCCTGGGTAGAGCGTGTTGGGGCTGGTGTGCAGGTGCTTGCGAGCGTGAAACTGCCAGAAGCCGGGCAAAACGATAGGATTGATTTTGAAGTTCGTGCTGTCGCCGTTCGTTCGCGGCATTTGCTGGCTACCTCCTTCCATCCGGAAGTGACAGGGGAGCGCCGCATCCATGAACTGTTTATTCGAATGATTAGAGGAGAAGCGTAACTATGTCAGGCCACTCCAAATGGGCAACAACCAAGCACAAGAAGGCCATTCTTGATAGCCGCCGCGCTAAATCGTTTGCCAAGCTCATCAAGAACATTGAAGTTGCTGCACGTGGCGGTGGGCCGGACCTCGCCGGTAACCCTGGCCTGGAATTGGCTGTCACCAAGGCCAAGAAGACTTCGGTACCTGCAGATAACATTGATCGCGCCATCAAGCGCGGAGCGGGCCTGCTCGGTGACGCCGTTGACTACCAGACCATCATGTATGAAGGGTACGGCCCGCAGGGCACGGCCATTTTGATCGAATGTCTCACAGATAACAAGAACCGGGCAGCCTCCGAGGTTCGCCTGGCCGTTGGCCGTAACGGCGGGAACATGGGGGACCCCGGCTCGGTGGCCTACATGTTCACCCGCAAGGGCATTGTGGGCTTGCCGAAGAACGGGCTCACCGAAGATGACCTGCTCATGGCCGTGCTGGAAGCCGGCGCCGAAGAGGTTAAGGATGAGGGCGAAAGCTTTGAAATCATCTCCGACCCCCAGGACCTGCCCGCCATCCGTGCCGCGTTGACTGAGGCCGGCATTGAGTACGAGAGCGATGAGGCAGGTTTTGTCCCATCCATGCAGGTTGAGCTCGACGTTGAGAATGCCCGCAAGTTCATGAAGCTCTACGAGGCGCTCGAAGACCTTGATGACGTCCAGAACATTTACTCCAATGCAGACATGAGCGCGGACGTTCTTGCGGCTCTCGAGGAGGACTAGGACCTGCGTGTCCTAGGAGTGGATCCGGGCTTGACCCGGTGCGGGCTCGGCGTTGTTGACGTCGCTGCCAGCCGCCAAGCCACCCTTGTAGGCGTGGGGGTGGTGGGCAGCTCGCATGAATTAAGCCTGGAAGCCCGGCTGCTGGTCATTGCGGAAGCGGTGGACCAGTGGCTGGACGCGTTTAAACCCGATGTCTTGGCCATTGAACGGGTCTTCGCCCAAACCAACCTCAGCACCGTGATGGGCGTGGCCCAAGTGTCAGGGGTTGTCATGGTTGCGGCCGCCCGGCGAGGAATCCCCGTAGCCATGCACACGCCGTCGGAGGTTAAAGCTGCGGTGACGGGCAATGGTCGCGCTGACAAAGCAAACGTCACCGCCATGGTCACCCGGCTGCTGCGACTGGACGAGCCGCCGCGCCCGGCTGATGCCGCGGATGCCCTGGCGTTGGCGATTGCCCATGCGTGGCGCAGCGGTGCCTCTTTTGCCAGCGGCAGCCAAAGTACGACGGCGGCCCAGCAGCTTTGGCGCGAAGCCGAACGGAAATCGAAGGTCACCAAGAACAAGGAAGCGCCGGGGGCAACCTGGCACTAGTTGCTAGTACGTATGTTCGATTACACTGGGCTTAAGCTAAAGCAGCCCAACCTTGGAATTTGTCAGGAGCAGTTGCAATGATCAGTTTTGTCCGCGGGCCGGTGGCTGCGCTTTCGCTGTCCCAGGTAGTCATTGACGTCAATGGCGTGGGCATGCTGGTGCATGCCACACCCAAGACCCTGGGGGCCTTGGTCCAAGGAGAGGAAGCGAGCCTCACAACAGCAATGATTGTGCGTGAGGACTCCATGACTCTCTATGGATTTGCCGACGTGGGCGAACGAGAGGTCTTTGACACGCTCCTGAGCGTTAGCGGCATTGGGCCGCGGCTGGCGCTAGCGATCCTAGCCGTCCTTGAGCCTGAAAGTATTCGCTTGGGAGTTGATGCCGGTGACGGCAAGGTCTTCACCAAGGTTCCCGGAGTAGGCCCCAAGGTTGCCGGACGTATTGTCCTTGAACTCAAGGGCAAACTAAAACCGACGGGGGAGGCTGTGTCCGCCACCGTGGCTGCTCCGGCCATGGAGTGGAAGGATCAAGTGGTGGCTGCCATGACCAGCCTGGGCTGGAATGAAAGGGACGCCCTCAAAGCCATCGATGCCGCCGTGACGGCAGAGCCCGAACTCGCTGAAGGCGCCAATGTGCCCGCCGTTCTCCGTGCCACGCTGCGCAGGCTCGGCCAGGACAACACTAGGGGCAAGGGCGGTGTGCGCTAAGAATGTCAGCCAACGAAGAGTCAATTCCGTTGTTGCCGGGGCAGATCAGCATCGGCAACAGCGGCTCAGGGGGGAGCAGCGGTTCAGCGGGGAGCGGTGGGTTAGCCCGCAACACCGCGAGTGAACTGGCCGGGCCCGTTGCTGAGCCCGAAGAGCGAGAGCTCGAAGCGGCCCTGCGGCCCAAGAACCTTGATGATTTTGTTGGCCAGGAGCGGGTCCGCAAGCAGCTGGGACTGGTGCTGGCAGCCTCCAAAATCCGGGGCCGCAGTGCTGATCACGTGCTGATGTCGGGCCCGCCCGGACTGGGTAAAACCACGTTGGCCATGATCGTCGCTGCAGAAATGAACGCTCCTTTGCGGATCAGCTCAGGTCCGGCCATTCAGCACGCTGGCGACCTCGCAGCCATTCTTTCCTCACTCACCGAGGGCGAGGTGCTGTTCCTGGATGAAATCCACCGCATGTCACGTCCAGCCGAGGAAATGCTGTACATGGCCATGGAGGACTTCCGGGTTGACATCATTGTTGGCAAGGGCGCCGGAGCCACTGCCATCCCGTTGGAACTGCCCTCCTTCACCTTGGTCGGTGCAACCACACGGGCCGGGCTGCTGCCTGGACCGTTGCGTGACCGTTTCGGTTTTACGGGCCATTTGGAGTTCTATTCGGTGGCGGAACTGGAGCTAGTGCTGCGCCGCTCCGCCGGCATGTTGGACCTGCGGCTCACCAGCGCAGGATTTTCGGAGATTGCCGGACGTTCCCGCGGCACTCCCCGCATTGCCAACAGGCTTCTGCGCCGGGTGCGGGACTGGGCTCTGGTTCACGGCATTGAATCCATTGACGCCCGCACGGCCTCTGCGGCCTTGGATATGTATGAAGTTGATGCCCGCGGGTTGGACCGGCTGGATAGATCCGTGCTGCAAGCGTTGGTCAACAAATTCAATGGTGGACCCGTGGGGCTATCCACCTTGGCCATTGCCGTAGGGGAGGAGCCGGAAACTGTGGAGACGGTGGCTGAACCCTTCCTGGTACGGGAAGGACTTTTGGGACGCACCCCACGTGGCCGCATAGCTCTGCCCGCCGCCTGGGAGCACCTCGGTTTGAAAATGCCGGGCAACGCGGTTGCCGCCGCTATGCTTCCCTTCGAAGAAGAGCCACGAGAAGGCTGAACGCCTACCTTGGCGTTGCCCGTGGGCCCAAAACGGTCCCGGCTGCGTGGTTCCCGGCCCATTTCGGGTTCGTGCGTGTAATTTCTGGCTATTGCGGGTGGTTTATCATCCTACGTTCAGCTTTACCCTCTACACTGGTATGACGTCCGGCACGTTTGCGCCGTAGCCGGGCCTGAAATTTTTTCCTAACGAATGGAACCTCAGCTGTGTCTCTCAGTAGTGTTTTGGCCAACAACTTCGCCCTCAGGGGGTTCTCATGGACCCGATGACACTAGTCTTGTTCGCCATGTTTGGCCTGCTCATCATCATGATGATGCGCAAGCAAAAGAAGACCAAGGCAGCCGCGGCAGAAAAGCGCTCAAAGCTGGCGCCCGGCGTTGAGATCATGACCAACTTTGGTCTCTTCGGCAAGGTCCTGGCCATTGATGAGGAAGAGAATCAGATCATCCTCGAGATTTCTCCCGGCACCACAGCCACTGTGCACAGCCAGACGGTTGCCAAGATCATTGAGCCCCAGGGCGCTGAAGACATCAGCGCTACCGTGCCCAACGATGCCTCATCGCTGACTTTGAACCTTGATAAGGCCCCTGATGCAGGGGAGTCCGTTGATGAAACCCTTGAGCGCTTGAACAAAGACAACAACAAAGACAACTAGCCTTATCCGGGTTGGCAGCTGCTGCGTCTACGTATGGTCCAGATGCAGCAGCATTGCCATGTTCACAATCCCGTGACCAATAGAAGGATCCCTTGATGGCACGAACAGGTCCGGCGTCCACGGCCCGCAGAACTCTTCTGTGGCTCGCGGCGCTCATTATTGCATGCACCCTGGCAGTAGGTGCTGGTGTGCTTTCTGGCGCCGCCACTTGGGCGCCAAAGCTTGGCCTAGACCTTGAAGGTGGCACCCAGATGATTCTGGCGCCCAAGGTTGAAGGAGCGGGCAGTATTACCTCTGAACAACTGGACCAAGCTGTGTCCATTATTCGTCAGCGTGTGGACGGTTCTGGTGTCTCCGAAGCCCAGATCTCCACTGAGGGCGGCAGTAACGTTGTTGTGAGCATGCCAGGCAAGCCTACCGACGAGGAACGCAACCTCATCAAGGCTTCGGCCAACATGAACTTCCGCCCCGTCATTGCGGCCACCCAGGTTCCTAGCGGTGCCGTTCCGGAAGCAGAGCGGACTCCGGCGGACAAGCTCCCCGTGCCGACTGCTGCGCCGTTGAACGCCAGCGATCCCAACTGGGTTGATGCTGCCCTCATGAAGGAATTTGAGGCTACCAGCTGCATTCCGCCGCTGACCGAGCGGCCCACAACGTCGGATCCAGCCAAGCCTTTGATCAGCTGTGAGCCGGACTCCGGCATCAAATACATCCTTGGGCCGGTGGAGATTCCGGGCAAGTGGATCAAAACCGCCTCCTATGGCCTGCAAGCTGGCGCACAGGGTGCCACCACCAATGAGTGGTCGGTGCAGCTGACCTTGGAAAAGCCTGAAGGTGCCGCAGCATTCAAGACCGTGACGCAACGCTTGCACACAAAGTACTTGGCCAACCCGGATGACCCGCAGGCCCGTTTTGCCATCGTCTTGGATGACAGTGTCATTTCAGCACCTTCATCCATGGCTGTTATCACCGACGGCCAGTCCTCCATCACCGGCAACTTCACCGAGACAAGTGCCAAGGCGCTGGCGGATCAGCTGAAGTTTGGTTCATTGCCGATCAGCTTTGAGATTCAAAGCGAAATCCAGATCTCCGCAACTCTTGGTCTGCAGCAGTTGGAAATGGGCCTTTTGGCAGGTTTGATTGGTCTTGGACTCGTTGTCATCTACTCCTTGTTCCAATACCGTGCACTGGGCTTTGTCACAATCTTCTCCCTAGTCATTGCCGGTGTTATCACGTACCTGGCCATCATTTTGCTGGGCTGGGCGGAAAACTACCGGCTCTCGCTGGCAGGTGTGGCGGGCATTATCGTGGCCATCGGTCAGACCGCTGACTCGTTCATCGTGTACTTTGAACGCGTCAGGGATGAATTGCGGGACGGACGGGGCCTGGTTGCGGCCGTGGAGAACGGTTGGGAACGTGCCAGGCGCACCATCCTTGCCTCCAAGGCCGTCAATATTTTGGCATCACTGGTGTTGTACTTCGTCTCCGTAGGCAGTGTGAAGGGCTTCGCCTTCACCCTTGGCCTCACGGCAGTAGCTGACCTCATTGTGGTCTTCATGTTCACCCACCCCACCCTGCAGTTGCTGGCACGTACCAAGTTCTTCGGGGAAGGCCACCACTTCTCAGGTCTTGACCCGAAGCAGCTTGGCGCCATTCCGCTATACCGCGGAGCCGGCCGCTTCCGCACACCCGAGGAAAGCGCAGCCGTTGCCAAGGGCAAGAATGTCCGTGCAGCAGGAGAGGCCGAACGTCGCCAAACCATCGCTGAGCGGCGGTTAGCTGCCAAGGAAGCCCAAATGGTTGGCAGCGGGGGCGCCGGAGCCGCCGAATCCGGTTCCAGCGACTCGAAGGAGAGCAAATAATGAAGAGTTTCGCCACTTTCGGCAATGAACTGTATACCGGTGAACGGTCCTACGAGTTCATTGGCAAGCGCAAGATTTGGTTCAGCATCGCCGGAGTCGCCATTCTGCTTTCCATTCTGATCCCACTGCTTGGCGGCGGTTTCAACTTTGGTATTGAGTTCCGTGGCGGTTCCCAGTTCACGGTTTCTGCTGTTGCCCACACGGATGTTGCCATTGGTGAAAAAGCTGTTGCCGAGGCCGTTCCTGGCACAGCAGCCGTGGTGACCAACATTGCTGGCGACACCATGCAGGTGCAAACCGACAGGCTAAGCGATGATCAGACCATCGCCGTCAAGGACGCCTTAAAGACCGCCTATGGTGTCACGGAGGACCACATTACTTCAACCTTTGTGGGCCCTAGCTGGGGACAGGATGTCTCACGCCAGGCAGTCATTGGTTTCATTGTGTTCGTACTCTTGGCCACCGTCTTGATGGCCCTGTACTTCCGCACCTGGCGGATGTCCATTGCGGCCATTGTTGGCATGCTGGTGGTTATGGTGGTCACGGCCGGTATCTACGGAGCCTCAGGATTTGAGGTGACACCGTCAGCCATCATCGGATTCCTCACCATTTTGAGCTATTCGCTCTATGACACAGTGGTGGTCTTTGACAAGATTCGAGAAAATACGGCGGACATTTCTAAATCCGTGCGCCGGACCTTTGCCGAGGAGGTTAACCTCGCGGTGAATCAGACCTTGGTGCGCTCTATCAACACCATGATGGTGGCAGTGTTGCCGGTTGGCTCCATCTTGTTCATTGGTGCACTGCTCCTGGGTGCAGGAACATTGCAGGATCTTTCACTGGCCCTGTTCATCGGAATTATTGTCAGTACCTTCTCCACCATCTTCGTGGCAGCTCCGTTGTACTCATGGCTTCGTGAGCGTGAACCGGAACTGGCCAAACAGGCCAAGAAAGTTCAGCAGCGCCGTGCCAACGAAGCTGTTGCAGTGACCGCTACCACCTAAGGTTCACAGCACTACCGCCTCCGGCATCCTCACAGGGCCGGGACCGAATGGTACGCCTTCGGTCCCGGCCCTGTTTTGGTCAACATTGCTCTGCGGGCACCTTAGAATGGGTTAATGCCCCGCCTTGGGGGCGCACAGAAGCTACATGTGTGAGGGAGGCAATGCGTTGAACGAAGAATCACCCTCGCATGAGCTGGTAACTGGTTCGGGCGAGCAAGCTGCGTCCGCCACGGAGGGTTCTGAACCTCGGCCAGCAAATAGTCGCTCCACTTTTCCTGGTCGCCGTGAACGCACCAGGTCCCGTCTGGCACGCCTGACCGGGTGGTCAGCGGAAAGCTACGCACCCATCCTGGAACCCTTGCTTCGCATTGTGCGTGCCAAGAATCCCAAGGAAGACCTCGATCTAATTCAGCGCGCCTTTTCGGTGGCAGAAAAATACCACGAGGGCCAAAAACGCAAAAGTGGCGACCCCTACATCACCCACCCCGTGGCTGTGGCAACCATCCTTGCGGAAATGGGTTTGAGCGGCAGCACCCTGGCTGCTGCGCTACTGCATGACACGGTTGAGGACACCCCCTATACGCTTGCCGAACTGGAGCGGGACTTCGGCAAGGAAATCACCTTATTGGTAGACGGCGTCACCAAATTGGACAAGGTGGACTACGGTGAGGCCGCTCAGGCTGAGACCTTGCGGAAAATGGTCATCGCCATGTCCAAGGACATCCGTGTTCTGGTCATTAAGCTCGCTGACAGGCTCCACAACGCCCGCACGTGGCGGTTTGTCTCAGCCCAGTCATCGAGTAAAAAGGCTCGGGAGACGCTGGACATTTTTGCCCCCCTGGCTCACCGCCTCGGCATGAACGCCATGAAGTGGGAATTGGAAGAACTTTCCTTCGCCGCCTTGTACCCGAAGGTGTATGAGGAAATTGTCCGGCTGGTGCAGGACCGCTCACCGGAGCGGGAGAAGCAGTTGAGTCTGATCCGCCGTGAACTCTTAGAAGTCTTGCGCGTGTCCAAGATCAAGGGTGAAATCAGCGGCCGGCCAAAACACTATTACTCCATTTACCAAAAAATGGTGGTCCGCAACAAAGACTTTGATGACATTAATGACCTGATCGGGGTCCGCGTCATCGTGGACACCGTGGGAGACTGCTACGCCATGTTAGGCGAGGTACACTCCCTCTGGACACCGCTGGTAGGGCGTTTCAAGGATTACATTGCGCTGCCCAAATTCAACATGTATCAATCCCTTCACACCACGGTGCTGGGTCCTGGCGGCAAACTGGTTGAGATTCAAATCCGCACCAGAGAAATGCACCAGCGTGCCGAGTATGGTGTGGCTGCGCACTGGATGTACAAAAGTGGCAGTAAGGTCCCGGCCGCCACCAATCAAGATGACATGACGTGGTTGCGCTCGCTCATGGACTGGCAGCGTGAAACAGCGGATCCGGGCGAGTTTATGGATTCGATGCGCTTTGAAATGAACGCAAAGGAAGTCTACGTCTTCACCCCCAAGGGCAAGGTTGTGGCGCTGCCGGCCGGGGCAACCCCGGTGGACTTCGCCTACTCTGTTCACACGGAAGTAGGGCACCGAACCATTGGTGCCCGGGTCAACGGCAAGCTGGTGCCCCTCAACAGTGAACTTTCCAACAGTGACACGGTGGAGATCTTCACCAACAAGGCCGAAGGTGCCGGACCCAGCCAAGACTGGCAAAACTTCGTCAAGAGCCCGCGGGCACGTAATAAGATCCGTCAGTGGTTCAGCAAGGAACGGCGAGACGAGTCCATTGAGAAGGGTAAGGAACTTCTCGCCAAGGCCATGCGCAAGCAAAACCTGCCGTTGCAGAAAATGATGACCCATGATTCCCTCATGGCCGTCACCGAGCACTTCCATTATCAAGACATTGCCGGACTCTACGCTGCGGTGGGTGATGGACACACCTCGGCACAGTCAGTTGTGGAGCGTCTGCGCGAGGCCATGGGCTTGGTTGATATTGAAGACGCGGCACCACCGGTTAAAAATCATGTCTCCAACACCCGTTCACGTGTCTCAAGCTCCGGTGTCATTGTGCACGGCGTTGATGATGTTTTGGTGAAGCTGGCCAGGTGTTGCACACCCGTTCCGCCGGATCCCATCTCAGGGTTTGTTACGAAGGGTTCGGGCATATCGGTACACCGGCAGGACTGCCCCAATCTCCTGCATCTGCAGAACGAGCCCGGGAAGCTGGTGGACGTTGACTGGGCGCCCACACAATCGGGTGTCTTCCTTGTGGAAATTCAGGTGGAGGCCCTGGACCGCAAGAGCCTGCTCTCGGATGTGACTAGGGTTTTATCTGAGTGTCATGTCAATATTTTGGCGGCCAGTGTCAACACCAGCACCAACCGTGTGGCGCTGTCCAAGTTCGCGTTCGAAATGGGTGACCCCAAGTACCTGGATCATGTGTTGAATACGGTGCGTCGCATTGACGGGGTGTTTGACGTCTACCGGGCCACCGGCTCGCACCGCCGTGCCTAGGGCCTTCTACAGTCCCAGACGTTGTTGGAACGGGGCCGTGAGGGCCTCCGCATCCAAGACGGTCCCGCCGCTGGTCTGATAGCTGCCATCAGTATGGAGAATACGCGCGAGGTCGGCACCCCTGTTCGCGCTGCTGCTGCCGCCGCGAGCAGCAGTCCGGCGTCCATGAGGCCGAGGCTGGGACACGTGAGGCCCAAGTATCAATGACTCCCTAGCCAGTGCCCCCGATAGCTGGCGGATGCCCCATCATGGCTTGCACAAGTTCCTGTGCCCTGATTTTCCCAGGGACGTGAGGTGCAGCTTGAATGGCGCAAAGGAGGCGCTCGAGTGAACAGTCCAACAAGGGTTGCTCCGCCATGGTTTGCAGCACGGTTCTGGCCAGCAACTCGGGGGCGCTTCGGGCCACGTCTACCGCAGTGCGCAGCGGGCGCGTGACGGGTGTACCACCTAACACCATCACCTCCTGTACAGCCAAACTGACCTGGCGAATGCTGGCGCCACTGCTCCGTGGCAAGGAGACGCTGTTGCCGTCATTGGCCACCAGCAGGGAGATCACCTCAGGCAGGGGTGCGCAGCCGTGCACCCATGCAGCGCTCAATTGTCCCAGCACCGCCCGGTGACTGAGGTGCGCCGGGACGGCAAGAGCCAGCGCGGCGGCACGGACAGTGGGGGTTTCGGGCAAGGAGGAGGGCCTAAAAATTTGGCCAAAGACGTGACAGATCACCCCATCCAGGGTCATGGCGGACAGTTCGGAGGCAGTGAACTGTGTACCCGGCGCCAGAAGCGGAACAGCCGTTGGGCCCTCTGGCGGAGTTGCGTGGCTTCTCATCATCCCAGCCTGCCCTGCTGGCGGGCGAAGAAAAAGGCCTCCGGGCCGGGTTGTGGACAACCCGGCCCGGAGGCCTGATAACTTAGCTCAACTAGTGGCAGAAGGTCTCTGTCGTGTTAACTGTTCAGGAGAAATCCTGGGCTGCCTTCTGGATTTGTTCCAGCCACAGCTCGCGGGCTGCCAGTGCCTCGGTGGCCTTGGCGACCTTGCGGGCATCCCCTGCCTTCTCGGCGCTGAGCAGATCTTCCTTCAAACCGGCAATGGTGGCTTCCAGCTGGCTCAGGGCGCTGCTGGTGCGGGCCTTGGCTTCAGGATCGCTACGGCGCCAGTTGTCGTCTTCAGCGGAACGCACGGCGTCCTCCACCTTGCGCAGACCTGCCTCCACACGCTGCATGTCGTTGCGCGGCACCTTGCCGGCTTCTTCCCAGCGGTCGCGGATGGATTGCAGGGACTTCTTCGCGGCGTTGAGGTCCTTGATGGGCAGCAGGGCGCCAGCTTCAACAAGGAGAGCTTCCTTGACGATCAGGTTGGCACCGAACTCTTCATCAAGAGCGTTGTTGGCGGACTGACGTGCAGCGAAGAACTTATCCTGTGCCCCGCGGAAGCGTGCCCACAGAGCGTCATCGTCCTTGCGGCTGGCCCGGGGGGAGCCCTTCCACTGGTCCATGAGGCGGCGGTATTCGCCGGCTGCATAGCCCCAATCGGTGGAGGTAGCGAGCTCCTCAGCCTCAGCAATCAGTGATTCCTTGGCGCTCTTGGCGGCGGCGTTGGTGTTATCCAGCTGCGAGAAGTAGGCGCGGCGGTGGCGATCGAACACGGTCCGGGCGCTGCGGAAACGCTTCCACAGGCCTTCTTCCGTGGCCCGGCCTAAACGCATCCCGTTCTTCTGCGCTGCTTTCCAAGACTCAAAGAGCTCGTTCATGCGTGCGCTGCTGATCTTCCACTGGATAGTGGTGGGGTCCTCGGCGGAAATGGTTTCTGCCTCAGCCACAATTGCTTCACGGGAGGCAAGCTCCACGGCACGGGCCGATTCGTGGGCGGTCCTCTCCGCAGCGGAGAGAGCCTTGATGTTCTCTTCCAGGGTTGCCAGACGGGCCAGTGCCGCGTTGACGTCCCCCACGGAGTTACGCTCACCGAGCTGTTCACGCACATGGCTGACAGTCTTGTTCATGTCTGTGGTGGGGGCCTTGGCCTCAACACGCTGTTCGAGCAAAGTGACCTGGGCCAGAATGTCATCAAACTTGCGCACAAAGTAGCTCAGCGCCTCGTCCTTGCTGGCTCCGGGGTACTGGCCAACCGGGAACTCTTCACCAGCGAGGAGCAAGAAGACGTGACCGTCTTCTTCGGCCCGGCCAAACTTGGCGGCCTCGATCAAGTTGATGGCAGGCGCAGCCGGTGCCGCAACGGGAGCAGGAACGGCGGCGGGCGCCGGAACTTTGGGACGGGCTGCAAAGGCGGCTGGTGAAGGCGCAGCAGCTGGAACGGAGGCCGGTGCCGGGGCGGCGGGGGTGGCCGCCGTCGTGCTTTCGACAGGGCTGCTCTCCGTTACGGGAGCCTCTGTTGTGGAGGCAAGTGTTTCGTCGGATTCTTGACTGTGTGTCACCGCTAAAAGTCTTTCGCTTGATGGAAACTATCAGGTACGCCAAACGTGCCTGACCAGAATCGCTGTGGTGCGTTTCCCTCATGTGCACGGTTGTGCCGCATCAGGGAAGGCCTGATAAAAATTAGTTGAGCTTGAACGAGTCTATCGTCACCTTGGTCTTGGGCGCACCGTCGGTTGCCCCGCCAGCTATCCCGTCCTTGGCGATGGCTGTGAGCACATCAAGGCCGCTGGTGACCTTTCCAACAATGGTGTAGCCGCCGTCGCCCTGAGGAAGATTAGTGTCCTCATAGGTGATGAAGAACTGCGTGCCGTTGGAGTACGTGGTGTTGGCGCGGGCCACAGCGATGGTCCCGGCCGGGTACACACCATCCGCAGGAGTGTTCTCCACAGGGCCCCACTGGTAGCTGGGATCGCCGGCACCATCACCCTTGAGTGAACCACACTGGATGAGCCCAAAGTCGGGTGCATTGGTCAGACGGTGGCAAGTTTTTCCCGTCATAAAGCCGGAGTCAGCCAACGATTTGAACACCGCCGCAGCTTGAGGAGCCTTGCTGCCATCCAATTCCACACCCATGGGCTTGCCGTTCAGCGTCAGCGTGCCAGTGAACGTCTTGCCCCGGGCAGTATCTGCCTTGGGCACGGTGGGGCTGTTCGTTTCCACCGGCGCAGCGTCAGTGGCAGCATCGGTGGGTTCCGTGGGGTTCGTGGTTGCCTGAGCCGAAGGAGTGCTGACGGGAGCCTGCGCACCTGCGCCGTCAACGCCGTCGTCCGTCTTGGGGGAAAAGGCCGTCAGTGCCAGCACCGTGGCCAGAACCAAGGAGGCGCCAATGGCAATAAAGGCAATGAGGTTATCTCGCTTGCGTCGTTGGAGCTGGTCCTTGTGCTGGGCCTGGTTCGCCTCCATACGTGCCACGCGAGCCTTTGCTTCACGGCTGGACTTGTTGCTGTTGGCCAACGGTGCCTCTTTCTTCAATGTCAGGGGTATGTGCACCCGGGCGTCCCGTATCCGGGTAAGTTTAGGGGTGGGCTGCCAAATCTTATAAAATGGCAGCCGGTGTCAGCTTACCCATGTCAGGCCCGCTCAGCAGCGAGCGTGACATGGCACTCGTGACACCGTGACGATTACCCGCCCGCCGGATCCTGCCCTTGAATCAGGGCCTGGCGCATGTTAGGAGAGCAACACCCATGGCACGCAACGCCTCCTTGTCCGGTTTTCCCGAGTGGCTTCCCGAGGAGCGGCTGGTGGAGGCGCATGTGCTGGACACCCTGCGCCGCACTTTTGAGCTGCACGGCTTCAGCTCGATTGAGACTCGCGCCGTGGAAACCGTGGGACACCTCCTGCGCAAAGGCGAAATCGACAAGGAAGTGTACGGGCTCTCCCGCCTGCAGGACGACGACGGAAACACCGCCGTTGCCTCCAAGGATGATCCCAACGCGCTGGCCCTGCACTTTGATTTGACGGTGCCCTTTGCCCGCTATGTTGTGGAAAACGCCGGCTACCTTTCCTTCCCGTTCCGCCGCTACCAGATCCAGAAGGTGTGGCGTGGTGAGCGTCCCCAAGAGGGCCGTGCCCGCGAGTTCACCCAAGCAGATATTGATGTAGTGGCCGACGGCGTACTGCCGTTCCGCTATGACGTGGAACTTGCGCTGGTGATTGCTGAAGCGCTCTCCGCGCTGCCCATCCCGGCCTTCAAATTGCGCATCAACAACCGCAAGCTTGCCGAGGGTTTCTACCGCGGCATTGGCCTCACCGATACAGCTGGAGTTTTGCGCAGCATCGACAAGCTGGAAAAGATCGGCGCTGACGCTGTTGCAACGTTGCTCAAAAATGAGCTTGGCGCCACTGATGAGCAAGCCGCCAAGGCCCTGGCATTGGCCTCGATCCGCACCGAGGACACCTCCTTTGTTGCCGCCGTCCGCGCCCTAGGCGTCACGGATGAGCTCATGGAAGAAGGCCTCGATGAGCTGGAACAGGTTATTGCTGCAGCAATCAAGAGCGCGCCCGGTTCCGTTGTGGCTGATCTTTCCATTGCCCGCGGCCTGGATTACTACACGGGAACTGTCTACGAGACGGTGCTGGTGGGCCACGAACAGCTTGGTTCCATCTGCTCCGGCGGGCGCTACGACGCCTTGGCCTCCAAGGGCAACCGCAAGTTCCCCGGAGTAGGCCTGTCCATTGGTGTCACCCGCCTGGTGGCACGCATCCTGAGCCAGGAGTTCGCGAAGGCTTCACGCAGCGTGCCCACCGCCGTCCTAGTCACCTTGAGTGATGAGGACAGCTGGGGCGAAGCCCAGGACGTGGCGGCAGCGCTGCGCGCCCGAGGCATCTCCACAGAGGTTGCCGCCAAGGCTGACAAATTTGGCAAACAAATCAAGTACGCCGACAAGCGAGGCATCCCCTACGTCTGGTTCACCGACGAGTCCGGGGAGCACCAGGTAAAGGACATCCGCTCCGGCGAGCAAGTGGTGGCCGATCCCGCAGTATGGATGCCACCGGTTGAGGATCTGACACCGCAGATCATCAAGGCCTAACCCTGAGATCCACGCACCACGCACCACCACCGCACCACCGCACCACCACCGCACCACCGATCCGTGAGAAATGGCTGCTATGGAGCGTCATAGCAGCCATTTCTCACGGGTCGATTTCCCTTGGAGCGCTCTACCGGGTCTAGGGTGTCGCGATCAACGGTAAACTTCATATCAAACTCTTTTGCGGGCCCACATTATGGGCCGTTCACCACCATTGAAAGGAATGCTGTGCTGCGCACACATGACCTGGGCTCCCTGCGGGCTGAACATATTGGCCAAACCGTCACCCTCTCGGGCTGGGTAGCCCGCCGCCGCGACCACGGCGGAGTGGCGTTCTTGGATTTGCGTGACGCCTCGGGCGTGGCCCAGATTGTAGTGCGGGAGGAAGAAATCTTCCATGCATTGCGCAACGAGTTCGTGTTGCAGATCACCGGCACGGTCTCCCGCCGCCCCGAAGGCAACGAAAACCCGGCCCTCGCCACCGGTGAGATTGAAGTCATGGCCGATGAGGTCGTGGTACTTAACGAAGCAGCGCCCCTGCCGTTCCAGGTCGATGAGCATGTTGAAGTTGGTGAGGAAGCGCGCCTGAAGCACCGTTACCTGGACCTGCGCCGCCCCGGCATGCAGCGCAACCTGCGCCTGCGCTCAGAGGCGAACCGTGTGGCCCGTAACTTGCTGCACGAGCAGGGCTACACCGAAATTGAGACACCCACACTGACGCGTTCCACCCCCGAAGGTGCCCGCGACTTTGTGGTGCCGGCACGTCTGGCCCCGGGTTCCTGGTATGCGCTGCCGCAGTCCCCACAGCTGTTCAAGCAGCTCCTGCAGGTGGGCGGCTTTGAAAAGTACTACCAGATTGCCCGCTGCTACCGCGATGAGGACTTCCGTGCGGACCGCCAGCCGGAATTCACCCAGCTGGACATCGAGGCCAGCTTCGTTGATCAGGACGACATCATCGCCCTGGGCGAGAAGATTGTTTCGGCACTGTGGAAGCTGATTGACGTTGAAATTCCGCTGCCTATTGCGCGCATGACCTACCGCGACGCCATGGCCCGTTATGGCTCCGACAAGCCTGATCTGCGCTTCGGCCTGGAACTGACTGACTTGACGGAGTTCTTCAAGGACACCGAATTCGGCGTCTTCAAGGCCCCTTACGTTGGTGCCGTTGTCATGCCCGGCGGGGCCTCACAGCCGCGCCGCCAGCTGGACGCCTGGCAGGAATGGGCCAAGCAGCGCGGTGCTAAGGGCCTGGCCTACGTCCTGTTCAAGGAAGAGGGCGAGCTGACCGGCCCCGTAGCCAAGAACCTGACCGACACCGAGCGTGCCGGCCTGGCCGAGGCCGTGGGTGCCAAGCCCGGTGACGCCATCTTCTTCGCCGCCGGCGAGGTTTCCCCCTCCCGCGCACTGCTGGGTGCCGCCCGTGTTGAGATCGGCCACCGTACAGGCCTGATCAACCCGGCCGATTGGGCGTTCGTTTGGATCGTTGACGCGCCCATGTTCGAGCCCGCCGCCGCCGCCGTAGCCTCCGGTGACGTCGCCGTTGGCGCCGGCAAGTGGACCGCCGTGCACCACGCGTTCACCTCGCCCAAGCCCGAGTTCCTGGACACCTTTGACACGGATCCGGAAAGCGCCTTGGCCTACGCTTACGACATTGTCTGCAACGGCAACGAGATCGGTGGCGGTTCCATCCGTATTCACCGCTCCGACGTGCAGAAGCGTGTCTTTGAAGTCATGGGTCTGAGCAACGAAGAAGCGGAAGAGAAGTTCGGCTTCCTACTGGAAGGCTTCAAGTTCGGTGCCCCGCCGCACGGTGGAATCGCCATTGGCTGGGACCGTGCCGTGTCCCTGCTGGCAGGTGTTGACTCCATCCGCGACGTCATTGCTTTCCCGAAGTCCGGTGGCGGCTACGACCCGCTGACCCAGGCCCCTGCGCCCATCACGGCACAGCAGCGCAAGGAAGCCGGCGTGGACTTCAAGCCCGAAGCAAGCGCCGGGGACAAGTAACCCCAGCAACCGCCAGAATGCCTGCCACCCCACTCGCGGGGTGGCAGGCATTCTTTTGCCTAAATGTGCGGCAAGAGTTCCGTGCCAGCACTCCGCTGCCGTGGAAACTTGGGGTCGAACCGATGATCCAACAGGAGCTTAGGAGCTTAGGAGCTCAGGAGGCGCAGGGACTTAGGAGGCGCGGGGAGAACTGGCTGCTGGCCAACAAGAAATGTCAGGAACTTGAGGTAGAAGGTCAGTGCAGTGAGCCTCGCTTGCACTGTGCGGGAGACCCGGGTGCCTAGATCCCCGGCTGGTCGCTGGCCGAGAGCCCCGGTTGGGCTGTCGGCCGGTTTGTTAGGTGACGGCGTTGATTTCTCAGCTGCAGGATTCGCACCGCTGCAGCAATCGCTACCAGTATCCCGCCTCCTACCGCGGCAATGAACAATGCCATGCCCAGGGAAAGCTCACCGGAGGCGCCAAAGAAATTCACAGTCACCCTTGCGTCGTTTTGCAGGATAAAGATGATGAGCACAACCAGCAGTAGCAATCCGGCGATGACAGCGGCCCACACCATGCCGGCTCGCGTTACTGGTGGGTTCTTGGGACTTTTGGTGGGAACCACCTTAGAGCTCTGGTTGGCTGTGGCCGGCGTAGGAATGGCGGCCGCCTCTGGCTCATGCTCCGGCACGATGGAACGCTCCGGATCGATGTATTGGGATGTGCCCTCTTCAGGAGGCAGCACTGGATCATTGGACATTTTCTAACCCCTAAATCCTGTGGTACCTCTCCGTGCAGGAGAGATACCTGACACAATACCCGTGCAGTGCGCCGGGGTCACCCTCAGGTGTCGGGTCCCAGGCTGCGGGCACTACTTGTGCACATCCGTAATGTGAATGCGAACGGAAGCAAAATCCGCCGCTGCACGCATCAACGCATCCATTTTCAGTTCCTGGACAGGAATAGGCGCCAGACGGGTAGTGTCCGCGTACCTACGCAGGGCCGGAACCGAGAGGACAGAGTCAACCAGTTGCCTGTCGCCGCCAGTGCCCAAGTATTCAAAGGCTGCCCCGGCAAAAAGGCGGCTGGCTTCCTGCGAGGCGCGTTCGATTACGGCAGCAGCCGGGTCAGTGCCACGAGACCGGCCAGAGGCACTGCCCACTTTGTGTGCCACCAATTTTCCCGCTTTGGCCACCCCAACAGCAAAACCGCCACGCCGGAGCAACAAAATGCCGTAGCTGCGCTCCTGGGCGGTCACGGACACCAGTCTTTCGAGAATGTTGGTACCGCGCCCGGGCCGTCCCTCGGCCGGCCAGGGTGCTGCCAACGTTGCGGTGGCGCCGTCGCGCATACGCAACATCACGCCGTCGTCAGTGTCTTGTAGGGAATCCTGTCCACCGTGCGCGCCGGAAAAGCGCTCCAGCCAACCCATCAGGCGGCTAGCGGGGACATAGGTGGTGCGTTGGGCAGGGTTCACGCTGCCAGACTACCGGGCGATAGCCTAGAGGGGTGAGTGACCTTTTTAGCGCGCTGCATGGCGACGATGACACGGACGACGACGATTCCCTCGCCTCGAGCGGGTCAGCGGGGGACGGATCGCGCCCACGCAGCCCCCTTGCCGTGCGCATGCGTCCGCGAAGCCTTGAAGAAGTTGTGGGCCAGAAGCACCTGCTGGGCCCCGGCTCACCACTGCAAATGTTGGCGGCTGGTGGCAGCGCTGGGGGAGCGGCAGGGCCCGCCTCCGTGATGTTGTGGGGGCCTCCCGGGACGGGAAAGACCACGCTGGCACACGTGATTGCCCGCGGACCGGGACGGAAGTTTGTGGAACTTTCCGCCATCACCGCCGGGGTTAAGGATGTGCGCCGGGTCATGGACCAGGCGCTGACCGACAGGGATCTGCACGGGCGCACCACTGTATTGTTCTTGGATGAAATTCACCGCTTCAATAAGGCGCAGCAGGATGCCCTGCTGCCTGGGGTGGAGAACCGGTGGGTCGTGTTGATTGCGGCCACTACCGAAAACCCGTCGTTCTCCGTGGTGGCGCCGCTGCTCTCACGTTCCATCTTGCTGACCCTGCAGCCTCTAACAAATGCGGACATCCAAGGCCTGTTGGAGCGGGCCATCATTGATCCGCGCGGTCTGGACTCTCTTGTGACCGTGACGGATGAGGCACTGGATCACCTGGTGCGGCTTGCGGCTGGCGATGCCCGCAGGGCGTTGACCACTTTGGAAGCCGCCGCAGGGGTGGCCCTCTCTGAAGACGCAGAGGGTGCTGGTGCAGGTGCTGGTGCGGGCGCTGGTGCTGAGCAGGGCCAAGACGCCCCGGTGGAGATTAACCTGGCCATTGCTGAGCGCGCCATAGATGCTGCAGCCGTGCGCTATGACAGGGCAGGGGATCAGCACTATGACATCATCAGCGCCTTCATTAAGTCCATCCGGGGTTCCGATGTAGACGCTGCGCTGCACTACCTGGCACGCATGCTGGAGGCAGGGGAGGACCCGCGTTTCATTGGCCGGCGCATCATGATCTCCGCCGCCGAAGATGTGGGCATGGCCGATCCAACAGCGCTACAAACGGCTGTTGCGGCAGCCCAAGCCGTGGCACTGATTGGTATGCCGGAGGCTCGGATCATCCTGGCCGAGGCTGTAGTGCATGTGGCTACCGCGCCGAAGTCCAACGCTGCCTATAACGGCATCAACGCCGCCATTGCCGATGTTCGAGCCGGTAGGGGCTCCACCGTTCCGGCGCCGCTGCGAGATGCCCACTATGCCGGATCGGCCGGGCTTGGCCACGGCAAGGGTTACATCTACTCCCACGATTCACCGCACTCCATTGCCACCCAGCAATACCCGCCGGATGACCTGGTGGGACGGAACTATTACACGCCTACAGCCAATGGGCACGAACGGGACCTGGGTCCACGCCTAGCCCGGCTGCGGGAGATTATTCGCGGAACAGAACCCAAGAAGGGGTGACGGCGCAGGATGAACCGGGCCTGCAGAGTTGGTGGCTCAGATTTGGCACCCTCCTCGGTAGTAGGCAGCGGCGCGCTGCTGCTCGAGTGCTTGCAAGTGGTAGAGTTGAACCCGCACTGGCAAGCTCTGGCTCCATGCACAACATCCAAGCACGCACTGGGCGGCATTTTGCCGCGTATTTGCTGTGCTAACAAGGATCTTGTTGTCCATGCCCAGGTGCTGTAGCGACGGGTTGCAATAGCCCCAGCTCTCCACAATGGAGGCCAGAGACAACACTTATTGCACCTATTGGAAGGACACAAGTGGCTAACAACACACGTGCCCGCCGTCAGGCCCGCCTTTCGCGGTCCCTCGGCATTGCTCTGACTCCCAAGGCAGCCAAGTACCTGGAACGCCGCCCGTACGGCCCCGGTGAGCATGGACGCGCCCGCAAGAAGCAGGACAGTGACTACGCTGTACGTCTGCGCGAAAAGCAGCGTCTGCGCGCCCAGTACGGCATCCGCGAAGCACAGATGACCCGTGCCTTCGAAGAAGCCAAGCACACCAAGGGCATGACCGGTGAGAACCTGGTTGAAATCTTGGAAAGCCGTTTGGATGCTTTGGTTCTGCGTGCAGGCTTCGCCCGCACCACGGCCCAGGCTCGCCAGCTGGTTGTTCACCGCCACATCATGGTTGACGGCGCCCGCGTGGACCGCCCGTCGTTCCGCGTTGCTGAGGGTCAGCTGATCCACGTGCACCCGCGCAGCCAGACCATGGTTCCCTTGCAGCTCGCTGCAGCCGGCGCCCACCGCGACGTGCTCCCCGCGGTCCCCGCGTACTTGGACGTCAAGCTGGAGAGCCTGCAGGCTCGCCTGGTGCGCCGCCCCAAGCGTGTTGAGGTTCCCGTAACCTGTGAAGAGCAGCTGGTTGTTGAATTCTACTCACGCTAAATTTTCTTAGCATGAAGTAGAGCTCGAATCCTTCGCAGCTTGAAACACATTGCAGCCCGTGGCAACCGCCGCGGGCTGTTTTGTGCCCGAATCACGATACTTTTGGACTAAGGTATTTTGGGGAAACATGTTGTATTCGGCCACGGCCGGACAATATTGGCCAACGAGCATGGAATTGAGGCGGCACACACATGAGTGGTGGCGACATTGCAGGATTGATCGCGGCAGGGGTCTTTGCCATCTTGGTGGCTTTACTGGCTGTGCCGATCCTTAAACTGGGCAAGGTGTTTGAAGAAATTCGCATCACCATTAAACAGATCGGCGACGGGACCACCCCGCTGATCGAAGAGGTCACGGCAACAGTTGCCACAACCAACACACAGTTGGGCAAGGTTGATTCAATCTCCAACAACGTCTCAGACGCAACCGCCAACATTTCAGCGCTGTCAGCACTCGTCGCAGCCACCATCGGCTCCCCGCTGATCAAAGTTGCCGCGTTCTCCTACGGCGTCCGTCAGGCCTTTTCCGGCCGCAGCAAGCCCTCACGCGCCCGGCGCGCCCGTTAACCGCGCCCGCAAAATATTGCCGTTATATAAGGACAAGCATCCATGAAGAAAATCTTTTGGCTGGGCGTGGGCATCACCATTGGTGTCATCGCAGCACGGAAAATTACGGCTGCTCGAGGCGCGCTGGGCCCCGAAGGGCTCAACCGGGCCGTGGGACGTGTGGGTGATGCGATTGCGGATTTCGCTGACACACTCCGTGAGAACATGAATGAACGTGAAAGTGATTTGCGGATAGCCTTAGGCGTTGACCAGGACCCATCCCTGACAACCCGCCGCTGAAGCAACGCACCACAGCGCCAGCACCACAGCGCCAGCGCCATGCGCCATCAAGGGCGCTGAATCAACGGCGCTGAACTAAAGCCGCTGAGCTGCACCTGCCAGCGACGTAAAGCTTTTTTGCCCTGTAGAACTATGAAGGAGCCACCAGGCTAATGAAATCGCACGACATCGCAAACCGCTGGGTAGAATTCTTTGCCAGCAAGCACCACACACCCGTGCCCTCTGCCTCCCTGGTGTCCTCCGACCCTTCCCTACTGTTCACAGTGGCCGGCATGGTCCCTTTCATCCCGTATCTGACCGCCCGCGAGGTCCCGCCGTTCAAGCGCGCCACAAGCGTGCAGAAATGCATCCGCACCGGAGACATTGACGAGGTTGGCAAGACGGTCCGCCACGGCACCTTCTTCCAAATGTGCGGCAACTTCTCCTTCGGTGACTACTTCAAGGAAACCGCCATCCCCTACGCCTGGGAACTGCTCACCAGTTCCTTGGACGACGGCGGCTACGGCCTCCCAGCGGAGCGTCTGTGGGTCACGGTGTACACCGAGGACGACGAGGCGTACGGTATCTGGCGCGATAAGGTGGGCGTCCCCGCTGACCGCATCCAGCGCATCGGCAAGGAAGACAACTACTGGTCCACCGGCCAGCCCGGCCCGGCCGGACCCTGCTCGGAGATCTTCTACGACCGTGGCGCAGAGTATGGCATTGACGGCGGCCCCATTGCGGATGAGACCCGTTACATTGAAATCTGGAACCTCGTGTTCATGCAGTACCAGATTGACAACGTCACCTCCAAGGTGGACTTCGATGTGGTGGGTGAACTGCCCAACAAGAACATTGACACAGGCCTGGGACTGGAACGTCTTGCCATGATTTTGCAGGGCGTGGAGAACATGTACGAGACCGATCAGGTCCGTCCCGTTCTGGACAAAGCCGCCGAAATTTCCGGCAAAAAGTACACCTCCACGGAGGACCCTGCCGACCCGCACCACACAGATGACGTGCGCATGCGTGTTGTTGCCGACCACATCCGCTCCTCCCTGATGTTGATTTCCGACGGCGTCACCCCCTCCAACGAGGGCCGCGGCTACGTGCTGCGCCGCCTGATCCGCCGTGCCGTGCGTGCCATGCGCCTCCTGGGCGTGGAAACAGCCGTCCTGCCGGAGCTGCTGCCCGTTTCACGGGACGCCATGAAGGGCGCCTACCCTGAGGTGGAAACCGACTTCGCGAGGATCGCACGCATTGCTTACGCGGAAGAGAAGTCCTTCCTGCGCACCATTGCCAGCGGCACGGCCCGTCTGGAGGAAGCCGTGAAGGTTTCCAAGGCAGCCAACCACCCGCTGTCCGGTGAAGAAGCCTTCGCTCTCCATGACACCTACGGTTTCCCCATTGACCTCACCTTGGAAATGGCCGGCGAAGCAGGCCTGGCCGTTGATGAGGCAGGGTTCCGCACACTCATGCTCGAACAGCGTGATCGCGCCCGTAAGGACGCCAAGTCCAAGAAGAGCGGCCACGCTGATCTCACGGTGTTCCATGAATTGCATGCCCAGGGCGAGACTGTTTTCACCGGCTATACCGAGTTGGAAGGCGAGGGCCGCATCCGCGCCATCCTGGCCAATGGTGCCGCCGTGGCGCACGCCTCCACGGGCGATGAAGTTTCGCTGGTCCTGGACGCCACTCCGTTCTACGCCGAGGCCGGCGGGCAGGCTGCTGATACGGGCCTGATCACCGGTGACGGCTTTGTGGTGGAAGTTCTTGATGTCCAGCGCCCCATCAAAGGCCTGAGCGTTCACAAGGCAATTGTGCGCGAAGGCGAACTGCCAGCAGACGCTTTGGTGCGTGCTGCCGTGGACCGCGAACGCCGCCACGCAGCAGAGCAGGCACACACGGGTACGCACATTGTGCACGCTGCCCTGCATCAGATCCTCGGCCCGGAAGCACTGCAGCGAGGCTCCTTCAACAAGGCCGGCTACCTGCGCTTCGACTTCGCCTGGGGTGAGGGCCTGAGCGCCGCGACCCGTTCTGAGATCGAGGAAGTTTCCAACATTGCCATTCGCAACAACTACCGTGTGGACACCAAAGTTATGGATTTGGACGCCGCTAAGGCGCTCGGAGCCATGGCCCTGTTCGGGGAAAACTACGGCTCCGAGGTCCGTGTTGTAGAGATCGACGGCGCCTGGTCACGTGAGCTGTGCGGCGGCACGCACGTGGATAGCACCTCCCGGATCGGTTCGCTGACCCTGTTGGGTGAGCAATCGGTAGGGTCCGGAAACCGCCGCGTCGAGGCCTTCGTTGGCATGGACGCGTTCCGTCACCTGGCCGCCGAGCGCGCCCTGGTCAGTGAATTGACGGACATGCTCAAGGTGCCCTCCAGCCTGCTCCAGGAACGCGTGGCCGCCACCTTGGCGAAACTCAAGACCGCGGAGAAGGAGCTGGAACGTCTCCGCAAGGAACAGCTCAGCGCAGCAGCAGCAAACTTGGTAGGAACTGCCGTGGACGCCAACGGCGTGCGCGTCATTGCCCACAATGCCGGCGAAGTTGGCAGCGCCGATGAGCTGCGCGTGCTGGCACTGGACCTGCGCGACCGTCTCGGCTCGGCGCCGTCGATCATTGCCGTAGCCGGAGCCAGCAATGGCCGGCCCATCATTTTGGTTCTCACCAATGAGGCCGCCCGCCAGGCCGGCATCAAGGCTGGGAACCTGGTCAAGATCGCCTCCGGTATTCTCGGCGGCGGCGGTGGCGGAAAGCCTGACATGGCTCAGGGTGGCGGCTCGGATGTGACTGCTATTCCCGCAGCACTGACTGCTGTCAGTGACGCAGTGAAGAACCGGACCTAGGGCCTCAGTGCTGGAGCTTAACTACCCGCAAGGGGTCAAACTTGGTGTGGACGTGGGCATGGTCCGGGTGGGGTTGGCCACGTGCGATCCCGAGGGTATCTTAGCCACGCCTGTGAAAACGCTCAGCCGTGACGCTAAGCGCAATAGTGATATCAAGGTGGTTCTCAAAGAGGCCGCCACCCGGTGCGTACGGCAGATTTTTGTTGGCCTGCCCCGCACCTTAAAGGGTGAGGAAAAGGCTTCGGCGGACATGGCTAGAAGCTATGCGCAGCAGCTGGCAAACTTGCTGGATGCTGCGGGAATGGATGTCCCGGTGCGGCTTGTGGATGAACGCCTGAGCACTGTCAGCGCCCACCAGTCACTGCATCAGGCTGGTATCAGTAGCCATGAACACCGTAAAGTGGTAGATCAAGTGGCGGCAGTTGAAATCCTGCAACATGCCATTGATATGCAAAAAGCGCGCAATGGTGATGTTGGAGAGATCGTGCGCGCCATCAAGTCGGGTGTTGTGGGGACTGCCGATTCATCTGAACACGAAGAGGGAACCACCATCACCAGTTTAAACACTGCGCCTCTTGAGCCCCGGGAGGCGCCATGAGTGATCTTTTTCGGGACCGCTCCCAGAGCTCCGGCGGACGCCGCAGCACCGAGCCCCACCACGCTGAGCCCTACCATGCCGAGCCCCAGAGTGACGGGCCCCAGTACGACGACGAGCACAGCGCCGCCGAAGGATATTGGCACGATAACGCTGAAGATGCTCTCTACACGGGTCATTCGGACTACGAACACTACGAAGAGTATGGGCAGCACGAATCTTCCGAGCCCGTAGCGCCGGAGGTGCTGGTGCTGCCTTCGCGCAGAACCAGCCGGGTCTCCAAGCGGGTCCGCAAGCGCCGTCGCAGCCTGGCCTTCCTGGTGGTCCTGGTGCTGTTTGGTGCTGTTGTTTACTTTGCGGTCCAGGCCGTTAAACCCATGCTGGGTGGATTTACGGTGCCGGACTACCCGGGCCCTGGCACGGGGACGGTACAGATTCTCATCCAGCCGGGCGCCAACGGGCGCACCGTGGCCAGCGAGCTCAAAAGCAGTGATGTGGTGGCGAGCGAGCAGGCGTTCCTGGATGCGCTTAAAGCTGCTGATGGCTCAGGTTCTTTGCAACCTGGAGAGTTCCAGATGAAGTCCCAGATGAAGGCCTCAGACGCGGTGGCTATTTTGCTGGCCAGTAGTGATGAGAAGGTCCACTACGCTGCCGTGGCACAAAACCTGCGTATCAACGAGGTTCTGGCGGTGCTCGCCAAGAGCACAGGGATTCCCGAAGGCGAGTTCACTGCCCTGTCCAAGGAGCCGAAGCTCTTTGGGCTCCCGGCCCAGGCTCTGAACCTTGAGGGTTACCTAGCACCGGGGGAGTATCGCTTCTCCATAGACCTTAACGCCCAGGAAATTCTGGCCCAAATGGTGGAGAACACCAAGAAGGAGCTGACGGAGACCGGAGTCACCGATCCTGATGAGCAGTTCCGGGTTCTAACCATTGCCAGCATCATTGAATTTGAGGGTACGCCGGATAACTATGCGCTGATTTCCGGTGCCATTGAAAATCGGCTCAACAACCCTGACGGGGAAACTGGTGGACGGATTGAATCCGATGCCACCGTGACCTATGGTCTGGGCACCAAGTCTTACCACTTCACGGCAGCGCAAAAGGCTGACAAGTCCAATCCGTACAACACGTATGCGAATCCGGGGCTGCCTATTGGCCCCATCGGTTCCCCGGGCGCCAAGGCCATTGTTGCTGCCGCTCACCCCAAAGCGAATCCGTATTATTTCTGGGTGACCGTGAACCTTAAAACCGGAGAGACTCTTTTTGCGAAGACCTATGCCGAACATCAGGCTAACGTGGCGAAGTTCTCCGCATGGTGCGCAGCCAATGAAGGTGAATGCAACCAGTGACAGATAAGCTTTTCGGTGCGGTCTTAGGACACCCCATTGGGCACTCACAGTCACCGGCCCTGCACAACGCCGCCTACACGGCGCTGGGAGCCCCCTTCAACTACGTTGCCCGCGATCTCCAGCTGCCGGAATTGGCCGGCTTCCTGGCACAGGTGCGTGCTGACGGGAACTGGTACGGTCTCTCCGTCACCATGCCGCTGAAGAACGAGGCGGCCATGCTGGTGGATGAGCTCACACCTGTTGCTGCTGCCGTTGGTGCCGTCAACACCATTGTTCCTAGGCGGGACGGCACCGGAGGCACCCGCCTTGTGGGGGACAACACCGACGTCGCCGGGATTGTCAACGCCCTGCGCCACGCAGGCGTGGGACAGCGGCCCCGGGCGGCCATCCTGGGCGGTGGAGGCACGGCAGTTTCGGCCATTGCCGCCCTGGGGCAACTCCACGCCACGGACATCACGCTCTTTGTGCGTAACGCTCACAAGGCTGCTGGGACCCTCCATGTAGCAGCAGCCCTGGGTGTCGGCGTGGTGCTTGAATCCTTTGATGCTGCCGCCGGGAAACTGGCCGGCTTTGATGCCATCATTTCCACGCTGCCACCGCACGGTGCGGACGGGCTCGCCGGAGAGTTTGCGGGCATAGGTGCAACTGTGCAGGACGGGGCGTTGTTGTTGGACGTGGCCTATGATCCGTGGCCCAGTGCCCTGGCGCAGGTTTGGCAGGCTGCCGGTGGCACAGTTGTGGCGGGCATCGAAATGCTTTTGTACCAAGGTGTGGAACAAGTCAAACTGTTTTCAGAGGCCGGAGGGTTAGGTACCTTGGACACAGTGCAAATCGGGGACGTCATCAATGTGATGTGCGACGCAATTGGCGTCCACAGGCGCGATTCCCATGAACAGAACATGGCAGGATAGAGAGTATGTTGCGTTGGTTGACCGCCGGAGAATCACATGGCCCGGCTCTCGTTGGAATTATTGAAGGCGTGCCCGCCGGTGTGGAGCTCACGAGCGCCCACATCCAGGACGCCCTGGCCAGGCGACGTCTGGGCTATGGCCGCGGCGCCCGCATGAAGTTTGAGCAGGACGTGGTGACCATTTTGGGCGGCGTCCGGCACGGCTTGACTCAGGGTGGCCCCGTTGCCATTCAGATTGCCAACTCGGAATGGCCCAAGTGGGAGTCGATCATGTCTGCGGACCCCGTGGATGCTGCCGAGTTGGAGGGGCAGGCCCGCAACGCACCCTTGACGCGTCCGCGCCCCGGCCACGCCGATTTCACCGGTATGCAGAAGTACGGATTCAGCGAGGCCCGCCCCGTGTTGGAGCGTGCCAGTGCCCGCGAAACCGCCACACGAGTAGCCCTCGGTGCAGTGGCCGCGCAGATGCTCGCCGCCGTAGGCGTTGAACTGGTCAGCCACACGGTGCAAATTGCCGGCGTTGCCTCACCCGAAAGTGCCGCGCTTCCGGTGCTCTCCGACGTGGCCGCACTGGATGCCGATCCGCTGCGCTGCTTTGACGTAGCCACCTCAGCCGCCATGGTTGCGGAAGTGGATGCGGCTCAGAAACAAGGCGAAACACTCGGCGGAGTTGTTGAGGTCCTGGCCTACAACCTGCCTCCCGGACTGGGCAGCTATGTGCACTGGGACCGCCGCCTGGACTCACGCCTGGCCGGTGCCCTCATGGGTATTCAGGCCATCAAGGGCGTGGAGGTTGGCGACGGGTTCGCCACCGCCGCACGCCGAGGCTCCGCCGCACACGATGAAATTGTGCGCGACGAATCCGGGCGCATCATCCGCACCTCCAACCGTGCCGGCGGCATTGAGGGTGGTATGAGCATTGGCGATGTGCTGCGTGTACGCGCGGCCATGAAGCCCATTGCCACCGTGCCGCGCGCCCTGAAGACCATTGACGTTGCCACCGGTGAGCCCGCAAAGGCGCACCATCAGCGCTCCGACGTCTGTGCCGTTCCGGCTGCCGGCGTAGTGGCGGAAGCCATGACCGCACTTGTGCTGGCAGAAGCACTCGTGGAGAAGTTCGGCGGCGATTCCATTGCGGAGACCAAGCGGAACATGGACAGCTACCTGGCGGCCATCCCCGCCAATCTGGATACCCAGGACCACTGATGGGCACGGGCAGGGATCCGGTGGGGGCGCCGGACTTCACGCCCCAACAGCCCATTGTCATGATCGGGCCCATGGCTGTTGGCAAGTCCGTGATTGGGGCCGAGCTGGCGCGCGTGCTGGGACTGGAGTTCATTGACTCCGACCACAAAATTGTGGCCAAGCACGGGGCCATTCCTCGGATTTTTGCCGGCAGGGGCGAGCACCACTTCCGTCAGCTCGAGGCGAAGGCCATTGCCGACGTCCTAGATAGCCCCAGCCCCAAAGCCGTGGTCTTGTCTCTGGGCGGTGGCGCCGTCCTGGACTCCGGAACCCAGCAATTGCTGGCCCGGACCACCGTTGTTTTCCTGCGTGCAGAACTGGACACCGTCCGGGAGCGCATCACCCGCAACACAGGCCGTCCCCTGCTGTCGGCGGACCCCGTTGCCGCCTGGGAACGCTTGGCCGCCGTGCGCGGTCCTGTGTACGCCCGGCTGGCCAACATCACCCTTGATGTGGCCAATTCCAATGTGCCGCAGCTTGTTGAGCGGCTGATCCGCCTGTTGGCAGCAGAATCCAGAGAAGAGAATTCCTAAACCATGAACACCGTGAACCCAGAGACTTCCACAGAAGCAGCCACCCCCAACACCGTCATCAAGGTTACCGGCGTCTTGCCGCAGGAGAATTACGAGGTGGTTGTGGGCCGGGGGCTGCTGGCGCAGCTTCCGGCACTCTTGGGTGAGCGAGTCAAAAAGGTCTTGGTTATCCACCCGAGGGCGTTGCGCCTGACGGGGGATACCGTCCGGGATGAACTCGAAGCTGCCGGCTTCACCGCCCTCACGGCAGAGATTCCCGATGCCGAAGAAGGCAAGCACATTCAGGTGGCTTCTTTCTGCTGGGAAGTTTTGGGCAAGAATGATTTCACCCGCTCCGACGCCATTGTTGCCGTAGGTGGTGGCGCCGTGACCGATGTGGGCGGATTTGTTGCCGCCACCTGGTTGCGCGGGGTTAAGCTCGTGAATATTCCCACCTCCCTGCTGGGCATGGTGGACGCCGCTGTTGGTGGCAAAACAGGGATCAACACGGCAGAGGGCAAGAACCTGGTGGGCGCATTCCACCCGCCGGCCGGCGTGCTCGTTGACCTGGATACCTTGGCCACTCTGCCCCCCAATGAACTGATCTCCGGGATGGCCGAGGTGATCAAGTGCGGCTTCATCGCCGATCCCGTGATACTGGATTTGATCGAGGCCAACCCGGAAGCCGTCAAGGACCCCGCCTCCGCTGTGCTGCGCGAACTCATTGAGCGTGCCATAGCTGTGAAGGCTGCCGTGGTTTCGGCAGATTTGAAGGAGAGCGGTCAGCGTGAAATCCTCAACTACGGACACACCCTAGGCCACGCCATTGAACTGGTTGAACGCTACTCCTGGCGCCACGGTGCCGCTGTGTCCGTCGGCATGATGTTCGCGGCAGAACTGGCCCGCAGTGTAGGCCGGCTCAGCGATGCCGATGCTGACCGGCACCGCACCATCTTGGATCTTTTGGGACTGCCGTTGAGCTACCGCAGGGACCGCTGGCAGGCACTGCTCGATGGTATGAAGCGGGATAAAAAGACTCGCGGGGACCTGCTGCGTTTTGTGGTTCTTGACGGCATTGGCCGGCCCGGGATCTTGGACGTGCCCGATCAGTCCCTGCTCTTTGCCGCCTACCAGGAAATAGCTTCCTAGCATGGGGTTAAAAGATTGGCCCTCAGCCGGATTCCCAGGAACAGCCGTCAACCCCGAGACGCTCCTGCCGGAGGTGGTGGATGAAGAGGCCTGCGAGTTGGCACTGGAAGAGTCAGGCGATGCCGCGGATAGGGTCTTTGTTCTGCTGGCTCGAGGGCTGACGGCCGAGGCAGCCGATGCTGCTGCCACCGCCCGGCTCAGCGATCCTGGATCATTGCGTTTGCAGGTCCTGGACGCTGATATTCTGCGGGCCAGCAAGCATTTTGACAGGGCCGAGAAGATCCTGCGGGCCGTTCTGCCAGAGGTGGCAGGAAAACCCATGGAAGCCTGGGTTTTTCAGCAGCTCGGCAAGGTGTATTTCAGCAACGGTGCCTTTGAAACGGCGGCGAAAACCTTCGCCACCGCCCTTGAACTGCGGGTGGTATCCGGCTCCGACGCCTCAGCAATATACTCGGCCACGGTGTCCCTGAAACGGGCCCTGGACCTGGCCGAACGCGAATAACGCCTTCACCGGGTGGATTCCAGGTCCGCGCATCCGGATAATCCATCGATCCGTGAGAAAAGGTCGCTTTGGCGGTTCTAAACGACCTTTTCTCACGGTTCGATGTTGTGTGGGCCGCCGTCGTGCTTGCCGGTGAGGTGTCCAGCCATGGTGGTAGAAATCATGCGGCGGCGCAAAGCAAGGTGCGGTAGTATGGTCAATGGATTTTTGAAAATACTTATACGCTAAGAGGCTACTGTGGCAACGACAAACGACATTAAGAACGGCACCGTTCTCAAACTTGAAGGACAGCTCTGGAACGTCATTGAGTTCCAGCACGTCAAGCCAGGCAAGGGCGGGGCGTTTGTCCGCACCAAGATGCGCAACATCCTCTCCGGCAAGGTGGTTGATAAGACCTTCAACGCTGGTTTGAAGATTGAAACCGCAACGGTTGACCGCTCAGACTTCCAGTACCTGTACCAGGACGGCGAAGACTACGTCTTCATGGATCTGGACAACTACGATCAGCTCACCGTGTCAGGCAAGACCATTGGTGACGCCACGAACTACATGCTCGAAAACATCAATGTGACCATCGCGTTGCACGAGGGCTCACCCCTCTACATTGAACTGCCGCCGAGCGTGCAGCTGCGTATCACCTACACCGAGCCCGGACTGCAGGGTGACCGCTCCTCCGCCGGTACCAAGCCCGCAACGGTTGAGACCGGTCTGGAAATTCAGGTTCCCTTGTTCGTTGAGAACAACACTCTCGTCAAGGTTGATACCCGTGACGGCAGCTACTTGGGACGTGTCAGCGAGTAGTGGCAAGCACTAAGGACAGCAACAAACCGAATTCGGCACGTAGCAAGGCCCGCCGCCGCGCCCTGGACATTTTGTTCGAGGCCGAGCAGCGTGAGGTCAGCGCCATGTCGGCTTTGACGGCACGGCGTGAAATTGCCGATCAGATCATCAACGTCTACACCGTTGACCTGGTTGAAGGCGTGACAGCAATGGCCGAGAGCATTGACGAATTCCTGGCGACCTACTCACAGGGCTGGACGCTTGAGCGCATGCCCGCCGTGGACCGGATTATCCTGCGCATCGGCACCTGGGAGCTGCTCTACAACGACGACGTCCCGGATGCAGTCGCCGTAAGCGAAGCCGTGGAATTGGCAAAAATTCTCTCAACTGATGAATCTCCCCAGTTCATCAACGGCCTGCTGGGACGTTTGCAGCAGATCAAGCCGACTCTGCTGGCCTAGAAGCCGCCTGGGGCCCACCCGCAACGAGAACTGACCGGCAGCCAAGAGCTGCGGGTCAGTTCTCGTTTAAGGCTGTTGCCAGGGCTGATGCTGGGATTGAAAATGCTGGGCTTGCATCTGTTGCGCTTGCATCTGTTGGGACGCCAAGTTTTGGGCCTGCCACACAGCCTGTGAATGGCGCCCTAGCAGTTCGCTACGCACGGCGGTGCTCCTGTTGAGCAATCCAAGTTCTAGTTCCTGGTTCGCGGCGAAGCGTGTTCTTGACCCTTTGCTGGCGCCCCGGGCATCAACTAGCAGTCGCTGCCGGGTGAATGCCAGGCGCGTGGCCAGGCGGATGAACTCCTTCATGATGGGTGCCGCCGCAAAGGTCCTAGCCCATGTTAAAGCGCGACGCCGGCCTGCACCTGTTGCGAGCATCGGCACCTCTTGTTGGGTGAACCAGCCAGACGGGACGTAATCGGATAGACGCCGGCGGGTGAGTTTCGCCTCAGAGCGGCGCAATAAGATGATGCCCACAATGCTCAGGATGAACAAGGGGACCTGAAGCACCACGTACACAATGATGAAGTTGCCGCCCAAAAAGGCTGAACCGTTCCAAAGCCCATGCAGGAGCATGGCCGGGACAAGGCCTACCACCCAGGCGCCCAGGACCATGAGGGTGCCACCGTTGCGGGCTGCATAGCCCACACAGACGCCCAGCATTGCGGTAAACATGACATGGGCAAAGGGGGACATGAGCCCTCGCAGGATGAAGATGCTGGCCAGGCCGCCCACGGCGCCGTCCGCATCTGAAAGCGCCTGGCCGAAATAGAGGATATTTTCCGTGAAGGCGAAGCCGGCAGCGATCATGCCCGCATAAACCACCCCGTCTATGGGACCGTCGAAGGTGCGCCGGCGCAGGAAAAAGAGCAACAGCAATCCGGCACCTTTGCAGAATTCCTCCACTAACGGTGCCTGAATTACGGCCCCCACCATATCCGCGTCCGCGGCAGGGTTGGGGCTCATGAGTAGGGGCTGGACCCAGCTACCCACAACAAGGGTGGTGACAACAGCCATCCCGGCACCCCAGCAGAAGCCCAGGATCAAGGCCGCGAGGGGCTCCGGTTCCCACCTGTCAATCCACATCAAGGCGGCAATACAGATAACCAAAGGGATCAGTGCCAACGCCCCGCAGATCAAAAAGACGTTGGCGCCAATGGAAATGGCGAAGAAGGCCAAGGTCACCAGTGTTACTAGAATCAGCACGCTGAGCAAAATGATGTTGGTCACTTTGACGCCCGTGCCCCGAGGCTTTCGTTTGGTTTGCACCGGGGCCGGATGCGCCCAATAGTCAGGCCGGTAGCTCAGTGCCGAGCCGGGCCCGGGCCCGGGCCCCTGCACCTGTGGCAGTGGTGCTTGGGCGTAGTGCGGTTGCGCCAGAGGCGCACCTGCGGCGGGATCTTGCCAGTGGCCAGGTTCAGTCATGTTCTCAAGCGTAGGGCCACCGCGTGCCCGCTCCAAGGTGCCGCGCTGGGCCAGCGCGTGGGCGTGGCGGTGCCTGTGGTAGTTTGAGTTGTACGCATTCAACCTTTTAATTCCGTCCTGTGAGGCGGGGAAAGGGGACGCGAGAAAATGACGAATTCCTCTGCAGAGTATGAGGCAGTTCAGCAAAACTCGGCACCGCTCACTGTGTCCCGTGTGGTTCTCAGCGCCGGAGATATTGAACGGGCGCTAACTCGTATCGCCTATGAAATTTTGGAATCCAACAAGGGCAGCGCCAATCTGTTGCTTTTAGGCATTCCGCGCCGCGGTTACCCACTCGCCCAGCGACTGGCCGCGAAACTGGCCGCCAGTGATCCAGGCATAGACCCCGCCGCCATTGTTGGCCAGCTCGATGTCACCATGTTCCGTGACGATCTCGCCCAGCATCCCACCCGCGCCCCGCAGCGCACCGAACTGCCCGTATCCGGTATTGACGGTAAAACAGTGGTCCTGGTTGACGATGTGCTGTATTCCGGGCGCACCATCCGTGCAGCCTTGGATGCGCTGGTTGATTTGGGCCGCCCCCGCGTGGTGCGCCTGGCCGTCCTGGTGGATCGAGGGCACCGCGAGCTGCCCATCCGTGCAGACCATGTTGGCAAAAACCTGCCCACATCCTCCACTGAAAAAGTGCGTGTGCGCTTGAGTGAAATTGATGGTGGCTCAGCCGCCGATGACCAGGTTGTTATCGAGGCTGGCGCATGAGGCACTTACTTTCCACCGAACAGCTCAGCCTCGAAAACGCCATCCAGATCCTGGACACAGCCCAGGAAATGAGTGCGGTGGGCGAGCGGGAAATCAAGAAGCTGCCCGCTCTGCGCGGACGCACCGTGGTGAACTTGTTCTTTGAGGACTCCACCCGCACCCGCATCTCCTTTGAAGCCGCAGCCAAGCGCCTCTCCGCAGACGTCATCAACTTCAGCGCCAAGGGATCCTCCGTCTCCAAGGGTGAATCCCTCAAGGACACCGCCCAGACCCTGGAAGCCATGAGCGCTGACGCCGTGGTCATCAGGCACTGGGCCTCCGGGGCGCCCGCTCAGCTGGCCAACTCTGGCTGGATTGATGCCGCGGTCATCAACGCCGGTGACGGTACCCACGCACACCCCACCCAGGCACTGCTGGACGCCTTCACCATGCGAGCCCACTGGGCTAAACTTGCCGGCACCTCCTCCGTGGGTGCGGACCTGAGCGGCATGCGCGTGATCATTGTTGGCGACGTGCTGCATTCCCGCGTGGCCCGCTCCAACGTGTGGCTGCTGCGTACCCTGGGCGCCCACGTGACCTTGGTGGCGCCACCCACCCTTCTGCCGGTCGGCATCGAGCACTGGCCCTGCGAGGTCAGTTATGACCTGGACGCGGCCCTGGAAAAGGGTGTTGACGCGGTCATGATGCTCCGGGTCCAGGCCGAACGCATGAACGCCTCCTTCTTCCCCTCCACCCGGGAGTATGCGCGCCGGTGGGGGTTCGACGACGCCAGACTGGCCAAGTTGGATGCCCTGAACCTCAAGGACACCATCATCATGCACCCCGGGCCCATGAACCGGGGCCTGGAAATTTCCTCGGCCGCCGCTGACTCGCCACGCTCCACCGTGCTGGCCCAGGTGCGCAACGGTGTCTCGGTGCGCATGGCCACCTTGTACCTCCTGCTATCCGGGGAAATGCGTCAGAGCCACGCCCCCTCACCTCTGCCCTCAGTAAAGGACCCTTCATGACTTCTTCTGGTTACTTGATTCGTTCAGCCTCCCTAATGGGCAAGGAAACCGCCGATATCCTGGTCCGAGACGGGGTTATCGCCGCGGTGGGCCAGGACCTGAGCGCCGAGATTGTGGGCCAGGCAACTGTTATTGACGCCACCAATCTGGTGGCACTGCCCGGCATGGTTGACCTGCACACCCACCTGCGCGAGCCCGGCCGTGAAGACGCCGAAACCGTGGAAACCGGCACCCGTGCCGCAGCCCTGGGCGGGTTCACCGCCGTGCACGCCATGGCCAACAGCTCACCCGTGGCTGACACCGCCGGCGTGGTGGAGCAGGTCTACACGCTGGGCCGTGAATCCGGCTGGGTGGATGTGCGCCCCGTGGGTGCCGTAACCGTGGGACTCGCCGGTGCGCAGCTCGCCGAGCTGGGGGCCATGGCCGATTCCCGCGCCCGCGTCCGGGTCTTCTCCGATGACGGCATCTGTGTCAGTGACCCCGTCCTGATGCGCCGTGCCCTGGAGTACGTCAAGGCGTTCGACGGCGTGATCGCCCAGCATGCGCAAGAACCCCGCCTCACCGAAGGCGCCCAGATGAACGAGGGCGAAGTCTCCGCTGACTTGGGCCTGGCCGGCTGGCCGGCAGTAGCCGAAGAATCCATCATTGCCCGTGACGTGCTGCTAGCCCAGCATGTGGGTTCACGCCTGCACGTGTGCCATGTGTCCACAGCCGGATCGGTGGAGATCATCCGCTGGGCCAAGGAACGCGGTATCTCTGTCACCGCTGAGGTCACCCCGCACCACCTGCTGCTGACCGAAGAACTGGTACGCAGCTACAACCCCGTCTACAAGGTCAACCCGCCGCTGCGCGCCGACGCCGACGTTCACGCACTGCGTGCCGCTCTGGCTGATGGCACCATTGACATTGTTGGCACCGATCACGCCCCGCACCCTAGCGAAGCCAAGGAATGCGAATGGGCCGCCGCAGCCATGGGTATGACGGGATTGGAAACAGCCCTGTCAGTGGTGCAGGAAACCATGATTGAAACGAACTTGATGACCTGGGCGGACTTTGCCCGCGTCACCTCCACCACACCGGCACAGATTGGCCAGCTGGCCGATCAGGGCCGTCCCTTGGAAGTGGGGGAGCCGGCCAACATTGTGCTTGTGGACCCCGCAGCGCGTTGGACTGTTGATCCCTCCGCCATGGCAACCAAGGGCCGCAACTCACCGTTCGCCGGCCTGCAACTGCCGGGCAAGGTCATTGCCACCTTCTTCAACGGACACCCCACAGTGTTAAATGGCGTGCTCAACACCCCCTACCGCCATGGAGCCAACTAGTGGATGAACGGATTCTTCCCGGCATCCTGACCCTACTGCTGGTTGTGGTGGTGTTCGCCCTCATGGGATGGGGCTGGCGGAACAAGCTCAAGCGGCAAAGTGATGTTGCTCAGCTTCCCGCGGTGCCCACCGATCTGGGTGAGGCAGTGATCAGTGTCCCCGGCATGTATGTGGTCACCACCTCGGGCGGGGACTGGCTTGACCGGCTGGCCGTTCACGGCTTGGGCATCCGGACCACCGCCGTGGTCCATGTTTACCCGTCAGGGATCCTGGTGGAGCGCACAGGGGCTCAAGAGATTTTCATCGCCGCGCAAAAACTTACCGAGGTTAGCACCGGCTCCGGCATGGCGGGTAAATTTGTGGAAAAGGATGGACTGGTTGTTATTGGCTGGTTGCTGGAGAATACCCAAGTAGACACGGGCTTTAGAACCACGGAAGCTGGCGCTAAACGCCCCTTGATTCACGCATTACAGGCACTGTTGCCTGAAGACAGCGATACAGAGCGCAACGGAAAGAACAATTGAGAATGAGGGAAACAACCATGCCTGTACAGGCACTTTTAGTCTTGGAAGATGGCCGCACTTTCCGTGGCAGCAGCTACGGCGCACAGGGGACAACCTTGGGCGAGGCTGTCTTCACCACTGGCATGACCGGATACCAGGAAACCCTGACGGACCCGTCCTACGCCCGCCAGCTGATTGTCCAGACCGCACCCCACATTGGCAACACCGGTGTGAATCAGGCAGATAATGAATCAGCCAAGATCTGGGCTGCCGGTTACATTGTCCGCGACGCCGCCCGCCGCCCCTCCAACTGGCGCAGCGAGGGCACCCTTGACGCGGAACTCATCTCCCAGGGCATTGTCGGCATCCAGGGTGTAGACACCCGGGCCATCACCCGCCACCTGCGCGAACGCGGTTCCATGAAGGCCGGCATCTTCTCAGGTGAAGCTGCAGCACGCTCCGAGGCCGAGATGCTCGCCGAGGTCAAGGCCCAGCCGTCCATGGCTGGCCTGCGCCTGGCCGAAGAGGTCAGCACTAAGGAAGCGTACGTCGTTGAGCCTGCCGATCACGGCTGGACCGGGGAAACCCTATTCACCATTGTGGCCCTGGACCTTGGCATGAAAGCCATGACCCCGGCTCGCTTCGCCGAGCGCGGTGTGCGCCTGCACGTGCTACCCGCCAGCACGTCCTTTGAGGATGCGATGGCGCTGAACCCGGACGGTGTGTTCATCTCCAACGGCCCAGGGGACCCCGCCACCGCTGATGCCCAGGTGGCCTTTGTGCGCGCTTTCTTGGACGCCGGGGTGCCCTACTTCGGCATCTGCTTCGGCAACCAGATCCTAGGCCGTGCCCTGGGCTTTGGCACGTACAAGCTGCGCTACGGACACCGCGGCATGAACCAGCCCGTCATGGACCGCAGCACCGGCAAGGTGGAAATCACCAGCCAGAACCATGGCTTTGCCGTGGACGCCCCGCTGGAGGGACCCACACAGGCCCCCGAGGAGCGCTTTGGCCGCGTTGAGGTCAGCCACATCAGCCTCAACGATCAAGTGGTTGAAGGTCTCTCCTGCCGCGACATCCCCGCCTTCTCGGTGCAGTACCACCCCGAAGCGGCAGCCGGCCCGCATGACGCCGCGTACCTGTTTGACAGGTTCATCAATCTCATGACCAATTACCAGGGTGCACAGAGCCAGAGTGCAGCCAGCCAGAGCACACAGAGCCAGGAAGATAAGTAATGCCAAAGAGGGAAGATCTTAAATCAGTTTTGGTCATTGGCTCCGGCCCGATCGTGATTGGCCAGGCTGCCGAGTTTGATTACTCCGGCACCCAGGCGCTGCGTGTTTTGAAGGAAGAGGGCCTGCGGGTCATCCTCGTCAACTCCAACCCGGCCACCATCATGACCGATCCCGAGTTCGCGGACGCCACCTATGTTGAACCCATCACCCCCGAGGTGGTGGAGAAGATCATCGCCAAGGAACGCCCCGACGCCATCCTGCCCACCCTCGGTGGCCAGACCGCGTTGAACACGGCCATCGCCTTGGATAAGAATGGTGTTCTGGCCAAGTACAACGTGGAGCTGATCGGTGCGAACATCGCCGCTATTGAACTCGGCGAGGACCGCGAAAAGTTCAAGGGTGTGGTGGAGCGCTGCGGTGCCGAATCGGCACGCAGCCATATCATCCATACTCTGGATGAAGCCTTCGAGGCGGCCAAGGACCTTGGCTACCCCATGGTGGTCCGCCCCTCCTTCACCATGGGTGGGCTCGGCTCCGGCCTGGCCTACACGCCCAAGGACTTGGAGCGCATTGTGGGTCAAGGCCTGCAGTACAGCCCCACCACCGAGGTTCTGCTCGAAGAGTCCATCCTTGGCTGGAAGGAATACGAGCTGGAAATGATGCGCGACAAGAACGATAACGTCGTTGTTGTTTGCTCCATTGAAAACTTTGACCCGGTAGGCGTCCACACGGGTGACTCCATCACCGTGGCCCCGGCCATGACGCTGACGGACCGCGAATACCAGAATCTGCGCGACATCTCCATTGCGGTGATCCGCGAGGTTGGCGTGGACACCGGTGGCTGTAACATTCAGTTCGCGATCGAGCCTGACACAGGGCGAGTGGTGGTCATTGAGATGAACCCGCGCGTTTCACGCTCCTCGGCACTGGCTTCGAAGGCAACCGGCTTCGCTATCGCCAAGATCGCTACCAAGCTGTCCTTGGGCTACACCCTGGATGAGATCCCCAACGACATCACCCAGAAGACCCCGGCCTCCTTCGAGCCCGCGCTGGATTACGTGGTTGTCAAGGTACCCCGCTTCGCGTTTGAGAAGTTCCCGGCAGCGGACCCCACCCTGACCACCACCATGAAGAGCGTTGGCGAAGCCATGGCCATGGGCCGCAACTTCACCGAAGCCCTGCAGAAGGCGCTGCGCTCATTGGAACAGAAGGGTGCAAGCCTGGAATTCCACAGCGTCAACGCCCTGGACGTGCCGGAACTCATCGAAGCGTCCAAGCGTCCCACCACGGAGCGTCTTGGCCAGGTTCAACGTGCCCTGCTCGGCGGTGCCACGGTGGAGCAAATGTATGAGGCAACCGGCATTGACCCTTGGTTCCTTGATCAGCTGGTGCTGCTCAATGAAGTCTCGGTAACCATCCGCAAGTCCACAGCCTTGAGCCCGGAAATGCTCAAGCTGGCCAAGCGCCACGGCTTCTCTGACGCCCAGATCGGTGCCTTGACCAATAACTCCGAGGCAGTGGTTCGTGGCGTCCGCCAAGCATTGAACATCCGCCCTGTCTACAAGACGGTGGATACCTGCGCCGCGGAATTCGCCGCGTACACCCCGTACCATTACTCCACCTATGACGAGGAGGATGAGATTGCGCTCCATGAAAAGCCCTCCGTCATCATCCTCGGCTCAGGGCCCAACCGTATTGGCCAGGGCATCGAGTTTGACTACTCCTGCGTGCACGCCTCCATGGCGTTGCGCAAGGCCGGCTACGAGACCGTCATGGTCAACTGCAACCCGGAAACCGTCTCCACTGACTATGACGTCTCCACCCGCCTGTACTTTGAGCCGTTGACACTCGAGGACGTGCTGGAAATCATCGCGGCTGAAGAGCGCACCGGCGGCGTGATGGGTGTCTTTGTTCAGCTGGGCGGGCAGACGCCCCTGAAGCTGGCACAGGAACTGGCCGACGCCGGTGTGCCCATCTTGGGTACCTCCCCGGAAGCCATCGATCTGGCCGAGCACCGCGGCATGTTCTCCCGCGTCCTGGATGAGGCCGGCTTGATCGCCCCGAAGAATGGCACGGCCGTGTCCTTCAACGATGCCAAGAAGATTGCCGATGAGATTGGCTACCCCGTGCTGGTCCGTCCCTCCTACGTCCTGGGCGGCCGCGGCATGGAGATTGTCTATGACGAGGCCAACCTGTCCCGCTACATCAAGAACGCTACCGAGATCACCGAGGCGCACCCGGTCCTAATCGACAGGTTCTTAGAAGACGCCATTGAGATTGACGTGGACGCCCTCTTTGACGGCAAGGACATGTACCTTGGCGGCATCATGGAACACATTGAAGAGGCCGGCATTCACTCCGGTGACTCCGCCTGCGTGCTGCCTCCCATCACCTTGGGCAAGGACGTCCAGGAGCGGGTCCGTGCGGCCACCCGCGCCATCGCCGAAGGCGTTGGTGTGCGTGGTTTGATCAACATCCAGTTCGCCCTGGCTGCGGACATCCTCTACGTGCTTGAAGCCAACCCGCGGGCCTCCCGCACCGTACCGTTTGTCTCCAAGGCAACCGGTGTGCAGATGGCCAAGGCAGCTGCCTTGATTGGTGTGGGTGTCTCCATTGCCCACCTGCGCAGCGTCCACCACATCCTGCCCGAGGTGGGAGATGGCGGGAACTTACCTGACAACGCCCCGGTTGCTGTGAAGGAAGCTGTGCTGCCCTTCAACCGTTTCCGCACTGTTGAAGGCCACGTTGTTGACTCCCTGCTGGGGCCGGAAATGCGTTCCACGGGTGAAGTCATGGGCATTGACAAGCACTTTGATACTGCCTTCGCCAAGAGCCAGGCAGCTGCCAACGGCGCCCTGCCGGTGGACGGAACGGTGTTCGTCTCGGTGGCCAACCGTGACAAGCGCTCCATCATCATGGCCGTCAAGCGCCTCGTTGACCTGGGCTACAAGATTGTGGCCACAGGCGGCACCGCAGATGTCCTGCGCCGCAACGGCATCGCCTCCACCACTGTTCGCAAGATCAGCCAGGAGAGCGGTGGTTCGGATGATCAGAGCATTGTGGATCTCATCAACAACGGTGAGATTGACATGATCTTCAACACACCCTCAGGCGGCCAGGCTCGCGGGGATGGTTACGAGATCCGTGCGGCGGCAGTTTCCAACGGCCGCCCCTGCATCACCACGGTGGCTGAATTCAACGTGGCTGTTCAGGCCATGGAAGCATTGCGCTCCTACGAATGGGACGTCACCAGCTTGCAGGAGCACGCAGTGGTCCTGGCAGCAGGCCAGGCAGCGCAGAATGCCAAGTAGTATCCCCAGCGGCTCCCTCGGAGCCGGGGGGCCCCGCAGCGGGCCCCCCGCCGCAGAGGGCCCAGACGGCGGCCGGGTCTCGTTCGGCGCACGCCTCGCCGCCGCCATGGAGGCCCGCGGTGCCCTGTGTGTGGGGATTGACCCCCACCCGGGCCTGCTGGCCGCATGGGGCCTGGCGGATGATGTCCAGGGCCTGCGCACCTTTTCCCAGACAGTGCTGGAGGCCGTGGCTGCGCTGGCGGCAGCCATCAAGCCGCAGGTGGCGCTCTATGAGCGCCACGGCTCGGCCGGGTTGGCAGTCCTTGAGGAGTTGCTGGCCGCGTCCGCGCAAGCGGAGGTGCTCACTATTGCTGATGCCAAGCGCGGGGACATTGGTTCCACCATGGCCGGCTATGCCGATGCCTGGCTGCGTGAGGGCTCAGCGCTGGCGGCAGATTCGGTGACGCTGAGCCCCTACCTGGGCTTTGAATCCCTGCGGCCGGCACTGGATCTGGCAGCAGCCAACGGCCGGGGTGTTTTTGTCCTGGCACTGACCTCCAACCCGGAGGGCGCGTCCGTCCAGCATGTCGGTGGCAGCGAGTCCGTGGCCAAACGCATTGTGCAGGCGGCCGCGCAAGAGAATCAGCGCTACGCGGCGGCTGCTCTCGGCTCGGTAGGGCTTGTGGTGGGTGCCACCGTAGGCAATGCGCTGCGCGAGCTGGACATTGACCTAGCCGCTGTCAACGGCCCTATTCTGGCTCCGGGGCTTGGCGCCCAAGGAGCCACTGGGGCGGATATGCGGGCTACGTTTGGGTCCGCATACCCTGCGGTTCTGGGTACCTCCAGCAGAGGCATCTTGGCAGCAGGGCCGGACATTGCCGCCCTGCGGGCTGCTACGGTGGAAACACTAGCCAGCCTGAAGTAGTCCCGAATGTGGTGGGGATGCCTCGCCGCAGATTGATTTGCTTCCCCGGTGCGGATAGGTTCGAAATAAATACCGTGTTCGCCATCCGCATCGGGGACAGCCATCATCAGGGAGCTTTTTCGTGAATTTGCCGCACCTCTCGCAGGAACAACGCGCAGACGCGCGGGTTAAGGCCGTTGCTGCCCGGGCGGTCAGGTCCCAGGCGAAGCAGGATTTGAAAACAGGACAGCTCAGTGTGGGCGCTTTGCTTTCCGCGGCGCTCGATGAGCCAGCCCTGGACAGGCTCAGAGTCAGTGATTTATTGGAAGCCCTCCCGGGCATTGGAAAGGTACGTGCAACTGTGATCATGAGCGAGCTGGGGATTGCCCCAACCCGCAGGGTGCGTGGGCTGGGCGTGCATCAGCGCCGCGCCCTCATTGACTACTTGGGAAAGAAGTCATGAGCGGGTTCAACGTACCGTCCGAACTCACCCACCGGAGCAAGCCACGCAGTGGTGTCACTGTCTTGGCGGGTCCCACCGCTGTTGGCAAGGGCACCGTGTCCACGTTCATCCGGGACAACTACCCGGATGTGTGGCTCTCAGTTTCCGCCACCACCCGTGTGGCCCGCCCCGGCGAGGAAGAAGGGATTCACTACTTCTTCAAGTCAGCAGAGGAATTCGATTCACTGGTGGCAAAGGGTGACTTGCTGGAGTGGGCCACTGTCCATGGTGTGAACCGGTACGGTACCTTGCGCAGCACCGTGGCGGCGGCCGTGGCTGCCGGAAAGTCAGTGCTGCTGGAGATTGATTTGCAGGGTGCGCGCCAAGTTAAAAAAGCCATGCCGGAGGCTGATTTCGTGTTCCTGGCACCGCCTAGTTGGGATGAATTAGTGCGCCGTTTAGTGGGACGCGGCACAGAAACGCTTGAAGAACAGCACCGCCGCCTAGAAACCGCTAAACTGGAACTTGCTGCCGCGCCGGAATTTGATTACGTCATTGTCAATGACCAGGTAAGCCGGGCTGCAGCCGCGCTTGTTGAACTGATGGGGCTCACCCCCCATCACACTGCTTGAGCCGGCATTTGTTGGAACGCAACAATGCTGGAACTGCAAGACACCCTTTCGATTTTTTGGAGAAGTAATTGACTACACAACCCGAAGGCATCATCAATCCCTCGATCGATTCGCTGCTTGAAGCTGCGGATTCGAAGTACGGACTGGTCATCTTTGGTGCCAAGCGCGCACGCCAGATCAACGCCTACTACGCTCAGCTGCACGAGGGCCTTTTCGAATATGTTGGCCCGCTGGTTGACACCAAGCTCAATGAAAAGTCCCTCTCCATCGCTTTCCGTGAAATCGACGAGGGCCTGCTGGTTTCCACTCCCGTCGAGACTGTCTAAAGCGCGTTTGAGCCACGGTGTCTAAGCTGAACATTGTTTTGGGGGTAGGTGGCGGTATCGCCGCTTACAAGGCGGCCCTGTTGTTGCGCCTCTTCACGGAGGCGGGGCATCAGGTCACGGTCATTCCTACCGACTCGTCCACCAATTTTGTTGGTGCCGCTACATGGGAGGCCCTGAGCGGGCGGCCCGTGACCAACAATGTCTTTGACGCCGTGGACCAGGTCAACCACGTGAGGATCGGCCATGAGGCCGATTTGATCGTGGTGGCTCCGGCCACCGCCGATCTTTTGGCCAAGGCCGCCAGTGGGCAGGCCAATGACTTGCTCACCACCACCTTGCTCATGGCTCGAGGCCCGGTGCTTTTTGCCCCCGCCATGCACACAGAAATGTGGGCCCATGCGGCAACGGTGGCCAATGTGGCTACGTTGCGATCTCGTGGCGTGCACGTCCTGGACCCCGCAGTTGGCCGCTTGACGGGCGCCGACTCGGGTCCGGGCCGGCTGCCGGAGCCGGAAGACATCTTTACTGCCGCCCTGAGTCTGGTTGAGCATTCCGCCAAACGCCACGCCGCGTCCCCGGCACCCGCTGCATCCGCAGCTTCTGCGGGGGAAGCGTTGGGGACCGAACCTGCAGCTTCTGCGGGGGAACAAGCGGGCGCCGAACCCGGTGAGCTGGCGGGCCGCCATGTTCTGATCACCGCTGGTGGCACCCGAGAACCACTTGATCCCGTGCGTTACTTGGGCAACAAGTCCTCAGGTAAGCAGGGAGTGGCCTTGGCCGAAGCCGCCCTAGCGGCAGGAGCACAGGTCACCTTGATCCACGCGCCCTTGGACGTTGCTCCTCCGGCAACCGCCCGGCTCCAGCCAATCGAGACTGCCCTTGAACTGCGGGCGGCAACCCTGGCAGCGGCGGCCACCGCCGACGTGATCATCATGGCCGCTGCCGTGGCTGATTTCCGTCCGGCCACTATTTCTACCGGAAAAATCAAAAAACGCGACCATGGTGAGGATCCCGTCATCACCTTGGTCCGCAACCCGGACATTCTGGTTGAATTGGTGGCCCACCGTTCCGCGCAAAACCAGCAGCAGCTCATTGTTGGGTTTGCCGCCGAAACTGGTGACGACGAGGCTGATGCACGCACTTATGCGCAGGCTAAATTGCGCCGCAAGGGCTGCGATCTTTTGGTGGTCAACGAGGTTGGTCCCGGCGAAAGCGGCAGCGAGCGGGTCTTTGGCCAGGATAACAACCACGTTGAGATCTTGTCCCTGGACGGTTCCAGCCCTGTGCAATCGGCGGGCAGCAAGCGCCAGGTGGCTGACGTCGTCGTGCATCTTATTGCACAGAAGCTAGGCAAGAACTCGCAAGAACTCGCAAGAACTAGGAAGAATTAGCAAGTATTAGCCGCGCGCCGGCACATACTATAGATGACAAACCGTGTCTCGCAGCAATGGGTGGCGCGCTATCCCCAGTAAAGTAGAGACGTGACTTCAGTAAACCCCCTGCGCCTATTTACCTCCGAATCCGTGACGGCAGGTCATCCGGATAAGATCTGCGACCAGATCAGTGATGCCATACTTGACGCGCTGCTGGCCGAAGACCCGGATTCCCGTGTTGCCGTGGAAACCATGGCCACTACGGGTCTGGTCCATGTGGCCGGCGAGGTGACAACTAACGCCTATGTGGAAATTCCGCAGATTGTACGCAACACCATCCTGGACATTGGCTATGACTCTTCAGCCAATGGTTTTGACGGCGCACGCTGTGGCGTTTCGGTCTCCATTGGCCAGCAGTCCCAGGACATTTCCGATGGCGTGTTTAACGCCTTGGAGGTCCGCGAGGGTACTGCCGTCGACAAATATGACACCCAGGGTGCCGGCGATCAGGGCCTCATGTTCGGCTACGCGAGCAACGAGACCGCCTCTTACATGCCCACCCCCATTTTTTTGGCGCACCGCCTCTCGGAGCGCCTGACCAATGTGCGCAAGTCCGGGCTGCTTGAATACCTGCGACCCGATGGCAAAACCCAGGTGACCATTGGGTACGACGGCGAAAAGCCCGTATCAGTGGACACCGTTGTCATCTCCAGCCAGCATGCCGAAGGCACTTCCTTGGAGAAGTTGCGCGCGGATCTGGCGGAATTTGTCATTGCCCCCGTGATGGACGCGTCAGGCCTGGATGTTTCCTCCGTCAAGACATACCTGAACCCGGCGGGCCCGTTTGTTGTGGGCGGACCCGTAGGTGATGCCGGCCTGACGGGCCGGAAGATCATTGTGGATACGTACGGTGGCATGGCCCGTCACGGTGGCGGCGCCTTCTCCGGCAAGGACCCGTCAAAGGTTGACCGGTCAGCTGCCTACGCCATGCGGTGGGTTGCCAAGAACGTTGTTGCCGCCGGGCTAGCTGCGCGCGCTGAAATCCAGGTAGGTTACGCCATTGGTGTGGCCCGCCCCGTGGGCGTGTACGTGGAGACGTTCGGCACCGAGACGGTGGATCCACGCCGCATCGAAGACGCCATTGCGGCCATCTTCGATCTGCGCCCCATGGCCATCATCGACAGCCTTGACTTGAAACGCCCCATCTACGCCAAGACGGCCGCACACGGCCACTTTGGCCGTGACGATCCCGACTTCACGTGGGAGAACCTTGACCGCGTGGATGCGCTCAAGGCGTACTTTAACGCCTAACGGCTTTAGCTATCCACGTTTGCTTATCCACAGCCGAGCACGGCCCGCCGACACTTTGTCAGTGGGCTGTGCTTAGCTTGTTTTAGGGGCCGGTTTTACGCGGCCCGAACCGCACCACGCACCCTGGGAGGACGTCATGGATGAACCGCTGAACCATGAGGGGCCGGCCGAAGGCGTGCAGTTGAGCCTTCTCAGTGGCTTTGTCGCGAAGCAGCGTGTGGCAGATCCGCACAGCGGAGTGGTGCTGGCCCGCGAGTTGCCTGTTGCCCACGTAGTCATTGATTCCCCGCTGCCACACCTTGACAGGGTGTTCGACTACTCCGTGCCGCTTGAACTCGACGCCCAGGCACAGCCGGGTGTGCGTGTGCGGGTCAAGTTTTCTGGCCAGGACCTCAACGGTTTCCTGGTAGCCCGGGCAGCCGAATCTGAAAGCGAACGGCTGGTGCCGCTGACACGGGTGTATTCCCCCGTGCAGGTCCTGACCCCCGCCGTGCTCCGGGCGGCCCACAAGGTGGCTGCCCGTTACTGCGGAACCGTAGCGGACGTGCTGCGTGTGGCCGTGCCGCCCCGGGTGGCAAGCCTTGAAAAGGTGTATCTGAAAAAGGCTGCGGAGCTGGCGGAAGCGGAATCTGCAGGAGAAGCCCCTGCCCCAGCAGGGCCGCCCGCCAAGCCGGGATACCCCCTTTTTGCCGATTACCAGAACGCCGAAGAGTTCCTGACCCGGCTGGCAATGGGGGAGAACCCCAAGGCCGTGCTGGGTTCCCTCGCCGGCTTCGGGCCGCATTCCTGGCAGCGCCAGCTGGCCCAGATTGTTGCCTACTGCGCGCAGTCAGGTCGTGGCGCCATCGTGGTTGTTCCCGATCTGCGGGACCTGGAGCTATTGGAGCAGGCCTTTGCCGACGTCCTAGCGGAGGGCAGCTTTGTGAAGCTCACCGCGGATGACGGCCCTAACCTGCGCTATGCCAACTTTCTTCGTGTCCTTGCCGGGGATGTGCGGATTGTGATTGGTACCCGTTCAGCCGCCTATGCCCCCGTCACCAACCTTGGGCTGGTTGTGTGCTGGGATGACGGCGATGAACTCCATATTGAACGCCGCGCGCCCTATCAGCACAGCCGTGACGTCCTGCTGTTGCGCTCCGAGGTAGAGGACACGGCTGTCCTCATGGCAGGGCACAGCCGTAGCAGCGAGTCCCAGCGCCTCGTAGCCACCGGTTGGGCACAGGAGATCGTTGCATCCCGCCCGGCCGTGCGAAAGGCCACTGCCAGGGTCATCAGCACTTCCGATTCTTTTGAACAGGAACGGGACCCGGCCGCAGCGTTGGCCAGGCTGCCGCACAGGGCTTGGGCAGCGGCGAAGGATGCCCTGAAATTTGGGCCTGTCCTTGTTCAAGTTGCCCGCACCGGCTACGCGCCGGGGCTGGCCTGCCAGCGGTGCCGGGAGGTTGCACGGTGCAGGCACTGCACGGGGCCGCTGATGCAGTCCAGGGCGCCAGGATCCACCCTAACCATGGTCACCTGCAAATGGTGCGGTACGGCCGAGACTGCCTTTAGCTGTCCCACCTGTGGGTTCAATTTGTTGCGTGCTATTTCCGTGGGTGCTTTGCGGACCGCGGAGGAGCTGGGGCGGGCCTTCCCGTCGGTCCCTGTCATTTCCTCCTCAGGAGAGAACATCAAGACAACGGTGCCGGACCGGGCCGCCATCGTTGTGGCAACTATTGGGGCTGAGCCTGTTGCTCCGCACGGCTATTCGGCGGCTCTGCTGCTCGACGGCGATTCCATGCTCCGGCGCGAATCGCTTCGTGCCGGCGAGGAGACTCTGCGGCGGTGGCTGAACGCTGCGGCACTGGTCCGGCCCGCGCAGGAAGGCGGCGTGGTTGTCGTCACTGCTGAGGAGTCTGTTGAAGTGGCGGCTCTAGTTAGGTGGGATCCGGCCGGCCATGCCGAGCGGGAGTTTGCGCTGCGGCACGAGTTGGGTCTGCCGCCGGCCATGCGCCTGGCGTCCCTGACGGGAAGCGAGGCCGATGTTGCGGCGTTCGTGGCTGACCTGGATTTGCCACAGGCTGTCCGCACCATTGGCCCGGCTCCTCTTGCGTTCGGTGCCCCAGGGGCTGGCGGTGCTGCTGGCGGCGCCGCCGGTGCAGCAGGAACTGCCGCTGACCAGGCCCCGGACTACAGGACTATTCTGTTGTTTCCCTACAGCATGGCTGGCAGCGTCACCGCTGCCATGCGTTCACTGAAAGCCGCCAATGCTGCCCGGCGGGTTGGCTCTCCTGTGCAGGTTCGCTGCGACGGTTTGGACGTCTTGTAGCCCACCCGTGCGCAGGCGAACAAGGCTAAACTGAGCTCCATCTGGGCCCACTGTTGGCGCGGTTCTGGGAGCTGCTGATGCCAGAATTGGGCCGCAGAATTGACTATCCTCCCGAGAAAGTTCGGTCAAAACATGAGGGAATGGCTCTGGCAGCACAGGAGGGCAGTCATTGCGCTGCTGATCGCACTGATGGCTGTGGGATCACTTCTGATCTACAGAACCAGTGGAAATGGGTGGTCAATAGGGATCTTCTCAACCTTGTTTAATCTCCTGGGCTGGTGGCACTGCCGCATGTCAGCCGCACCAAATCCTCTTCCAAGAGGTCATGTCCGGCTCGGAAGTCCCCTTGGGGCAGCAGAAAATATTGGATGTACTGAGTGTTTCCGGCCCTCCACAGCGTGTCTCTGTTGGCAAGTCGGGGCATGTGCCTGCGGGGTTGATGGTGCTGACGCTATCCCTGCCGGATAGCACCGTAGAGATCGCCGCCGAACCTTCGGTTCTAGAAAAGCTACAACAACAAGTGCTCCGAGGCGGCCCACCCTCAGGTCGGCGCGGATAAAGCCCTCCAGGCTCTCGGCCTTAGCCCGTATGCCCTGAATTTTTCGGGAACTTGCTCCTGCCAAAGGTTGCATCGAGCAGTTGCTGGGTACGGCGTTTAACATCGTTCTCACGCAGTCCCAAAGCAGTCACAATAGTTTCAAGGTGATCGATTTCTGCCACGTAGCCAGCGTCCAGACGTCCTGAGAGCGGCCGGGAAGCGAGATCCTCGGAAATGCGCCAGGCCATGGCCAAGGTGCGCTCGTAGATGCGCTGGTCGGATTCAGCGACCGTTCCAGGAGTCTTGGAGTCTGTTGGAGAGGCGCCAAGGCCGGCAACCGCGTTGAGTCGGGAGTCGTCCAGGCCTAGGGCCAAGGCGTCGAGTTCATCACGTAGGCGGCGCAACGTCCGGGCGTTGCGTCCGAAGAGTCCCAGCCGCATCGAAACGCTGCCGCCGTAGCGGATCACGAGGAGCAGGGTAATGCTGGATAGTCCAAGGCTTAGAGTCAGCAGCACGAAGAGCCAGAAGCCATTGATTTCAGGTTCACTATAGTTGTTGCTTTCCAGCCCTAGGGACAGCTCTTTGACGGCGGAGATCACTTGGTTTTCCGCATGGTCGGAAACAAAGTAGCTGCCGTATTCCCAGTCGAAGGTGCTAAGGTGGGAACGTCCGCCTAAGTTTACCGCGCCAGAGATGATGGCGGGGATCGTTACGTATTCCGAGTTCACACGCCACACGGGAATGATTGTATGGTCACTGCGGAGCTCAGCAGTTGCCGGATCAAGAAGCCCCGGGAACTCACTCTTGAGCCTCCACAACGCATCAACGAGGACTTGCGGTTCATAGAATTCGCTGGTCAGTGTGTCACGAACGTACGGACCGGTTGGCCAGTTCAAGTAGTCTTCGGCGCTGCGCACTACTACGGTGACATCAACATCCTCAGTGAAGTGGTTCGGAAGATAGCGGCGAATCTCACCCTGATCAATGCCGCCCAGATCCCCGTCGAAGTGGAGCGAGCGCAGTGGCTTGCTCCCAGAAGCCTCCTCGCTGGGAGCATGGGGTCTTTGGGCTACCACCACACTACTGACGGTGACCGAGAGAATCGTCAGTGCAATGCCTGCCAGCACCAACCATAGTTTGCTGCCCGGACCAGGCAGCAGCGTCCACCAGCTAAAATCGGGCAGCGCCAAGGGGTCTTCATCTGTTCCCGGCAGAGGACCAAAGCGTGAGTGGGCGGCCGCGTTAGCCTGATCGAGTGTAGTGAGCAGCACTTCTGATCCAGAGAGTCCCATGCCCACGCGAAGCGCCGAGAGGTTCTCATGGTGTCCTCGTCCACCGGGAAGCATATGGCGGTGGCGTAAGGAACGGTTGATGGCCTGCGCTGTGCGTTGAAGATCGGCCTCCGCTCTGGTCCACGCGGTGAGCGTCGAAGCGCTGCCGTGGCCACCTGCCGCCACGGCAAGCAACGCATTGAGTGCCTTCCTAAAATTTTGTACCCGCCGTGTTGTTACTGTCCCGGGAGGCCGAGCATCAAGACGTGCCAGCAGTTCACGGCCGGCAAAGGACACAGGCGCGGCTAAACGGTCCAGCACACCTTGGCCGCCAGCAAGCTCACCCAGTACTGACCCGGCCCCCATGAGAGCATCCGCCTGTGCGGTTATCTTCGCAGCTTTGCTTTCAAAAATTTCCACCAGCTTCGACGCTTCTGGTTTTAGTGCGGTACTGGCGGTGTAAACGGCCTCCATGACGGCGTCTTCCGAGCGGGCCAGGGCCAGCGAAGCATTGCGGATACTCGTCCAAGTTGACGTGTACCCTGCTGTCCGCAGTTTCTCCGGCGTGCTGGCGTAGGTCACCTCGAGTCCTTCGAGTTCAAGAACCACGCCAGCCAACTTGCGTTGGGCGCCGGAAAGCCGCTGATATAGCCGTTCATGGCGGCGTCGGCGGGATAACGAGTGAGTGAGAGTCACAACCGTCAGCCCTAGCCCAATGACAGTCCCCGCCCACCAGAACAGAGGCGGGAGTAAGGGGCCCTCATCGAGCAAGTCTGCAGATCGAAGCGCTGCCGCCGCTACGGATTGGGGGCCATGGCCAAGCCCAACGTTGTCCAAATACGTCTGGGTGATGTCACGGGCGTGGCTTACCCGCTGGCCGTGTTCTCCTTCAGGCTGATAAACGCCGGCGCCCAGGAAGCCCTGTTCACCTGAAAAGGTGGTGGTATCGCTGTCAATGGCCGTACTCAGAATGACATCGGCACCCGGATCGCTCCGGCCTGTTTTCTCATCGGAGCTGAGCAGCCGGTCTGTAACCAGAATACGGATGGGGCGCCACGTGGCAACCGGGCCGCCCAGAACCTTAGTGACGCTTTCTTGGGAAATATTGAACGGATGGGCACCCTCCACCACAATCTCAAGATGCTCACCGGGGGTGGCTGTGACGCTTTGGATTCCCAGAAAGGCGAAGCTGCCCGTGGTCAGCCCCAGTAAAAGGGCAAGCCAGGGGAAACAGAATCGGGGCTTGGCCCGAGCCTGGATTAATCGCGTACTCATGAGGTGGCGCGTAGCTCCTGCGCAATGGCTATCAGCTCGCGGGCGGAGGCATCCCAGCTGAAGGTGCCCGCCTGGGCCACGGACGCCGTCGAACATGCCGCCCAGATACCCGGGGCGTCCAGCGCGCGGACGGCCTGGGCAAACTCCGTTGGTGAATCGGCTGGCACATACCGTGCAGCCTCCCCGCCCACCTCCCGAAAAATAGGGGTGTCCGCAACAATCACGGGAGTCCCCAACGCCATGGCCTCCACGAGCGGCAGCCCGTAACCCTCCGCCTTGCTCAGTGTGACCAGCGCGGTAGTACGCAGCAGCAACTCGTCATACTCGGCGTCACTCACGCCATTGTGGAATACCACGGTAGCCCCGGCAGGGATCAGCTTCACAAGTTCGGCCCGGCGTTCAGGGGTGATCCGGCTCAGCAGGTTCAAAGTGAAATCTGGCAGCTCGGCCATGCCGCGAATGAGCGTTTCTACGTTCTTGTATGGCATGAAGGAACCCATGTAAGCCAGCGACTTCTCCGGAACCACAGCAGGGTCCCGCGGGGTCCTCTCACCCTGGGGTGCGTTGCCAATGATCCGGATGGGCCGCTTGGTGAGCTGGTGTTTGCGCATCAGGGCCAGCGTGGTCTTACTGATGGTGGCCACCACGTTGGCCCGGTTCAAGAGCATCCGCTGCGGCCAATAAGCCTTGTGGTACAGCCGCCACAGCACCCGCACCGGGGCGGGAAGGAAGCCGGGAGGGGCCGGGTGCTCGTAATAAATCAGATCGTGCAAGGTCAGTACCAGCGGATACTTTCGCCCCCAGCTGCCCATGGTCTGCATGGGGCAGAACACCAGATCCGCCCCCAGCTTGTTCACCTGGCGGGCCACAAAGAGTTCTCTCGGGGAGAGGGGTGAGCTGATTTTCACCCACGGCAGATCCGGCAGCAATGCCAGCTGACGCTCGTCGTGAATGAGCATGGTGACGTCGGCAAAGGGGGCCACGGCGGCCATGAGGGATGCGCCGTAACGGCTGATCCCATCATGGTGATCCATCCGGGTAAAACGCGCATCCATGACGATTCTTGGCTTGCTGGCGGGGGCCGGGGTGATGGCCGCATTCGTGGTGCTCAAGGGGCTGGATGCCTTTCAAGGAAATCGGTGATGGCGGCTGCTGCCGGTTCGGGTGTTTCGTAGTGGATCAAATGCCCCACCCCAGCAATGACCACCAGCTCGCCATCGGGGAGGCGTTCTATGAGTTTGTGCTGATGGGGCAGGGGGGCAATTTCATCGAGTTCCCCGGCAATCAGGAGGGTAGGCAGCGTCAGTAACGCGGCCACCTCACGGACCGTGCCACCGGCGGACGCCTGAAAAGCCTCCAGGAGCATGTCCCGGTTGGCGAAACCGCTGAAGTAGGCGTGGTGCTGGCCATGGATGAAAGTCAGCAACTCCTTGTCCCGCGTCTTGGCCATGGTCACACTCATGAGATGGACAATGACTTTGCTGCGCAGCAGGGCGTTGCCCAGGGCATCGGGGAGTTTCGCCGCGGCCCAGTAATAGAACACCGCCAGTTTGGTCATGATTCCTTTGGGGCCCTCCAAGGCGGGGGAGGCAATAGGGTTGACCAAAATCAGGGGGTACACCCGGCCCGGGTTGGCCGCCACAAAGTGGCTCACCACAATGGATCCGAAAGAATGGCCTAACAACACGGTCTCGGGCCCCAGCTCCAGTTGATCAAGGAAGCCGCCCAGGAATGCACTGTAGCCGGGGATGTCATGGCCGCCACCGGAGGCGAACGCCGGTGAGCGTCCAAAGCCGGGCAGATCAGCCATGATGATCCTGGCGTGGGGCAATAGCTCCACAACACGCTCCAGCCCATGATGGTCACCTCGGAAGCCATGGACCATCACAATGGTCCGGACAGGAGAAGCGGCAGAGGCAGGGACAGGGGCAGGCGCAGCCACAGCATCGGTCGTAGCGGCCGGGACAGCCGCAACGTCGGCGGCAATCGCAGGGGAGCCAACCGCCGCGTACTCCCAATAATGTACGGAGGTGCCGGCGATCTCCACCACGTGTGTCCTTTCCCGCCCGGCCAGGTCAATTACAAGACGTGCGGCTGGCGCCGTCGTACTGATCTTGGCGGACATCTCAGTTCACGTCCTTTGGATTGGAACCGGAACGGCGCTCCCTATCCAATCCGTCAATGATGCTCATCTGCTCCGGGGACAAAGCAAAGTCAAAAACGTGAAGATTCTGAGCCATGCGTACGCCGGAACTGGCCTTGGGGATCACCAAATGACCGGACTGGACATGCCACCGCAACACAATTTGGGCCACAGTGCGCCCGTGCGTTCCCGCAAGTTCCACCAGCACCGGATCGGAAAGAATGGTGCCCCGGGCCAGCGGACTCCACGCCTGGGTGGCAATACCCAGCTCGGCATGAAGCGCTCGCAGGCGTGTCTGGGTCAGCCAGGGATGGAGTTCAATCTGGTTGACGGCGGGGACCACCTCGCAGGAATCCAAGAGCTGCTCCAGATGTTCCGGCTCGAAGTTGCTCACGCCAATGGCACGCACACGCCCCTCGCCATACAGGGTTTCCAGCGCCTTGTAGGTAGGGATGAAGAGTTCCCGTTCGGGGCATGGCCAGTGGATCAAGAACATGTCCAGCACGTCAAGGCCAAGCCGCTCCATGCTGGCATCGAAGGCGGCCAGTGTGGCGTCGTAGCCGTGCTCTGTATTCCACACCTTGGAGGTCACGAACAGTTCTGCACGGGCAGTACCGCCATCCACGGCGTTGCGGATGGCCTGGCCTACGCCCTCCTCATTGCCGTAGAGCGCGGCCGTGTCTACAGCCCTGTAACCGGTATCGAGGGCGGTGGAGACCAAATCCGCGCACTCCTGGGCCGGAACCTTATAGACGCCGTAGCCGAGCTGGTCAATGTCTACACCGTTGTTGAGCGTGTGTTTGGGGGAGCGTTGCATATCCACGACTTTACCCAGTCCATGCCTCGGCACGGTATTGGGGCGCGGCCTACAAGCCATCCAGGCCGTTGAGGAAGCCAAAAATGGGATCGTTGGAGGGGCTGGACAATTCCACCAATTCCCGGGCCGTGGATTCATCCAGGATCAAATCAGTGACCAAACCGGCTGCGAGGGCCCCGCGCAGTCCCGTAATTTTCTTCGCGCCAGAGACCACACAAATACGACGCCGGACCTTGCGCAGGCTTTCCAAGTCAGGTCCGCTGGAGCGAGAGTTGAGGACAATGCCGTCATCGGATCCATCGGAGCGGAAGAACACTGTTGCCACATCTCCGGCTACGCCGCTGGCTTCTAGCGCGTCCAGGTCGGTGGAATCCAGATAGCCGCCGGAGTAGACGTGGCTGGGGATTTCGGCATCCATGGAGCCCACGCCGAAGATGGCAATGGTCATGCGGTCCTGCAGGTCAAGGATGCGCCGTACGCTGCGTTCTTGCCACATCATGTTTTTGGTCTCTGCATGGTCAAAGAAGGCAGGGACCGGGAATTGTTCCACTTTGGCACCATAGGCTGTGCCGAAACGACGGACGATTTCCGAGGCGTAAGTGATGCCGGAGGTTTGGGTGTTTCCGGCGCCGTTGAGTTGGACAATGGTGCTGCCGTGCGTGGTTTTGCGGGTCAGATGGCGGCTGACGGTACTGACAGTAGATCCCCACGCCACCCCAATCACGGCATTGGAATCGACCAATGGGCCAATGGTGCGAGCTGCTTGCATGCTGACCCGCTCCAAGACTTCAACCTCACCGAGCATGTCTGAAACGGGAACAACATGGACTTCCACCCGGTAGCGCTTGCGAATAGCGCGTTCTAGTTCCGGAGCACGGTCCGAGGGAGTCTTGATTTGGATCTGCACCAGTCCGCTGTCACGGGCTGTGGAGAGCAGCCGGGACACCGTGGAGCGGGAGGTTCGCAGCTCCCTGGCAATGGCATCCATGGTTTGGTCCTGCAAGTAGTACATTTGTGCAGCTCGGAGGGTGTCCTGCTGTTTTATCCGCTTGGAACTCACGGTTCACACACCCTTTCTGCACGTTTGTGCAGGTCTGTTGACTATATTGTTCATTTGCTCCAACAATAAGGGTACGAGGCGCGTAGAGCGCAATTAAACTGGACTCGAAAGAGGTCGATGTGGGACACCACGGCAACGCTGGCAAGAACAATGCACCCGAAGAAACGCAAGCAGTTGTGCGTGCCCAGGTTGAGGCTCTGAAGCAGCGTCCGCGTGCCAGTGTCCTGATCATTGGCGGCGGGATCAACGGTGTGGGCACCTTCCGGGATCTAGCCCTTCAAGGTATTGATGTGGCGCTCGTGGAACGCGGCGATTACTGCCAGGGAGCCTCCGGCGCGTCCTCACACATGATCCACGGCGGCATCAGGTACTTAGAAAACGGCGAATTCCGTCTGGTCAAGGAATCCGTGGTGGAGCGCAATGGTCTGCTCAAGATTGCACCTCACTACGTCAAGCCGCTGCAGACCACCATCCCCATCTTCAGCACCTTCTCTGGAATTCTTAGTGCCCCCATCCGCTTCCTGACTCACAAGCAGGGCAAGCCCCAAGAGCGCGGCGCTTTCCTGATCAAGGCTGGCCTGACACTGTATGACGCGTTCTCCCGTGACGGTGGCACGGTACCCCGCCACGATTTCAAGGGCCGCAAGAAGGCTCTGGCCGAGCTGCCCCAGCTGCATTCGGGCATCAAGTACGCGGCAACTTACTACGACGCTTCCGTGCACAACCCGGAACGGCTAACTTTGGATGTCCTGCAGGATGGCGAAAAGGCCGGGCTTCCCGTCTCCGGTGCAGCCGCGGCCACGGCTGCCGAGGCCAAGGCCCGCGCCACCAACTACCTGGCCGTCACAGCTGTTGCTGAGGACGGCGTGGAGCTCACCGATCAGCTCACCGGCGAAAAGTTCACCTTCACTGCCGATGTTGTGGTCAACACCACGGGTGCCTGGGTGGATATGACCAACACCGACATGGGCTCACCCACCCGCTTCATGGGTGGCACCAAGGGCTCACATATTGTCCTTGACCACCCCGGTCTGCTGGCGGCCTGCAACGGCCGTGAAATCTTCTTTGAACACACTGACGGCCGGATTGTGCTGATCTACCCCATGGGAGACAGAGTCCTGGTGGGCACCACAGACGTCAACGCTGATATGACGGCGGATGCCGTGTGCACGGAAGATGAAATTGACTACTTCTTCGATCTCATTGGACACGTCTTCCCCAACGTCCTGGTCACGCGCGAGGAGATTGTTTACAGCTTCGCCGGGGTCCGCCCGCTGCCGCGCCACGATGAAACGGCGCCCGGGTTTGTTTCCCGTGACTACCGTATTGAGCGGGCCGAGCACAGTATCGGCGGCAAAACAGTGCCGGTGCTGAGCCTGGTTGGTGGCAAGTGGACTACGTTCCGGGCCTTGGCAGAGCACATGAGCAATGACGTTCTGGCCATTCTTGGTGCACCGCGAAAGCGGTCCACCGCCAAGCTGCCCATTGGTGGCGGCGTGAATTTCCCGGATAGCACCGCCGGAGTGGAAGCCTGGATTTTGGCCCACACCAGCGACTCGGTGACGGCCGCACGGGCAGGAGTTCTTCTGACCCGTTACGGAACGCGCGCTGAAGAAGTTCTGGCGTACCTCGGGGAAGGGATTGATACCGTCTTCAATTCCACCGACGAGCTCAGTGACCGGGAAGTTGCGTTCATGGTGGAGCACGAACAAATTGGGCACCTCATCGACGTTATGATCCGCCGCACCTCCCTGGCCTTCCGGGGCTTGGTTACCAGTGAACTGTTGGCCGAGACGGCAGCAGCGCTGGCTGGACCGTTGGGATGGAATGCAGCAAAGGTGGCGGAAGAAATCAGCCACAGCGTCGATGTGTTGGCACGCTTCCACGGCGTCCACGTACAAAGCTTGATTGCCTAAGCCCCAGGGGGGCAAAGGGGGCTCAAGAGGAGCAACCAATAAAGGTTGATCTTTTCATGTAAAAACTAGCCATTTGGAGTCAAAGATGTCTCTTGGAATTGTGTTCGCATCCGAGGTGATGGGAACGATGATGCTCACCCTGTTGGGTTGTGGTGTTGTTGCAAACGTTGCCCTGAAGGGAACCAAAGGCAATGCCGGCGGGTTTCTTTTAGTTAACTGGGGCTGGGGCCTGGCAGTCTTTGCCGGTGTCTTCGTCGCTGCCAAATCGGGCGCCCACCTCAACCCTGCAGTAACAGTCGGAATCCTAGCCAACGGTAAGGCTGAATATGCTCCCGATGTGGCCGTGAACTTCGGCTCCACCATGACGTACTTTGGTGGCGAGATGGTGGGTGCGTTTATAGGTGCCGTTGTGTGTTGGGTGGCCTACAAGCAACACTTCGATGGTGAGCCGGATGCTGCCACGAAGCTGGGTGTGTTCTCAACCGGTCCGGCCATCCGCAGCTACGGCTGGAACGTAGCCACCGAAGTCATCGGCACCTTTGTTCTTGTCTTTGTCATCTTGCACTTCGCCAACGGTCCGGCCGAACTCGGGGCACTGCCCGTGGCCCTGCTTGTTGTTGGTATCGGTGCATCCCTTGGTGGGCCTACCGGCTACGCCATCAACCCTGCCCGTGACCTGGGGCCGCGTATTGCCCACGCCTTGCTGCCCATCAAGGGCAAGGGTTCCAGTGACTGGTCCTACGCCTGGGTTCCCGTGGTGGGCCCGCTCCTTGGTGGCGCCTTGGGTGGTGCCGCTGCACAGTGGCTGCCGCTGGTAGTAACTGCCTAAGTACCTGCTGTTTGTTCTTCACATGAATCACGAGCAAAGGAAACAAAGATGTCTCAGTATGTAATTGCCATTGATCAGGGCACCACCAGCAGCCGTGCCATCGTTTTTGACCATGACGGGAACATCGTCTCTACTGGTCAGCTAGAACATGAGCAGATCTTCCCGAAGGCGGGCTGGGTTGAGCACAACGCCACCGAGATCTGGAACAACACCCGCGAGGTCATTGGTACCGCTCTTGCCCAGGCCAACCTGACCCGGCACGATATTGTTGGCGTGGGCATCACGAACCAGCGCGAAACGGCGGTTGTCTGGGACAAGAACACCGGCGTCCCGGTTTACAACGCCATCGTGTGGCAGGACACCCGCACGCAGAGCATCGTTGATGAACTGGCTGCTGACGGCGGCGTGGAGCGCTTCAAGCAAAAGGTGGGCCTGCCCCTGGCCACCTACTTCTCCGGCACCAAAATCAAATGGATCCTTGACAACGTTGACGGCGCCCGCGCCAAGGCGGAAGCTGGGGATCTGCTATTTGGCAACACGGACAGCTGGGTCACCTGGAACCTGACCGGCGGTGTTGACGGTGGAGTGCACATCACCGACGTCACCAACGCCTCCCGCACCATGTTCATGGATCTGGAAACCCTGGCCTGGGATGACGAGATTTTGGCTGTCTTTGGTGTGCCGAAATCCATGATGCCGGCCATCAAGTCCTCTTCCGAGGTCTACGGGCACGTGCACGGCAGCCAGCTGCTGCGTGAAGTTCCCGTGGCCGGAATCCTCGGTGACCAGCAGGCAGCCACGTTCGGCCAGGCCGCGTTTGAAGCAGGTGAGGCCAAGAACACCTACGGCACCGGTTGCTTCCTGATCTTCAATACGGGCGAGGAAATTGTTCACTCGAAGAACGGGCTGCTCACCACGCTTGGCTACAAGCTAGGCGACGCAGCCCCGCATTACGCTCTGGAAGGCTCCATTGCCGTCACCGGTTCCCTCATCCAGTGGCTGCGCGATAACATCGGCATGATCAAGTCAGCACCAGAGGTGGAAGAGCTCGCCGCTTCGGTAGAGAACAACGGTGGCGTATACATTGTCCCAGCCTTCTCCGGCTTGTTCGCCCCGTACTGGCGTCCCGATGCCCGTGGCGCCATTGTGGGCCTGACCCGCTTTGTGAACAAGAGCCACATTGCCCGGGCTGCACTGGAAGCCACCGCTTTCCAGACCCGCGAAGTCTTGGACGCCGTCAACGCGGATTCCGGCGTTGACTTGACGGAATTGAAGGTCGACGGCGGCATGGTTGCCAATGATGCCCTCATGCAGTTCCAGGCGGACATCCTTGGCGTACCCGTGATCCGCCCCAAGGTCACCGAGACCACGGCGCTCGGCGCAGCTTACGCGGCAGGTCTGGCAGTGGGCTTCTGGAAGGGCTTGGGCGAGCTTTCGGCGAACTGGTCTGAGGACAAGCGCTGGGAGCCCAACATGGACGCCGCTGAGCGTGACCGTCAGATGCGTTTGTGGAAGAAGGCCGTCACCAAGTCCATGGACTGGGTTGACGAGGACGTGCTGTAACAGCACTGCCAAACAGCAGTGAAGTACGACGGCGGGAGCCCACCTTTATCCCAAAGGCGGCCTCCCGCCGTCGTACTTTTTGTGCGCTAAAGTAGAGACGTGCATAAATTTCTCCTCCTTAGCTAGCCGCAACCAGAAAATTCTCGTTGCGGTGAGCCCCTTGCTATGTCGAGGGGCTTTTGTGTGTAAGGAGTGAGGTGCAAGAAGCCAATGATGAATGAAAAGGCAGGGTACGTGAGCGTGCAGTCCCAGACTGAAGAGAACAGCGAAGAGGGCGTCTACAGTTTCGCCTCAATAGAGGCCAAATGGCCTGCCGTGTGGGATGAACTCAATGTTTTCGCCCCGCTTGACGACGGTTCCAAGGAACGCCGCTACGTCCTTGACATGTTCCCGTACCCCTCGGGCGACTTGCACATGGGCCACGCTGAAGCGTTCGCCATGGGTGATGTGGTGTCCCGCTACTGGCGCCAGCTCGGTTATGACGTGCTGCACCCGATCGGCTGGGATTCCTTCGGGTTGCCCGCAGAGAACGCCGCCATCAAGCGCAACGCCCACCCCAGCGAGTGGACGTACACCAACATTGACACGCAGGCGGAATCTTTCAAGCGCTACGCCATCTCCGTGGACTGGTCGCGCCGCCTGCAGACCTCTGACCCCGAGTACTACCGGTGGACGCAGTGGCTGTTCAAGCGCTTCTATGAGCGTGGCCTGGCCTACCGGAAGAACTCTCCCGTTAATTGGTGCCCCACGGACCAGACCGTGCTCGCCAACGAGCAGGTTGTCAACGGTGCCTGTGAGCGTTGCGGCTCGGTTGTTACCAAGAAGTCACTGAACCAGTGGTACTTCAAGATCACCGACTACGCGGACCGCCTACTCGATGACATGGATGCGTTGAAGGGCCTCTGGCCGGACCGCGTGCTGGCCATGCAGAAGAACTGGATTGGCCGCTCTGAGGGTGCTCATGTCACCTTTGTGATCGAAGCCGCTGGCGAGGAAAAGCCGGCGCAGGAGCTGACGGTCTTCACCACCCGACCCGACACCCTGTACGGGGCCACGTTCTTTGTTGTGGCAGCCGATGCCCCGTTAGCCGTGGATCTGGTCACTGCCCAGCACGCCGAGGCGCTCAGCGATTACCGCGAGCAGACCAAGGCGCTCAGCGACATTGAACGCCAGTCAACCGAACGCCCCAAATCGGGTGTGTTCACGGGCCGCTACGCCATCAACCCCTTGACCGGTGAGAAGCTGCCCGTCTGGGCCGCCGATTACGTCCTGGCGGACTACGGCACAGGTGCCATCATGGCCGTCCCCGCCCATGACCAGCGTGACCTGGACTTCGCCAAGGCGTTCGACCTGCCAGTCCGTGCAGTCCTGGACACCGGAGGCGAGGACCCCGCCGAGACCGGCATCGCCACCACCGGCGAAGGAACCCTGATCAACTCCGGCGAGCTCAACGGCCTGTCCAAGACCGAAGGCATCCCGGCCGCCATCGAAATCCTGGAGAAGCTGGGCACGGGCGAGAAGTTCGTCAACTTCCGCCTGCGTGACTGGCTGCTGTCCCGCCAGCGCTTCTGGGGCACCCCCATCCCGATCATTCACTGCGCCGATTGCGGCGAAGTCCCGGTGCCGGATGACCAGCTGCCCGTGCGCCTGCCGGAGAACCTGCGCGGCGAGGACCTGTCCCCGAAGGGCACCTCCCCGCTGGCTGCTGCAGCCGAATGGGTCAATGTGGCCTGCCCTTCATGTGGTGGCGCCGCCAAGCGTGACACCGACACCATGGACACCTTTGTGGATTCCTCCTGGTACTTCCTGCGCTTCGTTTCCCCGCAGTTCACCGAGGGCCCGTTCGATCCGGCCAAGGTCAACGAGTGGATGCCGGTAGGTCAGTACGTGGGCGGTGTGGAGCACGCCATCTTGCACCTGCTGTACGCCCGCTTCTTTACCAAGGTCATCCACGACATGGGCATGCTCGAGGCCACCGAGCCCTTCAGCGCCCTGCTGAACCAGGGCCAGGTCCTCAACGGCGGCAAGGCCATGAGCAAGTCCCTGGGTAACGGTGTGGACCTGGGCCAGCAGCTGGATAAGTACGGGGTGGACGCCGTTCGCCTCACCATGATCTTTGCCGGCCCTCCCGAGGACGACGTCGACTGGGCGGATGTTTCCCCGTCCGGCTCGGCCAAGTTTCTGGCCCGTGCATGGCGCCTGGCCCGCGATGTGGACAGTGCGCCCGGCGCCCCCGGTATTGGTGGCGACGCTGCGTTGCGGTCATTGACCCACCACACCATCCATGACGCGAAGGCGCTCTTGGAAGGGCACAAGTTCAACGTTGTGGTGGCTAAGTTGATGGAGCTGGTCAACGCCACCCGAAAGGTCATCGACTCCGGCGCCGGTGCAAGCGATCCGGCAGTACGTGAAGCCGCTGAAGCCGTGGCCATTGTGCTGAGCCTGTTCGCACCGTACACGGCCGAGGACATGTGGGAGACACTAGGGCATCCGGCTTCCGTTGCCAACGCCGGATTCCCTGCGGTGGATGAGGCACTCTTGGTGGCACAGAGCGTGACGGCTATTGTGCAGATCAAGGGCAAGGTCAAGGACCGCCTCGAAGTGTCCCCGGACATCACCGAGGATGAGCTGCGCGAACTCGCACTGACCTCGGAAGTTATCAAAAAGGCTCTGGATGGGGCCAGCATCCGCACAGTTATTGTGCGGGCGCCTAAGCTGGTCAATATTGTTCCTGCCTAGATTTTTGCTGCCTAGATTTTTGCTGCCTAGACGCGACACGCTGTAACCAACGGAAGAATCCGTGCGAAAGTGTCCTGGCCCTGACCGGGGGCAGGACACTTTTGTGTTGTGGTTGGGTAGCTTTGGCACTACTGAGCCGAAAAGACTGAGTCCGGCACCACTGAGCTAAAGAGGGGGAGGGCACCGTGAATGAAGCATCAGCAGCACGTGCCTGGCTACGGACACAGGTAGGGCGGATTCGACCTAAATCCACCGAGATCGCTGCTGTGCCAGCTGGTTCGGCTGCCCCTCCTGCTCCTACGGTAGCCATCGTCACAGACTCTGCGGCTGCCTTACCGCCGGAATGGATTGCCCGGATTGGCTGCGCCGGACTCCTGACGGTGGTGCCCATCCCCGTCATCATTGGTGAGAACGTCTTTTCCGATGATGATGCGGAACTGGAGGCCCACATGTCACTGGCGCTTGCTTCCGGTACGTCTGTCAAGACCTCACGGCCCTCACCTGGGCAGTTTGAACGAGCCTACAAGGCGGCTGCGCAGGCAGGTTTTACGAACCTTGTCTCCTTGCATATGTCCGCCAAACTCTCGGGAACTTTTGAGGCCGCAGCGTTGGCTGCGGACCGCTCACCCATCCCCGTTTACGTGGTGGACTCCGCAACAGTGGGCATGGGCCAGGGCAGGGGCGTGCAGGCTGCCGTGGAGTCGGCGCTACGAGGTGAGGAGGCTCCAGCCATCATTGCTGGTGCCAAGGCGGCTTTTTCTGCCACGGAGATATATTTTTATGTTCCCAGTTTGGAGCAATTGCGCAGGGGCGGACGGATTAGCTTGGCCTCCTCATGGCTGGGGACAGTGCTGGATATCAAACCGATTCTCGGGATCAAGGACGGGGCCATTGTCCCGCTGGAAAAGATACGGACGGCGGCTAAGGCCATTGCTCGGCTGGAGGCACTTGCTGCAGCGGATATTGCAGCACGCGGTGCCGCCGGAACCCAGATCAGCGTGCACCACTTCGGGAACGAGGCGCAGGCCAGCACACTTAGCGAGTCCTTGGAGCGTGGCTCGCCGGGCTTGGACGATGCCACGCTGACCCGCCTACCGGCTGTTTTGGCAGCCCACGCCGGCTTGGGCGTACTTGTAGTGGTTGTTGCTGGTGCCAAGATTCCTCCACAGCCTGACACTAAGCCGTAGCCCGTCACAGACGCCTCAAACTGCCGTACCTACGGCATCTGCTGGGCCTACTGTGGGTCCATGAAAGAGCACAGCACCACATTCCACCGCGAACAGGTCAGGCAAGCTCATCGCGGTGCAGCGTGGACTGGCGACGAGGCCCCCAACGGCCCCAGTGTCGGGGCTCGTTGGCAAAAGCCAAGGTGGATCGTTTCTGTGCGCTCCCTCGTGGTGGTGCTGGCCATGGTGGCTGCCGTGCTGGGGGTCCTGTGGATCGAGTCAGCGAGCGTTCAGAATGCTTCTGCCCAGCTGGCTGCCGAGACAGCCGGGAAAGTGGCCGTGCCACCATTGGCTGCGGAGGCGGGAACAGTGCCGTCGGGTCCTGGTAGTCCGGGCCCTCCCGGTCAGGCAAGCCGTCCGGCAAGCACCGCCAGCGCAGTGAAGTCCATCCCTGACGGCAGTGCCGGTGCAGCCTCCAACGGAACTCGGGATCCCGGAAGTAGTGTACCGGGGAGTGTTGAGCCGGGAACATTGGTGGTTCATGTGGCCGGGGCTGTAAAACACCCGGGAGTATTTCTGCTGCGCCCCGGCAGCAGAGTCTTTGAGGCGGTAGATGCGGCCGGAGGAGCGCTGCCGGCAGCGGAACTCTCAGCACTGAATTTAGCTGCCCCGCTGGCGGACGGTTTGCAAGTGTTTGTGCCCACCAAGGAACAGGCAGCCAGAATGCTGACAGCTCCGGGAGCGGTGCTGCAACCGGGCCCGCCGCAAGGGGTAGAGGGTAGTAGCGGTGGGGGAGCAGCGGGACTGCTCAATCTCAACACTGCCACGGCCGGAGAACTGGACACTTTGCCGGGAGTTGGCCCAGTTCTGGCCGAACGAATAGTTGCGTGGCGTACCGAGCATGGTCCCTTTGCCACGGTTGACGGGCTCGATGCCGTGGCAGGGATTGGCGCAAAGCTGTTGGCGGGTCTAAGAGATTTGGTGAGCGTCTCATGAGGGTTCGTGAACCGCGCTGGGCCCGCTTCGCAAAAGCCGCAGTGGGGGAGATGGCACCAACTCCTCCGCAGCCTCTGCGAGCCCGCGTGATGCTGCGCCTGAGCGATCTTCAGCGCCGCATTGCCGACGCCCAGGCGGCGCGGGCCCAGGAGAGGGGCCGCAGGAGAGCCGATATCAGGCTCCTACCCGCCGTCCTTGGCAGCTGCGCTGCGGCAGCAGCAGCCACAACTCTGCCCAAGGAAATAGTGGGTGCTTGCGTGCTCCTACTCACCACGCTCTTGTTCGCGGCGGTCCTGAAGTCAGTTCTTGTGCCCATGAGTATCCGTGCCATAAAGCTGCGGAACCTCTCCCTCTCCCGATCCTGCTCCCATTCCCGCACCCGCTCCGGAAGCAACTCCCGAACCCTCACTCTGAGGTATTCGCGATGGACGGCACTGTTCGCCAGGGCGGGGCCCACCATGGCTCTGACGGCCATCTGCGTTTTGGCCGTTCTGGGCTCGGCGTCCTTGCGCACCGGGGGTGCGGGCACGTCCCCCCTGCATCAGGTCATAGCGCGTGGTGGGGACTTTGTACTCACCCTGCAGCTTGAGAGCGCACCGAGGCTTTTGGCTGCAGGGAACGGGCCACCCAGGGTTGCCTTTGATGCGTTGGTTATCAGCATCCGTGCCGGGGGAGAAGTTTTCACAGGCACAGTGCCGGTCCGGGTTGTGGCTGGGTCCTCGTGGGCCGTGCTCATGGACGGAGACCGTGCGGTCACGGCCGGCACCATCAGCACAACGCACGGCAGTGGCACGGTTGCCGGGTTCTTACGCACCACCACTGCTCCCCAAGAGGTGATCGCCGCCGCAGGCGGTCCGGGTATGGCAGTCACCAAGATCAGGAACTCGTGGATTGCCGCCGTCCAGAACGTGTGGACGGGGCGCTCGGAGGATACCGCAGGACTCCTGCCGGGGATGGTCATGGGGGATCGCGGCGGAATGGGTAGCGGCCTAGAAGAGGCCATGAAAACTGTTGGCCTGACCCACCTGACAGCTGTCAGTGGAGCCAACTGCACATTGGTGCTGGCCAGCATCATGCTGGGGCTGCGCTCCCTGCGTATCCCGCCCAGTGTCGCCTTTGCGCTGTCAGGAGCAGGGCTGCTTGGTTTCGTCATGGTGGTAGGGCCGGACCCGAGCGTGCTGCGGGCTGCTGTCATGGGATCCATCGGGGCCATGGCTGTTCTGGGTGGGCGGCCCAAGCGGGTGGGTGCGCTACTTTGCGTGACCATCGTGGCCTTACTGGTGGCCAACCCCTGGCTCGTCGCGGATTACGCGTTCATTCTCTCGGTTCTGGCCACGCTTGGGCTGCACCTGATTGGCCAGCGCTGTGTGCGCTGGCTTGGCGCCATGCTGCCGCTGTGGCTCGCACAGGCAATTGCCATTCCTTTGGCGGCCCAGTTGTTTTGCGCACCCGTGATTGTTCTGTTGCAGGCCCGTTTGACGCCCTACACCATCCCGGCGAACATGCTTGCGGCACCTGTGGTGGCACTTGTGACCACTGTGGGGACGCTGGGGATGGTGATGGCGGCACTTATCCCGCCTGTTGCGGCGCTGTGTGCTGCGGTCAGCGGGGCCGGGGCCTGGTGGGTGGCAATGGTGGCCCGCACCATGGCTGCCCTGCCAGCGTCAAGCGTGCCCTGGCCCGCAGGGTTCGAAGGATTCATGCTGATGTCAGTATTGAACGGGGCAGTACTTGCTGCACTTTTTGCCGTAGTGGAGAAGGAACGTGCCATCGCCTTGGCAGGGCGGTTGCGCGCATTGCTGCCAGCGCGCTGGCGTGGACACGAATTTGGGGTCACTGTGGGGCTGGTCATGGCGGCGACTGCCTGGTGGAGTGCGGCGGTACTTCTCTCATGAGTGGGGCTTGGATGCAGAGATTCGGCCAGGGGCAATGGTACGGGTTGGGATTCAAGGATAGGGGTGGCACAGTAGAGGCTGTGGATAATGCATGGACAGGAACAAAACGGACAGGAACAAGGCAATGAGCCCGGCCCCAAGATCTTCCCAGCGGCCTTCCGGCGGTGCCGACTGGCGCGATGTTCCCTTGGCTCCCGTGGTGCTTCTCTTTGGCCCCGAGGACTTCATTGCGAGTAGGGCCTTGGATAGTATTCGTGGGAAACTGCGCTCACAAGACCCGGCCACGGAACTGACAAGCCTTGATGCGAGCCAGTACAAGGCAGGTCAACTGGGGCTCGTTGCCAGCCCGTCCCTTTTTAGCGAACCCAAGCTCATTGAAGTGTCCGGTCTGGCCACCATGAATGATGACTTCCTCCAGGACGCGCTGGCGTATCTGTTGGATCCGGCCCCTGAAGTGACACTCGTGCTGATCCACAATGGCGGTACCCGCGGGAAAAAACTCCTTGATGCTATGAAGGCGCTCGGTGTGCCTCGCATTGAGTGCCTGCCGTTGAAGAAGGATGCCGAAAAGACACAATTTGTTAGCGCGGAATTTACTCTGAACAAGCGGCGGATTGATGCACAGGCGATCCGCGCCTTGGTCGCGGCCGTGGGCGCCAACTTGTCGGAACTTGCGGCAGCCTGCTCCCAGCTGATCGCAGATACCACGGGCATGGTCAGCACCGACGATGTTGATAAATACTACGGAGGCCGTGTCGAGGCCACTGCCTTCCGGGTGGCCGATGCGGCCCTCGCAGGAAACGGGCCCGTAGCGTTATCTACCCTCAGGCATGCCCTCGCAACGGGCGTGGATCCGGTGCCACTGGTAGGGGCCCTGGCCATGAAGGTGCGCCAGATTGCCAAAGTATTTTCGCTGCGCGGAAGCTCTGCCCAGCTGGCCCGTGACCTCGGCATGAGCCCTTGGCAGGTGGACGCTGCACGCCGCGATGCCGGGCACTGGAGCGGGCCTGCGCTCGTGACCGCCATCAAGGTTCTGGCTGAAACTGACGCCCAGGTGAAGGGTGAGGCGAAAGATCCTGTGTATGCCGTCGAGCGGGCTGTCATAGTGATTGCCACCGCCGCGCGCCGCTAGCTAGCTGAGCCCTGTGCCAGAGGTCAGTGCCTGTTGTCATTGCCTTGCGTTCTTCGGGCCAGCTCGCGTCTGAAGGTATGCGGGCTCGCTCCTGGACGCGGCTTCTGCCAAGAAGATCAGCGCACCCATCGGTGACACACCCGGTCGGGCACAGTGTGATCATCGCCCTGACATAGACTGACCACCCATATTCAGCCTCGTGAGTGATCCGTGATCATCCGTTGTGTCTGGCCAATTCACAAGGTCCATATTCATGCCGATATCCGGTGCAGCTGAGACTTCTTGTACGTACTATCGCTGCACAATTCGCTTCCATACAGGACCGGTGAGAGGGACTATGTGTTCTTCTGCCTTTATGGTGATTTTGGTTAGCCGCCACTGCCACAATGCAGCCAGTTAGGCGAGCATTCCAGGAATCCTAGACGTTCGGCCATGGGCTGTGCACTGGCTTGACGGTCATCGGCGTGGGTGCAAAAACCGGAATATGGACAGGTCGAGTTTGAGGGTGCAAGCGGTCATCCTATTGTGGCTCTTCGGGCTGGCGTTTATGGCCGGCATGGTCCTTAACCTGTTCGTCGTGCTACCAACAACTCATCTAGGCTCCGGCGGGGAGTATTTCCCCAGTTCCTGGAGAAGCCTCCTTTGGTCTTTGGGCGGCGGCGCTGGCGATGGCCCAGCGGAATTGCCGCAGTTTTTACTCTGGCAGCCTTCTTCAACGGACTCAGTTTCGCAGACTACGGCGAGGATTTCAGCTCGTTGATCATGGCTTCATGCTGGTTGATCGCTGTGGCCCTGGTGGTCTTCTCGCTAGCCCGGACGCGGCCCCAACCCGCCATCGACCCCCGGCGAAAGCGCCACCACGGTTAATGCTCTCGAAGCCCTCAACGAGTGGCTTTATGATGAGTACACATCCGGCTTAGGCATGGAGTATAGACGCCCGTTCAAGGTGCGGTTTTCGGTGGTTACAGTAGTCGTCCAGTGCCCGCGAGGGGTTTGCGGGTGCCTACTCGCTCTTGGCTTCGGTGAGAGTGAGCCGCGCTGCTCTGATCATGCACTATCCGAATGCGCTGGTGACGCAGGCACTTCCGACACCGAAGATGCCCCAGACTGTGGTCCATGGTGTTTGTGTTGAAGTCAACACAGGCCCGGCTAGTGCGAGCGTGAGCATGAGCATGAACGATCAGAGATACTAATCGATGGTGCGCCCGAACAGTAACGCCATGAAGAAGATGTGCAGAGCAACGATGCTGGCAACGATCGGCAAAATCCACTGAGCTAGTCCAAGGACCGATAGCAAGAGCATCGCAGTGCTGACTAAGATGAGCCCCCACGGCTGTGGCGAGGAGGTATGGTGACCAGGCGAGTGCCACCGCGAAGAAAACGGAACCTGGCAGTGGCCAGGCAAAGAGCGCCCAAATCACGTAAACGGGAGTGAATAGAATCCAGGCATAGGGATGAGTCCGGCTACAACTCAAGGGGCGCACCCTGTGCTCAAAAAAAGAACTGTGCTTAAAAAAGGTAGGACCCCCACCAAAGTGGGGGTCCTACCTTTGAGTTGCGAAGCGGGTCAGCTTCTCTTAGAGGGCGTTAACCTTCTTGGAGATGGCTGACTTGCGGTTGGCAGCGTTGTTGGCGTGCAAAACGCCCTTGCTGACAGCCTTATCCAGCTTACGGCCGGCATTCACCAGTGCGGCTGTTGCGCCATCCTTGTCGCCTGCGGCCACAGCCGTGTTTACTGCACGGACAGCGGTCTTGACGCCTGAACGAACAGCGAGGTTGCGCTGACGCGACTTCTCGTTGGTCAGGATGCGCTTCTTCTGAGACTTGATATTAGCCACGTTGTATAACTCTCTTTTGATACGTAAATTCGGTCGTAGAGGGCGTAGCTTGACCGTTGACAGCGGCGTGGGGATGCTCGAATTATGGTGAACGTCTGGCCAAGCTGTTGCATCCGCCGACCTGCACGGATACACACAATCAAAAAGTTTATCAGATGGCGGGCCTAGTTTGGGGCGCCTATTTCCAACCGTGTCGCTGGCGCAGACCGGTAGCTACGGCAGCAAAACGTTTTTTATCGAGAATTGAGCCTTCGCGGCGCATGTCACTGGCGGAGATTTGAAGCACCCGGTCCAGTTTCACTTCACTCTCTCGGCCCTGTTTGTCCCAAGTACCGGTGCCAATATCGATGTAGTCGTTGTCCCCGCGGTGGTCATCGCTGTGGTCCTTGCTGGTCATCATCAGAGCCAGCAAGCGTTTGCCGTTCCGCCCCACAATGAGCACAGGCCTATCCTTGCCCTGGCTGTGGTCTTCCTCATACGGCACCCAAGTCCACACAATTTCGCCCGGGTCCGCCTCGCCGTCGGGCTTGGGAGCGTAGCTAACGGTTGCCGTGCCGCGGAAGTCCCCGGGATAGGGTGCGCTCAGGGTGTTGGTGGGCCCGCTCGACGCCGGGCGGGCAGCCGGGCGGGAGGCTGGCCGTGTTGCTGGGCGCGAGCGCGTCTTATCGGAGGGTTTAGTGGAGGGTGGGGACGCCTCCCCTGAGCCGAAGAGTGAGCCTGCCAGGGAGCGGAGGAACTTGAAAATGCGGTCGGAAGTCGATGCCATGATTTCTAGGGTAGCTAATATGGGCCACTTCTAGGTGGCTTCCACGCGGCGGGTTCTCTTGTGGCGGGGTAAACGTGGGAGACTTGGTGGCAATGAGTGTGCGGCGTGTACTACGCCGGCGCAACCCCTGCATGGTTCGGCGCATCAGCCGCAATCCCTGCGTCCAGGCAACAGTAAGGAACCCTAGTGTCACCCATGGCCCGCACTGCCCCGGTGCCCGCCGCCACCGATCCGGCGATCATCAGGAACTTCTGCATCATCGCGCACATCGACCATGGTAAATCAACCCTGGCCGATAGGATGCTCCAGCTCACTGGAGTGGTTCAGCAGCGTGATATGAAGGCGCAATATCTTGACCGCATGGACATTGAGCGCGAACGCGGCATCACGATCAAGTCCCAGGCCGTGCGCATTCCGTGGGAAGTTGACGGTACCTCGTACTGCCTGAACATGATTGACACCCCGGGCCACGTGGACTTCACCTACGAGGTTTCCCGTTCCCTCGCAGCCTGTGAAGGTGCCATCTTGCTGGTGGACGCTGCCCAAGGCATTGAAGCGCAGACTCTGGCTAACCTGTACCTGGCCATGGAGAACAACCTCACCATCATCCCGGTGCTGAACAAGATTGACCTGCCGGCCGCGCAGCCTGAGAAGTATGCCGCTGAGCTGGCCAACCTCATCGGTGGCAAGCCGGAAGATGTTTTGATGGTCTCCGGCAAAACAGGTGTTGGTGTTGAGGAACTCCTTGACCAGATTGTCCGCGACCTCCCGGCGCCCCAAGGCGATCCCAATGCCCCTGCCCGTGCCATGATCTTCGACTCCGTGTACGACACTTACCGCGGCGTAGTCACCTATGTCCGTGTTATTGACGGCAGCTTGAGCCCGCGCGAAAAAATCCAGATGATGTCCACGCGCGCCACCCATGAGCTTTTGGAAATTGGTGTCAGCTCACCCGAGCCCAAGCCGTCCAAGGGCCTGGGTGTTGGTGAAGTGGGCTACCTAATTACGGGTGTGAAGGATGTGCGCCTGTCCAAGGTGGGCGATACCGTCACCACCTTCCACAAGCCGGCCACGGAAGCGTTGGCTGGTTATCATGACGCCAAGCCCATGGTGTTCTCGGGTCTGTACCCGCTGGATGGTACCGACTATCCCGTGCTGCGTGACGCACTGGAAAAGCTGATGCTCAATGACGCGGCTCTGGTCTACGAGCCCGAAACTTCGGCCGCACTGGGCTTCGGCTTCCGTGTGGGCTTCCTAGGTTTGCTGCACTTGGAAATCACTCGTGAGCGTCTGGAACGCGAACACAACCTTGATTTGATCTCCACGGCCCCCAACGTGGAGTACGAGGTCACGCTCGAGGACAAGAAGGTTGTCCACGTGACTAACCCCAGCGAATACCCCACGGGTAAGATCGCCGAGGTCCGCGAACCCATGGTTGCCGCAACCATCTTGGCTCCTACCGAATTTGTTGGCGCCATCATGGAACTGTGCCAGACCCGGCGCGGCATTCTCGGCGGCATGGACTACCTCTCCGAGGACCGGGTGGAGATCCGTTACCGCCTGCCCTTGGCCGAGATTGTGTTCGATTTCTTTGACATCCTCAAGTCCAAGACCCGCGGCTATGGCTCGTTGGACTGGAAGGCAGACGGCGATCAGGTTGCCGATCTTGTCAAGGTCGACATCATGCTTCAGGGTGAGCAAGTGGACGCTTTCAGCGCCATCACCCACCGCGACAAGTCATACGCCTACGGTGTCATGATGACAGGCAAGCTGCGCGAACTTATTCCGCGCCAGCAGTTTGAGGTGCCCATCCAGGCCGCCATTGGTGCCCGCATCATCGCCCGCGAAAACATCCGCGCCATCCGCAAGGACGTTTTGGCCAAGTGTTACGGCGGCGATATTTCGCGTAAGCGCAAGCTGCTCGAAAAGCAGAAGGAAGGCAAGAAGCGCATGAAGATGGTGGGCCGTGTGGAGGTTCCCCAGGAAGCCTTCATCGCTGCACTGTCCTCCGAAGAGCCGGTAAAGGACAAGTCAAAGAAGTGACCCCCAGCGTTTTGCCCCTCGGGGACCCGGCCCCGGCCGATGGCGTCCTGCCCGCGCAGGCCGCCATCGGTGCAGCAGATCGCAAGTTCAGCCTGTACGTGCACATCCCTTTCTGTGCCGTGCGCTGTGGCTACTGCGATTTCAACACTTACACGGCAACCGAATTAGGTGGCGGGGCCTCCCAGGATGCCTACGCCGAAACCGCTGTGCGTGAGGTGGAGTTTGCGGCCCAGGCCATGAGTGCCTCCGGGCTTCCGGAACGCAAGCTGAGCACTGTCTTCTTTGGTGGTGGAACGCCCACCCTGTTAGCTGCCGGCGATCTCACCCGCATCTTGGCTGCCGCCGTGGCCCGCTGGGGACTGGAGGACGGCGCCGAGGTCACCACCGAGGCTAACCCTGATTCGGTCACCCGGGAATCCCTACAGCAACTATTCGACGGCGGATTCACCCGCGTGTCCTTCGGCATGCAGTCCGCGGTCCCGCACGTCTTGAAGGTGCTGGACCGCACGCACAACCCGGAGAGGGTGCCACAGGCGGTTGCCTGGGCGCGTGAGGTTGGCCTGCGGGTCAGTGTGGACTTGATCTACGGCACGCCAGGGGAGAGCTTCGCGGACTGGGAAACATCCGTTCGCACAGCGTTGAGCTACGAGCCGGATCACATCTCCGCATACTCGCTCATTGTGGAGGAGGGAACCAAACTGGCCGCCCAGATCCGCCGCGGCCAGGTCCCGAACATTGACGACGACGATCACGCCGCGAAATACGAACTAGCAGACCGGCTCTTTCAAGAAGCTGGCCTGTCCTGGTATGAGGTCAGCAACTGGTCGCGGACCCCCCAGGACGCCTGCCAGCACAACCTTGCATACTGGCGTGGAGATGACTGGTGGGGGATTGGCCCCGGAGCGCACTCCCATGTTGGTGGGGTGCGCTGGTGGAATGTCAAACACCCCACGGCGTACGCGAATCGGCTTGATAAGGGTGAATCCCCGGCCGCCGGGCGTGAAACTCTTGATGCGCAAACCCGAGAGCTGGAACGGATCATGCTGGTGTCCAGGTTGTCCGAAGGGCTGGCTGTGGACACACTCTCGCCCACGGCACGCAAAGCCATTGCCGGGCTCATCGCACAGGAACTGGTGGACCCGCTCAAGGTTTTCGCCGGCACTTTGGTGCTCACGCTCAAGGGCAGGCTCCTGGGCGATGCCGTGACACGGGCGCTCTTAGACTAACCGTGGCTAAGGCCGGCTAAAGCCACTTCCGGTCTAGCTACCCGTGCAATCTGGTGCTGTTTTTCAGTTACTTGATCAGTTACTTGATCAGCCGCGGGTTGAGCGGGTAGCGGTAGGGCTGGCCACTGTTGACACGTACGGCGCCGATGATGGAGAACACCGTCAGGAAGGCCCAGATCAGCAGCGCCAGCAGGGAAAAGATGGTCCCGCTTCCTGGGCTGATCGCGTGGGCAATGATAGCCACAATGTTCAGCAGGACAGCCAAAGCTGTCGGGATCAAGGTGAAGTTCAGGGCTTCCTTGGACTCCTGTGCTGTAAATCGGCCGCGGGCAGCCAAGAATTTATAGATCAGCAGCGAAGGTACACACCCAAGAATTCCGCCACAGTGGGACATGAAAGCCCACTGCTTATCTTCGGAGGGGGTGAGGGGCTGCTGGGGTGCAACATTGCTCTGGTTAACCGGGTGGTTCACAATCTCAGGCCTTTCAGCATGCGCAACTACGGGCATGGTGGATTATTGCCCTCACTCTAGGATACGGGTGCCGTCAAAAAATCAATGACCTCTTCGACCCGGCCCAGCAGGGACGGCTCCAGATCTGAGTACGAACCCACCCGTGACAGCAATCTCGCCCAGCCCAGTCCAATGTCCTCAGCGGTAGTGTGGGGCCAGCCGAAGGCCTTCAGGATGCCCAGCTTCCACTCCATTGTTCTAGGCACTACAGGCCATGCCGGGATGCCCAGAGTAGCAGGCTTGATAGCCTGCCAGACATCTACATATGGGTGTCCCACCACCAGCACGTTCTTGGATACCCCGGGCTTCTTCATGAGATTGCCCACAATGCGTGTTTCTTTGGAACCGGGCACCAAATGGTCCACCAAAATGCCCAACCTGCGCTGGGGTCCCGGGCCAAAATCGGCCACCGCGGCGGCCAGGTCATCGATCCCTCGGAGAGGTTCTACTACGATCCCCTCCACCCGCAGATCGTCTCCCCAGACCTTCTCCACCAGTTCGGCGTCGTGCTTGCCCTCCACCCAAATCCGACTGGCCTTGGCCACCTTGGCGCGGTCCCCCATAACTTTGACGGAGCCAGATGCGGTACGCAGGGCCTTCTTGGGTGCGGCTGTGGTGGGTGCGATGAGCTCAATCGGCTCACCCTCGTACAGAAAGCCAAATCCCAGCGGGAAGGCGCGGATCTTTTCGCGCCTGTCGGCGAGTTCCACAATGTGCATGCCGCCGGACTTTTCCAGACGGACCACCGCGCCCACCCAGCCTGTTTGCACGTCCTCTACAACAAGGCCGGAACGGGCTTCAACCTTGCGCAGGATTCGGGGCGGCGGGGCACTGAGGTCCTGGGGACCCCACTGATGGTGGGACACGTCACTGAAATGCATGCAAAAACCTGACTCTTGACGCTCAGGGCAACGCTCATGGCGAACGCTGCAGGATGAAAAGCCATGCTATCGCGTGCCGGGGCCGCTCTTGAGGCGGCACACTTACGCGGTTCATAGTGCGCGTCTGCGGAGCGTGTCGAGAACGTGGCGGGAACCGGTGGGCCATGGGGGTGCCGTGGAAAGGTATTAGACTTAGCACTTGGTTGGGTAGAGTGCTAAAAGTTGTTTTCTAAAAGATGTTCTGACATTCCCGCCTTGTCAAGAGTCCAAGGGGATATGGGTGCAGAGCGTAAGGCTGAAAGGAGGTGCCGGGCATGAGTGAACCACGTAAGTTGGAAGTTCTGCGGGCCATTGTCGAAGACTATGTGCATTCACGGGAACCCGTCGGCTCCAAAGCACTCGTGGAACGGCACCATCTGGGAGTTTCCAGTGCCACTATCCGCAATGACATGGCCGCGCTGGAAGAAGAAGGGCTGATCACGGCCCCGCACACCAGTTCCGGGCGCATCCCCACTGACAAGGGCTACCGGCTCTTCGTGAATCAGTTGGCCTCCGTTAAGCCACTTTCAGCCGCTGAACGCCGAGCCATCTCTGTGTTGTTAGATGGGCCCACCGATCTGGATGACGTCCTCGAGAGGACAGTGCGGACCCTGGCCCAGCTGACCAACCAAGTGGCGGTTGTCCAGTATCCGCGCACCACTGCGGCCACTGTGCGCCACATTGAGTTTGTCTCCTTGGCAGCGCATCAAGTGCTAGTGGTCCTGATCTTGGCTTCTGGCAAGGTAGAACAAAACGTCATCGATATTGGTGCCGCCGTTGATGATGACATCCTGGCCGGATTGCGCAAAGTGTTTATGGCCAGTTTGAACGGACTCACTGTGGCCCAATTGCCCAGCGCTGTCTCCAAAGTTCCCCTCGATGTCCCCTTGGGAGAGCATGCTGTGGCTGCACGCTTGGCCCAGGGTTTGGCGCTATTGGCGCACAACGCCCGTGAAGACCGGATTGTCATGGCAGGCACCGCCAACCTGGCCCGGTCAAACAATGACTTCCCCCTGAGCATCGGGCCCGTCCTTGACGCACTGGAGGAACAAGTGGTGCTACTGAGGCTGCTTGAAGCCATGGCCCAAGACTCCTTGGGTATGTCTGTGGTGATTGGACGGGAAAACCCGCACGATTCCCTCGCGGAAGCCTCAGTGGTGGCCACCAGCTACGTCCGTGGTGAGAACGCCAAGCTTGGTGTGGTGGGTCCTACCAGAATGGATTACCCCAACACCATGGCCAGCGTTCGCGCCGTGGCCCAGTACCTTTCGAGAATTTTGGCCGGCTAAGCGGCCACCGTTTCAACAAAAGAGAGCATTACTTTGAGTAACCATTACGATGCATTGGGCGTCGCCCGCGACGCAACGGCCGAGGAAATCAAGAAGGCCTACCGCAAGCTTGCACGCAAACTCCATCCGGACGTCAATGACGCCGCGGATGCTCAGGATCGCTTTAAGGCTGTAACACACGCCTATGAGGTCTTGTCTGACCCGCAAAAGCGCCGCATCTATGACACCACGGGTAACGAAAACGGCAATGACGCAGGTGGCGGTGGCGGCGGCTTTGGTGGCGAGGGCTTCGCCTTCCAGGACATCTTTGAAACCTTCTTCGGCGGTGCCGGTGGCGGTGGCGGCGGAGGGCGTGGTCCCGCATCACGTATGCGCCGCGGCCAAGACGCCCTCATCAGCGTGCGCGTGGACTTGCGCGAGGCCGTCTTTGGCGTCAACAAGAAGCTTGAAATTGACACCGCCATCACCTGCCCCACCTGCGAGGGCAGCTGCTGCCGCCAGGGAACGGCACCCACCACCTGTGACATTTGCCATGGCAGTGGCCAGATTCAACGCCCCATGCGCTCCATCTTGGGCAATGTCATGACCCTGGCTACCTGCAACTCCTGCCAAGGCTTCGGCACCATGATCGTGGACCCGTGCAACGAGTGCATGGGCGAAGGCCGTATCCGCGATCGCCGCACGCTGACCATCAAGGTCCCTGCAGGAGTGGGCACCGGGACCCGGATCCAACTCGCCAACCAGGGCGAGGCCGGACCGGCAGGTGGCCCCTCAGGCGATCTGTACGTGGAGATGAAGGTCAATAACGATCCCAGCTTTGTGCGTGAAGGCGATGACCTGCATGCCACACTCAGCGTCCCCATGACCGCTGCCGCACTGGGCACAGAGCTGAACTTCGAGACCTTCGATGGTGAGCAGCCCATCAGCATCAAGCCCGGCACCCAGGCAGGGGAAGTCATCAACCTGCGCAGCCTGGGGGTGACCCACCTGCGTGGCTTTGGCCGTGGAGACTTGAAGGTACACATTCACGTGGAGACACCCACCAAGCCCGACGCCGAGCAGGAAGCCCTCCTGAAGCAACTGGCAGCCCTGCGCGGGGAGACCTTCACCGAAGGGAAACTGGTCTCCAGTGGCGGCATGTTCGCCAAGCTGCGTGATAAGTTCGGCAACAACTAAACCTCATGAGTAACCCAGTCTTCTACGCCAACCCTGCAGAGCTCTCCGGGTTGCTGCCCGGCGCACACTTCACCCTAGGTGGGGATGAGGGCCGGCATGCCACTACGGTCAAACGTCTCGCCTCAGGTGAGCCGGTGGACATGTGCGACGGCGCTGGGTTGCGTTTGTCCTGCACCGTCAGCAGCGCTGAAAAGGGTTTGTTGACGGTGCAGGTCAACAGTGTGGAACAAGAACCAGCCCAGCCGTTGCGCTTTGTCTTGATCCAGGCATTGGCCAAGGGTGACAGGGATGAGCTGGCCATTGAAATGGCTACTGAACTTGGCATCGACGCGGTGGCACCCTGGCAGGCTGAACGCTCCATTGTGCGGTGGAAGATGGACAAGGCCACTAAGGGGCCGCAGAAGTGGCGTCAGGTGGTCGCGGCGGCCGCGAAACAGGCGCGCCGCTCAACCATACCCACCGTCGGATCACTGCTGGGCACCGCCGGGGTCTGCGAAGAAATCGCTGCCGCCGGGCTAGCCCTGATATTGCACGAGGACGCCTTAGACTCAGTCGCGGAGGTGGCCCGGAACTGGCAGGAATCAGGCGCTGCCGGCGGGTATGCTGCGCCCACAGGAGAATCAGCAAGTACCACGGTGCTGATGATCGTGGGTCCGGAAGGCGGTATGAGCGCCACAGAAGTTCAAGCGTTCAAGGACGCTGGCGCGCTGACGGCCCTGTTGGGCCACAATGTGCTGCGCTCCTCGACTGCCGGAGGCGCCGCTGTGGCAATTCTTAGCCAGCAGCTCGGGCGCTGGTAGTCCCCACACCCTCCCCCTCCTCGCAAGCTCGGCAGCGGGTCCCTCGGGAGTGGGGGCCCACCCACGGCCTCCGTTTCACGCGCAAGCTCGGCAGCGGGTCCCTCGGGCGTGGGGGCCCACCCACGGCCTCCGTTTCAGCTTTGAGAGGCCTACTTTTTTGGCCGGTTACGGGCTGCCGGTGATGGTGACAATCTTGGTGTCGATGCCAATTTTGCGGCCCGGCAGCAGGGGGTTGTCGATGAAGACGGAGAGCTGGTAGCTGCCGTTTGGTGGAACCAGATTGAAGGTGAACTCACCCAACTCGTTGGGACCCTGGGGAATATTGACGGTTCCGCTGAGATACTCGTCAGCGACTTTGCCCTCACTTACGTGAGACAAAGACCACGCCAGTGTCCCTGTCGGGGAGACGCCTTGGCCCGTCACCTTCAGTGGGAGATGCTTGTATGTTGAGCCGTTGGCCGGGTCAATGATCCAAACAGGGGCTATATAGGCAGGGTTACGGGTCAGCGGCTTATCCAAGGGGACATGTCCAAAGGCGCTATAACCGGTATGTCCGTCAACAAGAACGGAGACCTGGATGGGGGAGCTGGTGTCAACGAGCCCGGCCATGGCGGCCGCAGCAGTGGCTGTGTACACCAGCTGGGAAACGGAACGCTCAGCCATTCCGGCGTCCGCTTTTTGACTGAAGGCGTCCGCCGACACATCCACCGTGATGACATTCTTAGCGGAAATGGAGGCTCCGAGCCGGGACGGGGCACTCCACAAGGTGAAGTAATCGGGGTCCAGTGCCTTATTGCTCATCATGATGCGCAATGCGGTGACAATGGGCTCATCGAGGGCGGTGGAAGCGCGGAATTCCCTGTACAGGAAAACATCGCTGTTGCTGCGACCTAGCCAGTAAACGGGCAGGGTCTGCGAGGCTGTGGCAGTTTCCAGGGGCGCACTTGTCACTAGCCCGGTGGACGAGGACGCCGCCGTGGCTGGCATTGACGAGTCAGGGTTCTGGGTGTTGGCAGAGGTACAGCCGCCCAAAAGAAGTGTCAGTGACAGGGCCACAATGGCAACCTTGTCTACGGTGCGCAGCCTCTCGGCCGTCCGCTGCCCCCTAACATCCGGGATGGCAGCGGCGCCAGTCCGGGGTGTTGGCACAGGGGGGAAGGCGTCCATGGGGAGTTGTCTCGCAGTTTCTTTGTCAAAGTGTGCTGGTTGAAGGCCCAGTCCATGATGGATGCGCCTGCTCCAAGCATCCCCACAAGGCTTGGAACCGTACCTAGCTTGGCACAGGAGAATGTGCGGAAGAGCTCGAATTGGCTGGTTTGGGTGAACTGAAACCGTATCGAAACACTTTTCCGCAGTTTGGGACAAAGATGCACATCGGCGGCGAAGCGTATATGAGCGGCGTTGCTGAGCAGTGCACTAGAATTGATGATAAGGAGAAATAGCAGGCGTTCCGGGAATTAAAACCGGTAAACCCAAGGAGAGATTTCAGGCCTGGACGGGCCGGACTTATGGCAGAGACAACAGCACACCAAAGCGATCACAGCGCAGAAGAAGGTCAGGGCGGGCACTTCCCCCATTCAGTGGACGGGACCCGCACCGAACTGGTGTATTTTCGCTCAACCGAGCAGATGGTTGCCACCTTGGGTGCCGAAGACGAGGGGCTGCGGGTTGTTGAAAAACTCTATCCGGGGATTTCCTTCCTAGCTCGTGGCAATGTGCTCACCATCACCGGCCCTGTTGGAGTAGTGCCGCGCATCATGCACTTGATGGAGGAAGCCCGCGGCATGGTGGCCCGCGAGAGCACCATGAGTGCTGCCATCTGGGAACAGCTGGTAGTCATGCTCAAAACCCGTCCTGAGGTCTCTGTGGTGGACATCCTCAGTCACGATATTCTCTCCAGCCGTGGCCGGACCATCCGGGCTAAGACCGCGAATCAAAAGGACTATGTAGACGCCATTGACCGCAACACCGTGGTGTTCGGTATTGGCCCCGCCGGCACAGGAAAAACCTATCTGGCCATGGCAAAAGCAGTTCAGGCTTTGCAACACAAAGAAGTCAGCCGGATCATTCTCACCCGCCCTGCCGTTGAAGCAGGGGAACGGTTGGGCTTCTTGCCCGGAACCTTGAACGATAAAATTGATCCTTATCTGCGCCCGCTCTATGACGCACTGCACGACATGATGGATCCGGAAACCATTCCAAGGCTCATGGCGGCAGGAACCATTGAGGTGGCTCCGCTGGCCTACATGCGTGGGCGCACCCTCAACGATGCGTTCATCATCTTAGATGAAGCCCAGAATACAACCCCGGAGCAAATGAAAATGTTCCTGACTCGGTTGGGTTTTGGATCCAAGATTGTTGTCACGGGAGACATCACGCAAGTGGATCTGCCCACGGGAACGCGGTCTGGCTTGCGGGTAGTCAGGGAGATTCTCGAGGGCGTTGATGACATCAACTTCTCCATACTCGACGCCACGGATGTGGTGCGCCACCGTTTGGTGGGTGCCATTGTCAGCGCCTACAACAGCTGGGATGAAGCTCATCCCAGCCCCACAAAACCGAAGGACAGCACGTCACGATGAGCATCGAAATTAACAATGAATCAGGCGTGGAGGCACCCCAGGAAGAGCTCGTCAAGCTGATCCGTCACATCCTGACGGCCATGCATCTGCACCCGCAAACGGAAGTTTCGGTCATTTTGGCGGATATTGAAACCATGGAAAAGCTTCACGTGGAATGGATGGATGAGCCCGGCCCCACCGATGTGCTCTCCTTCCCCATGGATGAGCTGCGCCCCGGCACGGCTGCCGAGCCCACCGCACCAGGATTACTGGGAGACATTGTTCTTTGCCCCGTTGTGGCACAGGAGCAGGCGGTGAGTGCAGGGCACTCCATGGAGGAGGAACTATTGCTGCTCACCACACACGGCATGTTGCACCTGATGGGATACGATCACCGTGAACCGGAGGAAAAGGAAGAGATGTTTGGCATCCAGCGTGAATTGCTCTCCAGCTTCCTAGGCCGGGAAGCTCCGCGGGAGACCACGCAGTGACGCTTGTTCTCTTGCCGGTCCTGGGGATTCTCTTCACGGCCATTGCCGCTTTTTTGACGGCCATTGAGTCAGCGTTAGGGTTCTTTCCCCGCCACGACTCGGAAAGCATTGCCTTGCACAGCCGTGGCGTATCCATGGATAAGGTCCTCGCTGAACCTCAAGCGCACTTGAATGCGCTGAAGTTTTGGCGGGTCTGGTTTGAAATGGCTGCCGCCGTAGCCGTGGCCCTTTTTCTAGTGCGGCTGCTGGACAACGAATGGCTCGCCGGGCTGATCGCCACCATCATCATGGCCTTTTTGGGGTTCATGATGGTGGGCGTGTCCCCGCGACGCCTGGGCCGCCTTCACGCGGCTGCTCTTGTAGGCCGAACGTCCTGGCTGGTGCACTTTCTACGGCGCGTTCTGGGCCCCATCCCGGAATGGTTGAACCGTCTGGGCGCCGCCCTCACCAAGGACGCACCAGCTGCCGATGAAGGATTTGTCAGCGAAGAGGAATTCCGTGAATTCGTTGATCGCGCCAGTGAAGCGGACATGATTGAGGACAATGAGGCTGAACTCATCCACAGCGTGATTGACATGGGTGAAACCATGGTTCGGGCCGTTATGGTTCCGCGCACTGACATCATGAGTATTGTCCAAGATGCCACACTGGAAGAAGCACTCGAGGCCTTTCTGTCTTCGGGGTACTCGCGCATTCCAGTAATTGGGGAAAGTACCGACCATATTCTGGGGATCCTGTACCTCAAAGACCTGGTGGCTACCCTGTACCGCAACAATGGTGCCCGGGGCAGGCCCAGCGTGGAGCAGCTAACACGAACTGTTCGTTATGTTCCCGAGTCCAAGCCGGTGGACGCCCTCCTCAAAGAACTCCAGCTGGAATCAACACATGTGGCCATTGTGGTGGATGAGTATGGCGGAACGGCCGGTCTGGTGACACTCGAGGACCTCCTTGAGGAAATTGTTGGAGAAATTGAGGACGAATACGATTCCGTGTCCCCAGATGTGCAGACCCTTGCAGAAGGGTGCTTCCGGATTCGGGCCCGGTTGGCCGTTGACGAACTCGGTGAGCTTTTCGATAAGGACATGGACGACGACGAGGTGGACACGGTGGGCGGCCTCCTTGCCAAGCACTTGGGGCGGATCCCCATGGTGGGGGACATTGTGGAGATCTCCGGGGTGATCTTGCAGGCTGAGCGCAAGGAACCCCAACGCAACAGAATTAGCCACATCATCGCCAGCCGTAATATTGCCAGCAGCCGGTCCGGGACGGACACTGGCATAAGAGATTCAAAATTAGCTAATGCGCCTTGGATTGAGGCGACCATTGATCAAAACACTAGGAGCAACCATGAGTAAGTCGAACAAGAAGCTGGCCATGCCTGCTCCCAAGGCCGAGGGTTTCCGTGCAGGTTTCGCCGTCCTGGCCGGCCGGCCCAATGCAGGGAAATCAACACTGACCAACGCCCTTGTGGGACAAAAGGTAGCGATCACCTCGGCCAAGCCGCAAACCACCCGGCACACCATTCGTGGGCTAGTGCACAGGGACACATTCCAGCTTGTTCTGGTGGACACCCCAGGGCTGCACCGCCCCCGAACACTCTTGGGTAAACGCCTCAACGATCTGGTGGCGGATACTCTGGCTGAAGTTGATGTTATTGGTTTCTGCTTGCCGGCCAATGAAAAAATTGGTCCCGGTGACAGGTTCATCGCCCAGCAATTGGCCAACGTAGGCAAAAAACCTGTCATTGCCATTGTCACCAAGACAGACACGGTGGACCGCCAAGCGGTCACAGACCAGCTCATAGCTGTTGACAAGCTGGGCCGGGATGTCTTCGGCGAGACTGGCTTTGCCGCCGTCGTACCTGTTTCCGCTGTGGAAGACTTCCAAGTTGAAACCTTGGCAGGGGTGTTCGCCAGCTACATGCCGGAGGGCCCTGCCCTGTATCCTGATGGGCACCTCACCGACGAGCCTGAGGCTGTCATGGTTGCAGAGTTGATTCGTGAGGCCGCGCTGGAGGGCGTTCGCGATGAACTGCCTCACTCCCTCGCCGTGGTGGTTGAGGAGATTATTCCCAGAGAAGGCCGCTCGGAGGATAACCCGTTGCTGGATGTGCGGGTCAATCTGTATGTGGAACGGCCCTCCCAAAAGGCCATCATCATCGGCAAGGGTGGGGCCAGGCTTCGCGATGTAGGCACCACTGCGCGGAAAGGTATCGAGGCGCTGCTGGGTACCAAAATCTACCTTGATTTGCATGTCAAGGTAGCCAAGGATTGGCAGCGCGATCCCAAACAGCTTGTTAAGCTGGGCTTTTAGCGAATAATTCAGCAGGAAGGCGGCGGCCTGCCGGGCCGCCGCTTGATGTTTTTCTGTTCAATTTTGGGCGAACGTGTGGCTTGTGGGATGTTCCCAGCCTTCGCCGATAAACTCTTGAGAGTTTATATCCATAGTGAAAGGTTTGTTCATGGGGCGTCGCCGTGCCGAAACGGGGGCAGTGAAAGCTGCCAGCACCCCACCTAGGGGACCTGAGAGTACCTTGGAGCCGGCCGGCAGGCACTACAAGCCCCATCGCAGAGCCCCACTCTGGTTGCGAATCACGGCTCTTGCTGTGTGCTCAGTCCTTGTTATTGGGTTAGGCACTGCTGGGCTGCTTTTCTACAAGCTGCAAAGCAATGTCACAACAGCGCCGCTTGACGGGCGCGTACCCAACGCCTCCGGTTCGGGCAAGTCCGTGGAAGACACGGGCTCCTTGCAGATCCTGATTCTTGGAACCGATACACGCGCTGGCAAGAACAGTGAGTACGGTACCGCGGAAGATTCTGCCGGTCAGGGCCAATCGGATGTGATGCTCCTGATGGATATCTCGGCAGATAACAGCCGGGTCTCCGTGACCAGTTTTCCCCGCGACCTCATGGTGCCCATCCCTGATTGCGTGTCCGTGGCGACCGGTGAAACCGTTCCAGGGGCACTTCTGGGACAGCTCAACGGAGCGCTTGCGGCAGGGCCCGGCTGCACTGTAGCGGCCATCAATGACATCACCGGATTGACCATTGACCATTTCATGCTGGCTGACTTCACAGCCGTCAAGGAACTTTCCAAGGCCTTGGGTGGTGTTGAAGTGTGTGTTGACCACGCCATGTATGACGTCAACGGCTCGTTCCTGAAACTACCCAAGGGTAAAAGCCTGGTAGAAGGGGAACAGGCGCTTGCTTTCCTGCGCACCAGGCACGCCTTTGGTGATTCCGGTGATCTGGACAGGATCAAGGCCCAGCAGTATTTCCTTGGCTCCATGGTGCGCAAGGTCAAGAGTGAAGGGACGTTGACCAACCTGCCCAAGCTCTACACCTTGGCTGACGTGGTCACCAAAAACCTCACCATTGATGAGAACCTGGCCAATGTTCCAGCCATGATCGGTGTAGCTACACGCTTGGCCAAGATTGATCTGAGCAAGGTCTCCTTTGTCACGGTCCCCAACGAACCATATTCTGCAGATATCAACAGGGTTCAGTTGAAGGAGCCTCAGGCCAGCCAATTCTTCGCAGCCCTGCGCCAGGACGCGGATCTCTCCGGAGCCCCCTCCCCGAGCCCCCCGGCCGCGGCTCCTTCTGGCGTCGCGTCAAGCAAAGCCCCTGAAACGCAGGCGCCCTCAGCACCGCCCTATGACAAGTCACTGCAGCCCATCAGCGTGGTCAACGCAACCGCCATTGTTGGCCGTTCCCTGGAATTGGTCCAGGAACTGGCGGCCGCTGGTTTCCAAAGTGCTTGGCAGGCAGGGGATGTTCCCGTACAGAGCAAAACCCAGCTTCTCTACGGGGCGGACATGGCTGACGTGGCGGCTGATGTGGCCGCACTCTTCAAGCTTCCCGCAAGTGCCGTGAAATCTGATCCAACCGTGACGGGCATCAGCCTCGTGGTGGGGGCTGATTGGGCCTCCGGCAAGGAATTCGGCAAGATCGTTCTGCCAGATGACATTGTCTCCAGCACCGCCGAGCAAAGCGGTGAGTGCATGAAGGTCAACCCGCTGTACTACACCTACTAGCTCGCCACGGGCTAGAACACACAAGGGGGCGCGGTGGTGAAAGGAATCCTTTCACCACCGCGCCCCCTTGTGTGTGAGGTGCTTAGTGGCTGCCTCTGAGGTACCGTCTGTCTACCAGATGCTGACGCGTTGCTCCGGTGCCAGCCACAGTTGGTCGCCCGGTACGGTGCCGAAGGCCTCATGGAAGGCATCGAGGTTGCTGACCACCGCATTGCAGCGTAGTTCCGCGGGGGAGTGCGGGTCTATTGTGAGGCGTCGGACAGCTTCCTCGTATCGGATCTTGGTGCGCCAGCATTCGGCCCAAGAGTAGAAGAAGCGCTGGGCACCCGTGAGAGAATCAATGACAGCTGAGCTGGAATCCTTCAAGCTGAGCTGGTAGGCCTTGAAACCGATGGCTAATCCTCCGAGGTCGCCGATGTTTTCACCGAGGGTCAGTTCACCATTGACGAACTCGTCGGGGGCGGCCATGGGGGACAGTACGTTGTACTGTTGCACCAATCTCTTGGTGAGAGCCTCAAAAGCGCTTCTGTCCGCGTCAGTCCACCAGTTCCGCAGTGCCCCGGAACCGTCAAATTGTGAACCCTGGTCATCGAAACCATGGCCAATCTCGTGCCCGATGACGGCGCCAATCCCACCGTAGTTAGCGGCGTCGTCAGCTTCTACATCGAAGAAGGGTGGCTGCAAGATTGCGGCCGGGAACACCACCTCGTTCATGGTGGGGTTGTAGTAGGCATTGACTGTCTGGGGTGTCATGAACCATTCATCATGGTCAATGGGGGCACCAATCTTTGCCAGCTGCCGCGCCAGCTCGAAGGCGTTACTGCGCTCAATGTTGCCCAGCAGGTCCCCTTCTCTAATCTCCAGGGCGGAGTAGTCACGCCACTTGGCGGGGTAGCCGATCTTGGGAGTGAAGGCCGCCAATTTTTCGAGGGCCTTTTCTTTTGTTTCGCTGCTCATCCAGGCAAGCTCGGCAATGCTGCTGCGGTAGGCCTCGATGAGGTTAGCTACTAGGGCTTCCATACGAGTTTTGTGTGATTCAGGGAAGTGTTTGGCTACGTAGAGTTGGCCCACCGCCTCACCTAGGGATCCTTCAACAAGGGCCACGGCTCGCTTCCATCGGTCTCTGATGGCAGGGGTCCCGCTGAGGGTTGTGCCGTAGAAAGCGAAGTTACTATCAACAAATTCCTTTGACAGGTAGCCTGCCAGGCTGGAAATGGTGCGCATGGCCAGCCATGCCTGCCAATCGGCCAGGCGGCCCTCCACCAGCAGGGCTTGTTGCCCGCTAAAGAAATCAGGCGTGGCCACCACCACTTCAGCGCTTTGCTCCTGCGTCACACCCAGAGATTCGAGCCAGGTAGCTAGTGCAGGCAAAAGCGCAACGGCTTCACTGTGATTCATCAGGTTGTAGGTTTTCTGTGGATCGCGCAAGGACACCTTGTCCAAGTGTGTTGCGGCAATCTCTGTCTCCAGGGCCATGATGCGCGGCGCCTTGACGGCGGCGTCGGCTATGCCCGCCAATTCCAGCATGGTCTGGATATGTCCAACATAGGCGGTGCGAATGGCCTCAAATTTTTCATCCCGGTAGTAGGACTCATCCGGGAGCCCTAGGCCAGATTGGAAAAGGTGCAGCAGGGCGCGGTCTGGATTTCCGGCGTCGTTGTTGACATAGGCACCGAACAAGGTGCTGCCACCGGTACGGTCCAGATCGCCCATGAGCCGGACTAGGGCCTCCATGCTGCCTACCTGCTCAATGCTGCGGAGCTTTGCAACGAGGGGAGCGGCCCCGGCTGCTTCAATGGCGGCCTCATCCATGAAGGTTCCATACAAGGCACCAATTTTTGCGGACAGTGCCGCGTTGGCGGAGTCGGTGGGGTCCGCCTGCGCGCCTGCCTGCTCAATGATGGCCTTGACGGCATCTTCGGATTCGTCGCGCAAGGTGATGAAAGATCCGGTGACTGCCCGGTCCTCCGGGATCACCTCAGCGTTCAACCACGTGCCATTGACATGGCGGAATAGATCATCCTGGGGCCTTGTGCCCGGGTCAAGATGGCTGAAATTGATGCCGGCGTGGGTCAAAGAAATCGTTTCCCCTTCATGGGTTACCGCCTTCAAGCGTTGCTGGCTTGCAGGCGTGGTGCGCTCACAGGTGTGTGCTTTTTGGAAGGTGGGCGAACCCACAAAGTGAGTTCGTTCACCACCATCCTACGTGCCGTGTTAGGGTAAAAATGTGCGCACTGGAATGCTTCTTCTTAGCTGCCGCGGCGAGGCCTAGAACCTGTTGATTTGTTCGACACGGACCATGGCCACCCTCGCTGCGGTGTTTGTGTTGCCCGGCCGGCCTCCCACTTCGTTGTACAACAGATAAGGTCACCTCCATGCGAAATGCGCAAAAACCCTCCGGAATGCCCGTCGAGCGTTACATCCCGTTCCAGGATCAGATCTCCGTGAGCTTGCCGGATAGGACATGGCCGGACAAAGTAATCACGAAGGCGCCGCGCTGGTGCGCCGTTGACCTCCGCGACGGCAACCAGGCTCTGATTGACCCTATGAGCCCGGGCCGCAAGATGAAGATGTTCCAACTGCTGGTCAAGATGGGCTTCAAGGAGATTGAAGTAGGCTTCCCGTCCGCCTCACAAACCGACTTCGACTTTGTGCGTCAGCTCATCGAAGGCGGCCACATCCCGGACGACGTCACGATCCAGGTTTTGACTCAGGCACGCGAGCACTTGATCGAGCGGACCTACGAGTCCCTGATCGGTGCCAAGCAGGCAATCGTGCACCTGTACAACTCCACCTCGGTGCTGCAGCGTCGCGTTGTCTTCAACCAGGACGAGGACGGCATCCTTGACATTGCCCTGCAGGGTGCGCGCCTGTGCAAGAAGTATGAAGAGACCCTGACCGATACCCGCATCACCTATGAGTACTCGCCCGAATCATTCACGGGAACCGAGCCCGAATACGCCCTGCGCGTTTGCAACGCCATTGCCGACATCTTCGAAGCCTCAGCCGAGAACCAGGTCATCATCAACTTGCCCGCCACCGTGGAGATGGCCACACCCAACGTCTATGCCGACTCTATTGAATGGATGAGCCGGAACCTGCACCCGCGGGAAGGCATTGCGCTCTCCTTGCACCCGCACAATGACCGTGGTACCGGTGTTGCTGCTGCCGAGCTGGGCTACCTGGCAGGTGCTGACAGGATTGAGGGTTGCCTGTTCGGAAACGGTGAGCGCACCGGCAATGTGGATCTGGTGACCTTGGGCCTGAACATGTTCACGCAGGGAATTGACCCCATGATTGACTTCTCTGACATTGATGAAGTGCGCCGCACCGTAGAGTACTGCAATCAACTGCCGGTACCTGAGCGTTCACCGTACGGTGGCGATCTGGTGTTCACCGCCTTCTCCGGCTCGCACCAGGATGCCATTAAGAAGGGTTTTGAAGCCATGGAGGCCGACGCTGCCGCGGCCGGCGTTGCCGTGGAAGCACACACCTGGGCTGTCCCGTACCTACCCATTGACCCCAAGGACCTGGGCCGCAGCTACGAAGCTGTCATCCGGGTCAACTCCCAGTCCGGCAAGGGTGGTGTGGCGTACCTGTTGAAGAATGAGCACAGCCTGGACCTGCCGCGCCGGGCACAGATTGAATTCTCCGGCGTCATCCAGCAGCGCACCGATACGGTAGGTGGAGAAGTCAGCGCCGCCGAACTGTGGAAAATCTTCAAGGATGAATACCTGCCCGCAGAGGGTAGCGATGAGCAGTGGGGCCGCTACCGCATTGGGCCGTTTACCACGTCAACGGATGACGAAGGCGAGATGATGCTCGTTGCCAAGGTCACCATTGACGGCACAGTCCACACCCGCACGGGAACCGGCAACGGGCCCATTGCAGCTCTGCTGGGTATTCTGGCTGAAGATGGCATGGATGTGCGGGTCTTGGACTACTCCGAACATGCTCTCTCAGAGGGAGGGGATGCACGTGCTGCGGCATTTGTGGAGTGTGCCGTTGGTGAACGCGTACTGTGGGGTGTTGGCATTGACGCCAACACCTCCACATCATCCTTGAAGGCAGTTATCTCAGCCGTCAACCGTGCGGTGCGTGACTCTCAGAACGTCTAATCACCAAACAGTGCACCCCGGTAGCTGCCACCTCTTGGCAGCTACCGGGGTGACTTGTTTGCCGGGCTTGTTTGGCGGATCCATTGCTCGGCGCGGGTTGCTCCGCGGCGGGAGGCAAAGATGGGATAATGGGTCAGTGTCCAATCAATCTTTTGCCGCCCGCACCTATCGGGATGATGCTGTGATTCTGCGCACGCACAAATTGGGTGAAGCAGATAGAATTATCACGCTCCTGACACACCATCATGGGCAGCTGCGTGCCGTAGCCAAGGGGGTGCGGCGCACCAGCAGTAAATTTGGTGCCCGGCTGGAACCGTTCATGGTGGCTGATCTTCAGCTGGTCAAGGGACGTTCCTTGGACATCATCACCCAGGCAGTGGCGAAGGCAAGCTACGGCGATGCGATTGCCGCCAATTATGACAGATACGTGGTGGCGGCGGCCATGGCGGAAACGGCGGAGCGGCTCACCGATGTTGATGGCGAAACCTCAACAGCGCACTACCTGCTGCTGGTGGGGGCCCTGGCCGCGCTCAGCCGAGGCGCCCATGCGCCGGAGCTGATCCTTGACTCCTACCTCCTAAGAGCCGTCTCGATCGCAGGCTGGGCGCCGAGCTTCTCAGCCTGCGCCCGCTGCGGTGAGCCGGGCCCTCATGGCGCCTTCAATGCATCCTTGGGTGGGGCCGTGTGTCATGACTGCAGGCCGCCGGGTTCACCCGCCCCTGCTCCGGAAACTATGGTGCTTCTGGGGCAGCTATTGAGCGGAAACTGGGCCGGGGCACAGGGCTCCTTGGCCCTTCATCGTCGCGAGGCGGCGGGTCTTGTGGCCGGTTATGTGCAATGGCATTTGGAACGCACTGTGCGTTCCCTGAAACTTGTGGAGCGTGTTTAGAGTATGGCAATGCAGCGCAGTGGAAACAAAGGCGGCAAGGCAAAAAGCAGCCGGAGCGCGGCTAAGCTTCCGGTAGTGGCGCCTTGGCCGCACACCTCAGGGGAGAGTGCCCCTGCCATTGCCCAAGAACTCATCCCCGAGCACGTTGCCATTGTCATGGATGGCAACGGACGCTGGGCCAACCAGCGCGGCCTGCCCCGGGTGGAAGGGCACAAAGCGGGGGAGCCGGCGCTGCTGGACGTCATGGCCGGGGCTATTGAAATGGGCATAAAATATGTCAGTGTCTATGCCTTCTCGACGGAAAACTGGAAGCGCTCGCCCGAAGAAATCCGCTTTCTGATGGGATTTAACAAGGACGTATTAAGACGCCAACGGGATCAACTCGACGCGTGGGGTGTGCGCATTCGATGGTCAGGACGGCGGCCCAAGTTGTGGGGCTCTGTCATCAAGGAGCTTGAGGCCGCCCAGGAGCACACCAAGGACAACGATGTGATTACGTTGACCATGTGTGTTAATTACGGGGGCCGGGCGGAAATTGCAGACGCCGTGGCGGCCTTGGCCGCGGATGTGGCGGCGGGGCGGCTGAGCCCCAAACAGGTCAATGAAAAAACCATCCAGAAGTACATGTACCTGCCCGATGTCCCTGATGTGGACTTATTCCTGAGGTCCAGCGGAGAGCAGCGGCTCTCAAATTTCCTGCTGTGGCAATCAGCGTATGCGGAGTTTGTTTTCATGAACACCATGTGGCCGGATGTGGACCGGCGGACCCTGTGGGCTGCTGTGGATGAATACGCCCGCCGGGACCGGCGCTATGGTGGCGCCGTGGATGCAGCAGCCCACGGCTAGTGGCCTCCACGTAAGGACTACGGGACCTTCTGAGGGCACTGAAAATACAGGCTCCCTAGAAGGAATCATGCCTAATCATCAGTGCCCTTGGTCGAAGCAGGTTTTAGCACAGGTGTTACATAACCTTGCAGCCAGCGGGCCACTTTGGTATAGGCGTCATCTCGCACCGGTTGGGGAGAGAGAAGAACCTCATGAAGGGCCCCCTCGATCCGTTCCAAGGTGACGGAGTTTCCCAGTGAGAGGGTCCGTAACGCCAGAGAGCGCACATCAAGGACCACGTCGGCACGCAGCATCGCATCGTTCCAGACAGGGCCAAGCATGCTCTTGGAGGAGAGCAGCACCAGAATGGGCATGGGTAGTTTCAGTCCGGAGGCCACTTCCTGTTGCGCGGCTAAAATGGCCTTCATCCAGCCGGCCCGAACAGGAAACGCGTGCGGTGGCCGGAGTGCCTTGTCCACCGGCCATTCTCCATAAGCTTCATTGCTGATGCCGCGCCAGTAGAACGACCGTTCGGGCACACGCATCCGCAGCAGTGGCCGCAAATCTGCCAACTGTACCAAGGGTGTAGCCGCCCGCCTGATCGCGGCCCCGCCCTGGATCTCCAGCCAAGGGCTGTTCAGTACCAGATGGCTGACCCGGCCGGGATAGTGGTGCGCCCACAATGTGGCGATGAGCCCACCAGTGGAGTGACCTACCAGAATGAAGGGCCGTGCCGGCCTCTCACCGGGCTCTAGTGAGCCGGGCACGGTTTCTGCCCTTTGCTGATGAGGCGCGCTCTCCCTGTCAATGAGGTCATATGCGGCGAGTATTTCGGCGTCGTAATCGGCCAGATTACCCACATAGCCGCCCAGTTCAGGAGACTCCAGGCTGCGGCCGTGATTGTGCAGGTCAAGAGCATAGAAGTTGTATCCGCGATCCGTGAAGAACTCAGCCAATCCTGTGTTGTAGAAGTAGTCGCTCCACCCGTGAATGAACAGCACAGGCGTGCCCGCTATTGCTGGGGAGGCTTGACGGGGGCCACCTTGGGGCCGGTGGCGGACCAGGGTGGCCCGGTACTCTCGGCTGGGGCTGGGGCTGGGGCTGGGGCTGGGGCTGTCAGCGTTCGCTCCGGCCCCGGGGGCAGTAGTGGTCTGTGCGTTGAGGTTCTGGCCGGGCATTGGCACCAAGAGCGTTGTTGCTTGGTAGTCCGGGCCCAGAATATCTGGCCCCCAGAGCGTGGTAGCGGCGCTCATACCACGGTACTCCCAGCCGCAGCAGCCGCAGTCCCGGTAGCTTCTGCCGCGTGACGGCCGGCAACGCGGCCGGAAAACAGGGCGCCGCCAAGGAAGGTTCCCTCTAGGGATCGGTAGCCGTGCATGCCGCCCCCGCCAAAGCCAGCAGCCTCGCCGGCAGCAAAGAGGCAGGGGATGGGCTCACCGTCGCCACCGAGCACCCTGGCCGAAAGGTCCGTTGTGAGCCCGCCCAGGCTCTTGCGCGTCAGAGTTGTTAAGCGAACCGCAACCAGCGGGCCGTGCTCCGCTGCCAGGATTGGATGCGGGGGAACCACTCGCATCAGTTTGTCGGTGGCAAAGCGGCGCGCCTCCCGGATGGCATTGAGCTGAGTATCCTTGCCAAGGCCACTGTCCACTTGCATATCCCTCGCGAGAATAGTTTGGTGCAAGTTTTCCGGATCGATCAGTGAGTTGCCCGTCAACGCGTTCATCTTGAGCGCCAGTTCCTGGGCGGTGGCAGCCTGAACAAAGTCAATGCCCGCGTCGAGGAACTTTTGCAAGGGTGCCGGGGTACCGGGAAGGGCACGTTTGGCCAGAAGTTTCACGTCCTTGCCTGTCAGATCCGGGTTCTGTTCGGAACCAGAGAGAGCAAATTCCTTGTTCAGAATGGTCTTGTTGAGCACAAACCAGGAATGTTCATGTCCCGTGGTTTCTAAATGACGAAGCGTGCCCAATGAATCAAAGCCCGGGAACAGCGGGATGGGCAGGCGTTGTCCCGTGGCGTCGAGCCACAGGGGTGAGGGCCCGGAAAGAATCCGAATTCCATGCAGAGGCCACACGGGCTCAGGGTTGTGGATGCCCTCTGTGTAATGCCACATGCGGTCTGTATTGATCAGTGCCCCACCGGAGTTGGCCACGGATTGTTGGAACTCTCCGTCCACGGAGGCGGGGACTCCGCTGAGCATATAGTCCGGACCGCTACTGTTGGGCCATTGTTCCCTGACCATGGCGTGGTTTCCGCCAATCCCACCAGTGGTGACAATAACTGATTGGGCGGACACCTCAAAATCTCCTACAACAGTGCGGCTGCTGGCTTCGCCTCGGTTCACACCGGAGGGCTCAAGAAGCTCGCCGCGCACCCCGGTGACGGATCTGGAATGGAACACCAATTCCGTGGCGCGGTGGCGGAAGGCAATCTGAACGCGCCCTGCGGCCACCCCCTCACGGACCTTGGCCAGAAAGGGGGAGAGAATGCCGGGGCCGGTTCCCCACGCCACATGGAATCGGGGGACGGAATTGCCGTGACCTTGGGCGTCGTAGCCGCCACGTTCAGCCCATTGGACAAGGGGGAAGAACCTGACTCCAAGCGCATGCAGCCAGGCCCGTTTTTCTCCCGCAGCAAAGTTGACATAGGCTTCCGCCCAGGCGCGTGGCCAGGCATCCTCGGGACGGTCAAAGGCTGCTGAACCCAGCCAATCATTCATGGCGAGCTCCACTGAATCCTTGACCCCCAGACGGCGTTGTTCCGCAGTGTCCACCATGAACAGCCCGCCGAAGGACCAATGTGCTTGCCCGCCCAGTGACGCTTCGGGCTCCTGATCTAGGATCAACACGCGGCTCCCCGCGTTATACGCCTCTGCTGCGGCCACCAATCCGGACAGTCCCGCCCCTACAACCACCACGTCCGAATGCTGCCACACGCCACCGCCATTGGTATTCATGTGGCCATGCTAACGCCTCTTTGTCAGCCGTCACGCGTACAGCTCACGTTCAGGCGTTTTGCAGTTGTGCCGCCGAACCGGAAAACTAGGGGTATGCGTATATATCCCACAGTTTTCCGGCTCTGCTTTTCTTGGATGGATGCCGAGAAGGCGCACAAGATCGGCTTCACCATGATCAAGGCGATCCATACCGTGGGAGGCGGTGCAGTATTGCGCCGCATGTTCACCCCGTCTAGCTCTCTGACCACACAGGCATTGGGCCTGACATTCCCCACACCGTTTGGCCTGGCGGCCGGGTTTGATAAAGAGGGCAAGGGCATCAACGCCCTTGCAAACCTGGGCTTTGGTCACGTTGAGGTTGGCACCATCACGGGCCAGGCTCAAGAAGGAAACCCCCAACCACGCCTCTTCCGTCTCGTGGAGGACCGTGCCGTGATCAACCGCATGGGCTTCAACAACGACGGCGCCGCAGCCGTGGCTCCTCGTCTCAAGGAAGCGCTGGCTGGGCTGAGTAAGACCTACCCGGGAGTCCGGCCCATCATTGGTGTCAACATTGGCAAAACCAAGGTGGTCGAGTTAGAAGATGCGTTGGAGGATTACCTCATCAGCGCCCGCACCCTTGCGCCGTCGGCCGATTACCTTGTGGTCAACGTCAGCTCACCCAACACCCCCGGGCTGCGCTTGTTGCAAGACGTGGCTACGCTGCGGCCGCTACTTGTGGGAGTTCGTGAAGCGGCCAATGCCTCCGCGGCTCGGCATGTCCCGTTGCTGGTGAAGATTGCCCCTGACCTCGCCGACGAGGACGTTGCGGATGTTGCAGCCCTGGCCCTGGAGCTCAAACTGGATGGCATTATCGCCACCAACACCACCATCAGCCGCGAGGGCTTGGCCAGCCCGGACGCCTTGGTCCAGGAGAAGGGTGCTGGCGGGCTTTCCGGAGCGCCGTTGAAGGCCCGCTCATTGGCGGTCCTGCGCCAGCTCAAGGCGGCCGTAGGGGATTCTCTGGTTCTTATTTCAGTAGGTGGTGTGGAAAGCGGTGCCGACGTCCAGGAACGGCTCGACGCTGGCGCCACCCTCGTTCAGGGCTACACGGCGTTCTTGTACGAGGGCCCTTTCTGGGCGGCTCGTATCAACAAGGAACTTGCCGCGTTGCGCAAGTAGCAACACATTTGCGCTGCAGCGGGGGTCGAGATCCTCGGCGCGAGAAATCTTACTGCCCGCGAGAGGACCTCGGCGCCCGCCTGTGTGCTCCTGCCCCCTGATACGCCCCTACGCCACTCGGGTGGGCGGGCTCACTGTTTTCGCAGGATCGTTCATGATTGACGGAGCCAGAGCAGTGTCAATGGCTTCCATGAGCTCGGCCGGGATTTTCACGCCGGAGGCCTTGACGTTCTCGGCCACCTGCTCGGGCCGTGAGGCCCCCACCAGGGCTGTTGCGACGTTCTCGTTTTGCAATACCCACGCAATAGCAAGCTGTGGCATGCTCAGCCCCAGCTCCTGCGCAACCGGGCGCAATTTTTGTACATTGGCCAGAATGTCATCGTTGAGGAAACCCTTGATGGTGTTTGCCCCGCCGTGTTCGTCCGTGGCGCGCGAACCGGCAGGCAGCGGCGCGCCCGGAAGGTATTTCCCGCTCAACACGCCCTGCGCCATGGGTGACCACACTACCTGGGACATGCCCAGCTCCTTCGCGGCCGGGATCACCTCCGGTTCAATGACCCGCCAGAGCGCTGAGTACTGCGGCTGGTTTGAGACCAGTGAGAAGCCTGCCTCGCGTGCCAGGCGCTGGCCGTCACGGAGTTGTTGCGCGGTCCACTCTGAAACTCCGATGTAGAGAGCCTTGCCTGCCCTAACCACATCGCCGAAGGCGGCAATGGTCTCCTCCAGGGGAGTCTGAAAGTCGTAGCGGTGCGCCTGGTACAGGTCCACGTAGTCCATGTTCAGCCTGCGCAGGGAGTTATTGATTCCCTCCATGATGTGTTTGCGGGACAGGCCCGTATCGTTGGGGCCCTTAGGTCCCACCGGCCAGTAAACCTTGGTGAAGATTTCCAGGGATTCGCGGCGCTCCGAGGCCAGGGCGGCGCCAAGAACTTCCTCCGCTGCCCCGTTGGCGTAGGCGTCCGCAGTGTCGAAGGTGGTGATGCCGGCGTCCAGCGCTGCACGTACGCAGGCCGTGGCAACATCGTTTTCCACTTGCGAGCCGTGGGTGAGCCAGTTACCGTAGGTGATTTCAGTGATTTTCAGGCCGGATCGGCCAAGGTGGCGGTATTCCATAGCTCCAGCTTAACCACACTTAAAGTGAAACGCCGGTCACTTCCTTCAGGAAATGACCGGCGTGCTGCGCAGTGGGTATGTTCAATGAGGTGGGCCCACGCTCCCGAGGGCCCCGAGCCGAGGCACAAAAGTTGGGTGGTGTGGGTGGGCCCACGCTCCCGAGGGCCCCGAGCCGAGGCACGAGGTTTGGGAGGGAGTGGGGACTAGGAAGGCCACTCTCCGCGGCTCACCATGGGCTTGGGCAGGCGCAGACGGCGGAACTGCATTGAACGCATGGAGGCGTACCAGATCACACCGGAATCCACGCCGCCGAACTTGGCAATTACAAGGCGCTTAAGCTTGCGTGACATGAGCCAAACATCAATTGCCACACCTGCCACCATGACCCAGAAAAGGCCAAAGAGGATAATCGTGGCGTTGTTCGTGGGCGGGATGACAACTGTCAGCAGCACAATGGCCAGTGCCGCAAACATGACGTATTCGCCGAGGCTGAAGCGGGCGTCCACATAGTCACGGACGTAACGCTTCTGCGGGCCCTTGTCACGGGCTGGCAGGAAGCGTTCTTCTCCGGTGTCCAGGGCGCGGCGCATACGGGCCTGCTCTTCACGGCGAGCGTCTCGCGCTGCTACTTTGGCTGCCCCACGGTCGTTGGGAACAAGGGGCCGCTTGCGGGCGTCCTCCTGTGCCTTCCGGGACGGCGTGGGCACGCCTTTGGCTGACTGCGGGTCCTTGGACCTGACAATCGGCTCGTTGGAGGCAGCCGCCAGCTGCGGGTCGGGGGCTTGATCTTTCTTACGTCCAAACACCCGTTTAGAATACCCCGAACACGGCCGCCACCTTGACCGCAGGTGTTTTGGCGGCGGTAGTCTTTGGTTCATGACTCTTGAACACACGCCTCATGCCGGGTTGGATCCCCGCATGGGCGCACAGCTCCCCACGGCCGCGCTTCGAGCAAACGTAGCGGCAAACCTTTCCGCCACGGTGGCGGAACTCGTAGAACTGGTGGCCATTCCCGGAATCGCTTGGGATGCCTTTGACGCCGCCGCGCTTGAACGCAGTGCGGAAGCCGTGGCAGAACTTATCCGCACCACTGGCCTTGAAGACGTACAGATCCTGCGCGTTCCCAAGGCCGACGGCGCCCCGGGCGGCCCCGCCGTCGTGGCCCGAAAACTTCCGGCCCCTGGTATGCCCACCGTGGTCCTTTACGCCCACCATGACGTACAGCCGCCCGGAGATAGCGCACTCTGGGACACCGAGCCTTTTGTGGCCACCGAGCGTGAGGGCCGGCTCTACGGCCGCGGTGCAGCAGATGACAAGGCCGGCATCATGGCACATATTGCCGCCTTCCGGGCCGTCACCGAAACCTTGGGTGCTGACTTCGGCGTCGGCATTACCTTCTTTATTGAAGGGGAAGAGGAGGCGGGTTCACCCACGTTCAAGGACTTCCTGGCCGAATACCGTGATTTGCTAGCTGGTGATGTCATTGTTGTTGCCGATTCCGCTAACTGGCAGGTAGGTATACCGGCCCTGACCACGAGCCTGCGTGGACTGGTTGACGGCACAGTGGAGGTCCGGGTCAGCGCCCATGCCGTCCACTCGGGCATGTTTGGTGGGCCTCTACTTGATGCGCCCACCCTGTTGGCCCGCCTGATTGCCACCTTCCATGACGATCAGGGCTCGGTGGCTATTGCTGGCCTGCACCGGGGACCTGAGGTTGCCCTGGAATATCCGGAAGCAACATTCCGGGCTGACGCTGCCGTGCTCGACGGCGTTAAGCTGGCTGGCCGCGGCAGCCTTGCCTCACGGTTGTGGGCCCAACCAGCGCTGAGCGTCATTGGTATGGATATCCCCAGCGTTGATATGAGTTCCAACACATTACTGCCTTTTGCGCGGGCCAAGATCAGTCTGAGACTGGCTCCCGGGCAGGATCCGGCCGCGGCCATGGAGGCCTTGGCGCAGCACATGCAGAGCAATGCTCCCTTTGGCGCCCAAGTCACTTTCATGCCGGGCGAATCCGGTCAGTCCTTCGCCACCGACGTCTCTGCTCCCGCAGCCCAAGCCGCACTGTGGGCCATGGGGGAGTCGTGGGGAGTGCCGGCTGTGGAGACGGGAATGGGTGGGTCCATCCCCTTCATTGCCGATCTGAAAGAAACCTTCCCGGCTGCGCAAATTCTCGTCACCGGTGTTGAGGACCCGGATTCCCGCGCCCACAGCGCCAATGAGTCGTTGCATTTGGGTGACTTTGAAAAGGCCATTGTGTCCCAGGCTCTCCTGTTGGCGGCCGTCAATAGCGGTGCGCTGGGGGATCGTCAAACGGGTCAGCAAGTCTGAACCAAGTTAGCGCCTCTGCCGGGCTCGACGTAGCATGTACTTGTACCCTCACGTAAGGAAACGCCATGACTGCAAATGTCCACGAAGAAACCACATCTGCCGCTGTTGAAAGTGAGCTGCCCACCCACGGTGTGCTGATCACTGATGTTGCTGCCGGCAAGGTACGTAGCCTCCTTGAACAGGAAGGCCGCACCGACCTGCGCCTGCGTGTGGCAGTTCAGCCCGGAGGCTGCTCCGGTTTGATCTACCAGCTGTACTTTGATGAGCGCGTGCTCGAAGGAGACGCCGTACGTGACTTTGACGGCGTCGAGGTGGTCATTGACAAGATGAGCGTGCCCTACCTAGACGGTGCCAGCATCGACTTTGAGGACACAATCTCAAAGCAGGGTTTCACAATTGATAACCCTAGTGCCGGGGGCTCTTGCGCCTGCGGCGATTCATTCCATTAAAGAAACTTCTGCTCGAGGTGGGGCTGTCCATAAATATTCTTTGTGGACATCCGACGCACGGAGGGTTTAGTGCGCATTTTGCGTGCCATAGCGGTAAGCTCTACATCGAGTAGTAAAACCCATTAGCTCCAGCGGTATGCAACCGTTGCAGAGCACAGTAACAAGAGGAAGGGCCGTCTGTGAGTTCGCAGGACCGAACCGGCAGCCGACGCGCGAAAGTCATCCCCATAGCCGGGTTGGCGATTGCCGGAGCGTTAGCTTTGTCAGGATGTACGGCAGAGAATAAGAACGGCTGGATGCCAGCCGAACGTGATACCACCAATCACACGGCTGGGATCATCGATCTGTGGGTTAATACATGGATCACAGTTTTGATCATTGGTCTCATTACTTGGGCCCTGATCATCTGGTGCATTATTGCGTACCGTCGCCGCAAGGGTGCCACGGGTTTCCCGCGCCAGACAAGTTACAACCTCCCACTGGAGGTTTTTTATGTGTTGGTGCCGTTGTTTATGGTGCTGGTGTTCTTCCACTTCACGAACATCGAGCAGGAATCCATCAACGCCCGTGACGCTAACCCGGATGTCACTATCGACGTCCGAGCCAAACAGTGGTCCTTCGACTTCAACTACTTGGAGGGTAAGGACGTCAAGGAATCTGTTTATTCCGTCGGCGTCCAGGCTGAACTGGACGGTAAGCCGTTCGATAAGTCCACCCTGCCCACCCTGTACTTGCCGGTGAACCGTTCGGTTGAACTCCAGTTGAACGCACGCGATGTTATTCACTCTTTCTGGGTTCCTGCCTTCTTGGATAAGAAGGACATGCTCCCGGGTAAGACCAACTACATGACCCTGACGCCTACCGCTTTGGGTACGTATGACGGTAAGTGTGCGGAACTTTGTGGCGAATACCACTCAGAGATGCTTTTCAACGTCAAGGTTGTCACGCAGGCCGAGTTCGATGCCCATCTTGCCGAGTTGAAGGCCAAGGGCCAGACTGGTGAGTTGACTGAGAAGTACGACCGCAACCCGAACGCTGCCATCACCGAGAACCAGAAGAAGTAGGGGGGAGAGGAAAGTGTCTACGCTCGAGTACTCGGCAACTGAAGTCAATTCAGCTGCTCCTAGAGTCGTTCCGGTTTCCAAGGGACGCATTGTCGTCAATTGGATCACCTCCACCGACCACAAAACCATCGGGTACATGTACCTGATCGCATCATTTATATTCTTCTGTCTTGGTGGCGTCATGGCGCTTATCATCAGGGCAGAGTTGTTTGAGCCTGGTATGCAGATTCTGCAGACCAAGGATCAGTACAACCAGTTGTTCACCATGCATGGCACCATCATGCTGCTGATGTTTGCAACACCGCTTTTTGCTGGCTTTGCCAACGTCATTATGCCGCTGCAAATCGGTGCACCCGATGTTGCCTTCCCGCGACTGAACGCGCTGGCATTCTGGTTCTTCACCTTTGGTAGCACCATCGCCGTGGCCGGGTTCCTCACCCCCCAGGGCGCAGCAGCCTTCGGTTGGTTCGCCTACGCACCGCTCTCAAACACCACCTACAGCCCTGGCGTCGGTGGAGACCTCTGGGTCTTCGGTTTGGCGCTGTCCGGCTTCGGTACCATTCTCGGTTCCGTGAACTTCATTACCACGATCATTTGCCTGCGTGCCCCGGGCATGACCATGTGGCGTATGCCCATCTTCACGTGGAACACGCTGATCACTGGCATCTTGGTCCTGATGGCCTTCCCTCCGTTGGCCGCTGCATTGTTCGCCTTGGGAGCAGATAGACGTTTTGGGGCTCATATATTTGATGCCGAAAACGGTGGAGCCTTGTTGTGGCAACACCTGTTCTGGTTCTTCGGCCACCCCGAGGTCTATATTATTGCTTTGCCGTTCTTCGGTATTGTTTCCGAGATTTTCCCGGTCTTTAGCCGCAAACCGATCTTCGGTTACAAGGGTCTGGTGTTTGCAACCATTTCCATTGCTGCGCTGTCCGTCACTGTGTGGGCACACCACATGTACGTGACCGGCCAGGTAATGTTGCCGTTCTTCTCCTTCATGACGATGCTGATCGCCGTACCAACGGGTGTGAAGTTCTTCAACTGGATCGGCACCATGTGGCGAGGCTCGCTGACATTTGAAACACCCATGCTGTGGAGCCTTGGCTTCATTGTCACGTTCTTGTTCGGTGGCCTGACCGGAATCATCCTGGCCTCACCGCCGCTGGACTTCCATGTCTCGGACACGTACTTCGTTGTGGCTCACTTCCACTACGTGGTCTTCGGAACCGTGGTCTTTGCCATGTTTGCCGGATTCTACTTCTGGTGGCCCAAGTTCACAGGGAAGATGCTCAACGAGCGCCTTGGTAAGATCCACTTCTGGCTCTTGTTCCTGGGCTTCCATGGCACCTTCCTGATCCAGCACTGGTTGGGTGTTATGGGTATGCCGCGTCGTTACGCTGATTATCTTGTTGAAGATAACTTCACTTGGATGAACCAGTTCTCCACCATTTCGTCGTTCGTTCTGGGCGCGTCCATGATCCCCTGGTTCTGGAACGTGTACATTACCTGGCGCAGTGGCAAGAAGGTTGAGGTTGATGATCCTTGGGGCTTTGGTGCTTCCTTGGAGTGGGCAACTTCTTGCCCGCCGCCACGTCACAACTTCACCTCCTTGCCGCGTATCCGTTCGGAGCGTCCGGCACTGGATCTACACCATCCTGAGCTGGCCCCGCATTACCAGCCAGTTCAGCCTGTGACTGCATCCTCGAAGGGAGCTGCAAAGTGAAGGTAGAATCTTGGCTTTTCATGCTGCTGGGTGTGTTCTTTATTCCTGTAGCCGTTGTTTACGGTTTCATGGTGGATTGGCAGGAGCACGTGGGTTACCTCGCGCTCATGCTGCTCTCCGCGCTGTGCCTCATGGTGGGTGTGTACCTGCACTTCACCGGTAACAGAATCGGGCCACGTCCCGAGGACCGTCTCGACGCTGAGGTCCACGAAGGCTCTGGCGAACAAGGGCACTTCAGCCCTTGGAGCTGGTGGCCGCTAGTCCTTGGTTTGGCTTGCTTCTTTGGCTTCTTGGGCTTGGCTGTTGGCTGGTGGGTGTTCCTCTTCGGTGCCGGTTTGGCCGTGATCGCGTTGGTTGGCTGGGTCTACGAGTACAGCCGTGGAGACCACGCACACTAAATTCGCCCTGCATTAAACAGGTTTCATACAGGATCAGCAACACAAAAGGGATTGCCCCGCACCAGTGGTGCGGGGCAATCCCTTTTGTGTTGCTGTGATCTAGTGTTGCTAGGATGTGCAGCGTCAATGTTTCTTGGTGCTGCGCCCACGTGCGGGACGGTAAAGCCCCGAGTGCCTGTCAGAGAGTGCCGCTCAGATCGGTGAGAAGCAAGGCTGCCAGCTGGTCTACAGCGGCCGTTACGCTCTCTTCAGGAGCGTCGCTGGGGGCGACGCTGATCTCCACTTCGGCGCCGTGCTCAAAGTCGGCGCTCATGACAGCCAAAAGTGAGCGTGCGTCAATGGGGACACTGCCGGCTTTCGCCAGTGTGATGGGTAGCCCAGTGCCGTTGACGGCCCTGACAAAGACGGCAGCCGGACGCGCGTGCAAGCCTACGCTTGCGGCAACTAAGGCTTTCCGGGTGTACATGATTACTCCTACGGTAGATGGTTCTGTATAGAGAGTAGTCGTGTTTTAGGGTGGTACTTGTGAGGGGAGGACAATCATGAGCTATTTAGTGCCATCGGCGTACGAGATCCCGGGTGAGTTGGATCGGAGTACCCCAGTTTCGGTGCACATCCAACTGCGGGAACTGTTGCGCAGTTATGTAGTAGAGCACAGCAAGCCGGGTCGGCAACTGCCCTCGGAACGGGACATGGCCCAACGCTTCGGTGTTGCTCGCATGACTCTTCGTCAGGCTGTTGAAGCCCTGGTAGAAGAAGAACTGCTGGAGCGAGTGGTGGGCGTGGGTACCTTTGTGGCCCGGGCAAAACTCGATCTCACTCTCAAGCTCACCTCCTACTCAGAAGAAATGGCCCGACGCGGACTGCGCCCCGCGGCACGTACCCTCGCCTTTGAGCAGATTCCCGCCACTGCACGGCTTGCCCGAGAACTTCAAATTGAGGAAGGCCAGGCCGTGATCCGGCTGCGCCGCTTGCTGTTGGCTGATGACCTGCCCATGAGCGTGGATGAAAACTTTATCCCGGCCTGGCGGGTGCCCGGGATTCTCGACGCCGGACCGCCGGCATCCCTGTACAACGTGTTGGGGGAGCGTTATGGGCTCATCATTGAATGGGGCGAGGACACCATTGAGGCAAATGCCGCGACACCGTCCATTGCGCGGCTATTGCACGTGGATATTGGTGCGCCCGTGCTGAGGACCGAACGCCATGCCTTTGTCTCACGGTCCACGGTTGACTACTCGGTGTCCTTCTACCGAGCTGATCGCTATAAGCTGCGTGTGCCCCTGCAACGTCCTGGCGTGCGCCCTCGTCGTATGTATTAGACCGCGTCTACTGCAGGGCTGTGGCCGGGCAGCTGTGCCTTCCAGGCGCTGGTGGGGTGAACCGTGAGCACGGCTCCTTTGGCTATCTCCACCCGAGAAGCTACGGCGCGTAGCAGTGTTGGGAAATTGGGAAATACTGAACGACAAAGAGAAAAGGCGGCTCCCTTATGGGAACCGCCTTTTCTCTTGAACTACAGATCTCTCACAAAATTAGTGTGTGATCGCCTTGTCATCGTCAGCGGCTGTAATAGCCTCGTGATGGTGACCGGCTTCGAGCTCGGACGGTGCGGCCGGAGCTACACGATCCTCGAAGAAGAAGCTGCTGAGCTTGGAGCGCAGGTTTTCCTTCTTCGTCACAATGCCGTTTTCGTTCGGGATGCCTTCTTCAGGAACGGGGGACTCGAAGCCTACGAGCTTGTAACGCTTGTAGTCATCGAGCTGTGCGTGGATTTCCTGGAACTCACCGTGCGGCAGGCGCACAATGCGACCGGTCTCACGGCCGTGTAGTGCAATCTCACGGTCCTTGCGCTGGAGCGCCAAAGCAACTCGCTTGGTGATGATGAAGCCAAGGATCGGACCAACGATGAATAGCGCCCGCATCCAGTACAACGCGTCATTGAGGGAGACCTCGAAGTGCGTTGCGATCAAGTCGGAGCTGGCAGCTGCCCACATGACGCAGTAGAAGATGAAGCCTGCAACACCAATAGCGGTGCGCGTTGGTGCGTTGCGCGGCCGGTCAAGCACGTGGTGCTCACGGTTGTCCCGGGTCACCCAGCGTTCGATCCACGGGTAGATGAACAGCAAGGTGAACACAATCCCAGCGGGGATCAGAGCAGGGGCAAGCACGTTCATCGAGAGCGTGTTGGTGCCCCACGGGAACGGGATATGCCACTCCATCGGAATGTTGAACACCCACCCTGGCATCAAGCGAAGTGCACCATCGACCCAGCCGATGTACCAGTCAGGCTGTGTGCCTGCGGAAACCGGGGAGGGATCGTAGGGGCCGTAGTTCCATACCGGGTTGATCTGGAAGGTCGCGGAGATGAAGGCAATGATGCCGAACATAATGAAGAAGAAGCCACCGGCCTTGGCAGCGTATACCGGGCCGAGCGGGTAGCCGACTACGTTGCGGTCGTTACGTCCGGGGCCAGGGTACTGCGTGTGCTTGTGAACAACAACCATGAACAGGTGAATCGCGATCATGAGCAGGATCATGGCTGGGACCAACATGATGTGCAACATGTACAAACGCCCAATAATGGCCGTACCCGGAAACTCCCCGCCAAACAGGAAGAACGAGATGTAAGTTCCAATGACGGGGATGGACTTAACCACACCGTCAATGATGCGTAGGCCGTTACCTGAGAGCAGGTCATCGGGAAGGGAGTAGCCGGTGAAGCCTGCAGCCATGGAGAGGATGAGCAGTACACCGCCCACCACCCAGTTCAGCTCGCGGGGCTTGCGGAATGCGCCGGTGAAGAACACACGGAGCATGTGCACAGAGACAGCGGCCACGAAGAGCAGGGCTGACCAGTGGTGGACCTGGCGCATGAACAAGCCGCCACGTACCTCAAAGGAGAGCCGCAGCGTGGAATCGTAAGCCACTGACATCTCTACACCCTTGAGCGGGACATAGGGGCCACTGTAATGTGTTTCCGCCATGGACGGATCAAAGAAGAACGTCAAAAAAGTGCCCGAGAGAAGCAAGATGACGAAGGAGTACAGGGCGACTTCACCGAACATGAAGGACCAGTGGTCAGGGAAGACCTTCCGGCCGAATTCACGCAGTATGCCTGAGCCGCCCACACGCTCATCAACAAAGTTGGTGATGCGGCCCGTGGCGGTTGCGGGAACGAACGGTGTTTCCTGTGCGGGTGTTTGCTGTGTTGTAGACATGGTTTAGCCACGCTCCCAAAAGCTTGGTCCAACAGGTTCGTGGAAGTCGCTCTGAGCCACCAGGTAGCCATCAGCATCAACTGCGATAGGCAGCTGAGGCAGCGGGCGAACGGCGGGTCCAAAGATGACCTTGCATTCTTGCGTGAGGTCAAAAGTCGACTGGTGGCAAGGGCACAGCAGGTGGTGCGTCTGCTGTTCGTACAGTGCAACCGGGCACCCAACATGGGTGCAGATCTTGGAGTAGGCAACGATTCCGTTGTAGCCCCAGTCCTCACGACCTTGCGAAGGGTTGAGGTCTTCGGGGTTCAAGCGCATCAGCAGTACAACGGCCTTGGCCTTGGCAGCGATCTTGCCTTCGGTCAGGCTGTTCAACGATTCAGGAATCACATGGAATGCTGAGCCGATGGTGACATCAGAGGCCTTGATCGGAGTGCCGTCAGGGTCGCGAGCAAGACGCTCGCCTTCCTTCCAGAGTGTGTGACGCAGCGAGTCGCCCGGAAGGGGGCCCAAGTCACGGAAGATTGCAATAGCAGGCAGGGGTGCCAGCGCCACAGCACCGATGAGCGTGTTGCGAATTAGCGGACGGCGCTTGATGCCTGTCTCGTCCAAAATGTCGTTGACGATCTGCACAGCGGCCAAGCGATCCTCTTCACTGCGGATCGCGTGGCGCTCTTCAGCAACTTCGTGGTCCGGCATGAGGGCACGGGCCCAGTGCACAATGCCCGTTCCAATGCCGAGCATGGCGAAGGCCACGCCCAAGCCCAGAAGTGTGTTCTGCAGACGCAGCGGGCCGAAAGTGTCATCCAGACGGATACCGAAGTAGGCGACGAAGAACAGCAAGGTTCCGACAATGGAAATGATAAATAGCCATGCCACCTGGCGTTCGGCCCGCTTTGCAGCCTTGGGGTCCGTGTCAGCTAGTCGCAAACGATGTGGAGGCAGTCCCGGGTCTTGGAACTTATCCACCTCTTCGTGACCAGCCTTAGCTACGGCGTCCGAGCTTATCGGCGAGCCGTCACTATGGTTGCCCATAATCCCCTCATCCTTCTCTTATCCCGGTACATTCCCGGGGTCGTAATGTATGTTTCTGTGGCTGCAGCTGCAGCCAAAATCTTAAGGCTTCTTGGGACTTAGGAAGTCCGTGAGGTGAGCCAAATGGTAAATCCGATGATGACACCCAGAACCACGGTCCAGAGGAACAAGCCTTCTGAGACAGGGCCCAGTGAGCCAAGCTGTGCTCCACCAGGCGCACCTTGGTTTTCAATGGTGTTCAAGAAGGTGATGATGTCGCGTTTGCCTTCAGGGGTGATGTTCGTGTCGTTGAAGACCGGCATGTTCTGCGGGCCGGTCACCATGGCGCTGTAGATGTGGCTGCTCGAGACACCAGCCAGCGGGGGTGCGAACTTGCCTCGTGTCAGGGCGCCACCGGCAGCGGCAGCGTTGTGGCACATGGCGCAGTTAACACGGAACAGCTCGCCGCCAACAGCAGCGTCGCCGCCACCGTCGATGTACTGCTCTTCAGGCAGTGCCGGACCGTCACCGAGCGTGGCTACATAGGCAGCCATTTCACGGGTCTGGGAGGTGGTGAACTGCTTCGGCTTCTGCCGAGCCTGCGGGCCCTGCATCTGCATGGGCATGCGGCCCGTGCCAACCTGGAAATCAACAGCTGCGGCGCCAACACCGGCCAAAGACGGTCCTGCGTCAGTGCCGTTGGCGCCGAGGCCGTGACAGGTGGCGCAGTTAGCAATAAAAAGCTTCTCGCCCTCTTGTACTTCCTGCGCTGTGTAAGTGGTGGTATCGGCCTTAGCCTGATTCACGGTTGTGACAACGGCGTATAGCCCACCTGTCAGCATGAGCCCCATCACTAGCAACGCTAGTGCGGCCAGCGGATGACGTCGCTTCTGCGAGAGTGCCTTCACTTGGTGGTTCCTTTGATCTATATCCAGCAGCCCCTAGTGAGAGCCGCAAATGCTAATTCTTACCTTGTAGAGAAGAGAGCTGTTGGCAGCTTACTTCAGCACGTAGATGACCAAGAAGAGGCCAATCCACACAACATCCACGAAGTGCCAGTAGTAAGAAGTCACGATCGCACTCGTAGCTTCGAAGTGTCCAAACTTCTTGGCTGCATAGGCGCGGCCAATGATAAGGAGGAATGCTATGAGACCACCAATAACGTGCAGGCCGTGGAAACCAGTCGTTATGTAGAAGGCGGAGCCATAGGCGTTTGAATTCAGGGTCACGTACTCGGAAGTCAGCATCGCGTACTCGGTCGTCTGACCGGCAACGAAGATTGAACCAAGAACGAAGGTCAACAGGAACCACTCCGTCATTCCCCACTTGGAGAATTGGAAGAGGCGTCCAGTGCGGCGAGGCCGAAGGTTCTCCGCGGTGAACACACCCATCTGGCAGCTGAAGGAGCTGGAAACCAGGATGAGGGTGTTTACCAAGGCGAACGGGAAGTTCAGCTTGGCCGTTTCTTCAGCCCACAAACCACCTGTGGTGGAGCGCAGTGTGAAGTACATGGCAAAAAGGCCGGCAAAGAACATCAGCTCACTGGACAGCCAAACTACGGTTCCTACAGAAACCATGTTCGGGCGGTTCAGCGTCGGATGCGCCGGGGTACTGGGGGCATGGGTCGCAGTTGTCACATAGACATTATGTCTATAAAAAGCCTCAGAACCCAATGCAAAACTCCGATCACGTGATCTTTTTCTACAAACTTGCGAAATTCCTGCGTATTCACAGCAAAAACCCAGTTCTGTATGCACAACACGCTCCACGTGTCAATGGTCACAAACGCCGGAGTTGTCACTTATTCGTCTAATATCTGGAGGGTGAATCCTCTCCAAAACATTCCGGTAAGCACACACACCTGGCCCAATCTGATCGGCGCACTGATCGCGGGTCAAGATCTTGGACAGGATGCAACTCAGTGGGCCATGAACACGATCATGGCCGGAAATGCTACGGATGTGCAGATCGCCGGGTTCCTGGTGGCGCTGCGAGCCAAAGGTGAAACCGTCGCGGAAGTTAACGGACTCGTCGAGGCAATGCTAGAGAACGCCAGGCCGTTGCATGTTCCAGGAGACGCGCTGGATATTGTTGGCACCGGCGGGGACCGCTTAAATACGGTAAATATTTCCACCATGGCCGCCTTGGTGTGCGCCGGCGCCGGGGCTACGGTGGTCAAGCACGGCAACCGTGCTTCTTCCTCAGCGGCAGGGTCAGCTGATGTTCTGGAGAACCTGGGCGTGCGTCTGGATTTGCCGCTGGAGATTCTCACCCGGGCCGCGACAGAGGTGGGAATCACCTTCTGCTTCGCTAATTTCTTCCACCCCTCCATGCGCCACGCCGCAGTTGCCAGGAAGGAAATAGGCGTCCCCACCGCTTTCAACTTCCTAGGCCCGCTTACTAACCCAGCCAGGGTGGTTGCCTCGGCCATTGGTGTGGCGGATGCCCGCATGGCCCCACTCATGGCGGGCGTCCTGGCGGCCCGGAACGTGCGGGCTTTGGTGTTCCGTGGCAGCGATGGCCTGGATGAACTTACCACCACGGGCACCTCCACCATTTGGGAAGTGCGGGAAGGCCAGATCACCGAGAGTCACTTTGAACCCCTGGAGCTGGGCATTCCCCGTGCCACCATCGAGGACCTGCGGGGGAAAGATGCCCCCTTCAATGCCGAGGTGGTGCGCCGCATCCTGGATGGGGAACATTCGCCCGTACGCGACGCCGTGGTCCTGAACGCGGCGGCAGGGCTGGTGGCGTATAACGTTTCCGGGCTGGGTACGCTGCAGGAACGTATGGCAGCTGGCCTAGCCAAGGCTGAAGCAGCTATTGACAGTGGCGCGGCTGCCACGGTCCTGAGCCACTGGGTCGCCTTGGGCGGCCAAGCCGAACAGGCCTAGCCCAAGAGAGACTTTCCCTGGCGGTTTACAAACACGCCCAATACCCCAGCCTTGGCCGTCCCAAGTCGTAATAGCCCTAATTCCGTGTACTCCCGAGCCCGGGCAGTCCCAAGGCCAGGGACGCCCCGGCTCAGTTCAGGCACTGGCTAGTGAAGGGCTCGCGCGGCTTGTCCGGCTTGTTCCACCAGCGCGGCATCCGTAGCGAAATAGCTGTGATCCTCAGCCAGGGCCGCACCCGTGAGGTGGCCAGGGGGCCTGGTGTTGAGGGTCCGCTTGGCTGAAAGATGCACATCACGCAGACCGGCGTCGTAGAACGCGGCGAAGTCGGAGATTTTCACACCGCCACCTGCCATGATGCTCAATGCTCCTGCCGATGCCTCATGCATGGCTTGCAGCTGTTCCAGCCCGGTTCCTGCGCTGGCGGCCCCACCGGAGCTGAGGATGCGGCAGACGCCCAAGTCAGCCAGATGTGGGACTGCGGCAACGGCGTCGGACAAAGAAAGATGGTCCACAGCCCGGTGAAAGGTGATGTGCAATCCATCGGCGGCCGCCACCAATGTCTGGACGCTCTGATAGTCAATGGTGTCAGCCGCTGTGAGGGCCCCAATGACTACTCCGGTGGCACCGCCGTCGCGCATGGCCTTGATCTCCGCAACCATGAGCGCCACAGCGGCCTCGTCGTAGACATAGTCTCCCGGGCGCGGCCGAATTAGGGCGTGAATGGGCAGAGCCGGTTCAGCAGAGCGGACGCTTTGGAGTAGTCCTTGGGAGGGCGTCAGCCCGCCCAGTTGCAGGGCGCAACACAACTCAATGCGGGCCGCTCCATGGGCGGCTGCGAGCTGTGCGCCGGGGACGTCCTGAACAGCAATTTCCAGCTGCATACCGGGGCTCAGTGGTCGAAGCCGAGGGAGAAAGCCGCGTCCAGATCATTCTGGGAGTAGGCGCGGAAGGAAATCTGCGTGGTGGTGGAAACAACCGACTTCACCTTCGAGAGCTTGTCAGCAATAACGTCGGCCAGATCCTCATGCTTTTCTACCCGGGCAATGGCAATAAGGTCCCACTCGCCGGTCACTGAATAAACTTCACTGATTCCGACCAATTCGGAAATTTCCTGGGCAGACTCGGGAATCCGGGTGGCATCAGTTTTAATCAGGACAAATGCGGTGATCACAGGTGTGTTCCCTCTCGTGGGGCTTGTCTTTGCGGCTAAAAGCTTCTAACGATCGTAACTCAATCGTTGCCTGAATCACGCTCGTTTGGCCCGTCGTGTTACGAATGTTGCGAGGAGCCGATGGCCCAGCAGGAATAGTGCCAAGACCAGGGTGGCAACAATGACAAAAGGCAGTTCGGCGGTGTTCCCGGAGAGGATGCGCAAGGCCATACCGCCAGCCACGGTGATCAACCACAGGCACACGCCCTGGGGCCAGATGGCCAGAGGGGCCCGCCACATGCGGCACACAAGCCAGCCTATGGCCAGTGCAGCCAGGAAGGGCCAGGCGGTTTGGAGTACGCCGGCTGCCGTGAGTGATTCGCTGTGGGAGCTTCGGCCAGAGAGGGCGAACAGCACTACCAGCACAAGGTCCGCTATGGCGGCATAGATGAGGGTTTTGGAACTTTGTTTGGAATTCGTTTGCGTCACTCGGCCAAGTTTAGTCGAAAAAAGTTCTGCGCCAGCGGTCCCCAAGAGAGGTTTGCACACCCCGTTTGCAGCAGGATGGATAATACCCCGGGGCAGGCATTGTTGCGCCGGGCGTGTTTCCTTGAGTATTTTCGAGGGGCCTTGGCCACTGACTGCTTTGAGTTGGATGGACGCAGGTGCCCAACGCGTTTTTTTGTCGCCCTGATGAGAGGAAAGAAAATTGACATGGCAGCACTTCAAGCCGCCTACGACACGGCTCTGTTGCGCGGCCGCACTGAGAGCCACTCTGTGCAGCACGGCCGGCCTTGTCAGAGTGGATCACTGCTGCCGGTTCAGAGCTGCCTGGCTTGGGTAACGTGCAAGGCGGTCCTGGAAAACCTGGCGGGGCGTTGCTCTGACTCGGTGTTAGCCCACCGGCTGGTCCGCCGCACTAGAACCCAACAGTTCACTTCCCTGTGTGGTGTCCGGTCCATACTCCCAAACCAGCAAAGAGCGGCCCCAACCGTCATGGCTGGGGCCGCTTTGTTGGTGCAATGGGAGAGGAACGGGGTGAAGCCTTAGCGTCCCTTGACGGTGATTCCGTTACGCGTCATTGACTCGGCATAGGCCTTGGCGGATTCCAGCAGCCACTGCTCCTGACGCTCCGCGGAGCCAGCGAAGCTACGGCCGGATAGTGAGCGGACCTTGTAAATTCCAAAACCGCGCTTGTACAGCATGGGGCCCTGAGCCTTCAACAACTGATCCGCCAACCGGTGCGCTTCGGTGCCGTGGGCAACCAAAGCTGAGGCGCGCGGTACAAGTGTGAGGAATTTTACGAGCGGGCGCAGGCCCTGCTCAATCTGGGGTGCCGTGAGGCGGCCATTGGCTTCGCCCGGGGTGAACCAAGGGTGGACGTTCCACGGCATGACGTAGCTGGGGCGCAGGCCCAGCTGCCAGTGGATGCCCAGAAGCCGTGTGGCTGCCTGCTCATCTCCTGCTGTGACGAACCCGGAGGAGTCCAATTCGCCAACGTTTGAGAACAGGCTGATGATCTTGCACTCGTCCACGTCGTGAACGGGGTCCACGTAGGCCACTTGCTGCTCGGGCCGCGCTTCGGCCAGCGAGTCGCAAAGTTCGGTGATGGGAGCAATGTTCTCGTCATAACGGCGATTCCAGAGCTGTTCACGCGGTGATTCAGTGGCCACGGATGTCATTGAGGCTTAGTTCTCCTTAGAGGGAATGGGAGTGGTTGCGGCAGCTTTCGTTAAGAGAGCAGGGCCGACTTCCCAGCCTATCAATTATTTCCGGGCAACAGGGCATCGCGGGTCTGTGCTAAGGAGATGGAAAATTCCCCAATTGTGAGAAATGCAACAGCTTCAAAGAGGCCCCAAACCTGCCCCCGGACAGTTTTTTAGGGCCACTGGATGTTTCCCTCCGGGAGCGTCAGCGGGCGCTTCTGCGACGCTCTCGCCGAGTGGCACACTCAGGGTTGACGCCGCCGGGCGCGTACCGCGGACACAACAAGGGCACCGGCGCCGATTCCGGCGAGCCACAGCAGAGTGCGGGCCTCGGCAGTTTTACTCACCGGAGGCTCCGCATCTGTGCTTAGTTCGGTACGTAGTTGGCGGCCCTCGGTGAGAAGCTGATGTTCTTTGATTTGTTTCTTGGCGCTGGCGGAAATATCGCGCGGGGGCAGCTGAAGTTGTGATTCCGCTTTGATCCCTGTTTGGAGTTCACGCACGCGTTCAAGTTCTGCGTCTACCTCGGCCCCGAACAGCAGCATCAGGTTCATAATCCACATCCAGAGCAGCAGCACGATCATGCCAGCAATGGTTCCGTAGGTTTTGTTGTAGTGCGAGAAGTTTGCTACGTACAGGCCAAACGCTGCTGAAGACACAATTACGGCCACCAACGCGACGGTAGCACCAATACTAATCCAGCGGAATTTTGGCTGACGCACATTAGGGGTGAAGTAGTACAAGATGGCAATCAGCACCACTGCCAAGATACCCACCACGGGCCACTTGGCGATAGACCAGACCGTGAGAGCGGCAGGTCCGATTCCGAACACCTCACCCACAGCCTGTGCTACGGGCCCAGAGACTAAGACCATTAGGGCCATGATGGCCACTAAGAGAACTACGGCCAGTGTCACTAGTAGCAGGACTGGGCGCAGTTTCCAGATGGGCCGCCCCTCATCCATGCCATAAATCCTGTTCATGGCCCGGCTAAAGGCGCCAACATAACCCGAGGCGGACCATAGAGCCGTGATAATTCCCAGAGCTAGGGTCAACCCGGCAGCGGGGGAACTTGTCAGCTGCTCTACTGGCTGCCGGATGGCTTCAACAGTATCGGGGCCAGCAGCGCGGCTCACCATATCGAGCAGAAGTGCGGAGGTCTGTTCTGCCTGACCCACTAGACCCATGATCGAGATCAGGGCCAGAAGCGCCGGGAAAAGGGAGAGCACGCCGAAGTAGGTCAGTGATGCTGCTAGATCCGTGCAGCCATCTGCGCTGAACTTGGCCAATGAACGCCGCCCGGCGTACTTCCATGACTTTGCTGGCAGTTGGGCGGGGGTGTCCGGTTTGCGGTCGTCGTCAGGGGCTGGAGCGCCGGCTTTAGCCACGGCTGCTCCGGACGTGACGAGGCCCGGCGCTGTGGCCGGGCCTCGTTGATTTAATATCACGGTTCAGAAGCTCCTAGGCGGCTGTCTTGCTGCGTCCGGTGATAGCACCGTAAATCCCGGCAACCACCAAACCACCCACAATGGCCAGAATCCAGGACCAGATATTGAAGAAGCCCATTTCACCCTTGTTAAAGAGAGCGTCACCGATCCAGCCGCCCACCACGGCGCCCACCACGCCAAGGATCAAGCTCGTGACCCAGCCGCCGCCTACCTTGCCGGGCATGATGGCCTTGACGATAGCCCCGACAATGAGGCCCAAAATAATCCATCCGATAAAACCCATGACGGCTCTCCTTATAGTGCATTAGTAGTGAAAGTGCTGCTATTCGTAAGGCAATAAGTCCAAGTAGTTTACTGTAAGTTATTTCCTACAAGGTCAGTGATTCCACGCTAACGAGCCTCACGCCATGAGTCCAGCACCCACGGGTAAATGTTTGAAGAATTCTCTCTGCAAGCGGCAAGATGGAACCATGCCGAACAACGAGTGCACCACCACGGCCGAATCACCGGGCCCTGTCCAGCAACCATGGGTAGCGAACTATCAGGCGGGTGTTCCGGCAGAGATTCAGATGCCCACGGAATCTCTGGTGGATATGTTTGAACGCTCTGTGCAGGAAGCTGGAGACAGCCCGGCCATGGAATTCTTTGGCCGCCGCACCACCTACCGCCAGCTAGGGCAGCAGGTAGCCCGAGCCGCGGGCGGGCTGAGCCGGCTTGGAGTCCGGGCGGGGGACCGGGTGGCGTTGGTGCTGCCAAACTGCCCCCAGCACGTGGTTTCCTTCTACGCGGTGTTGAGCTTGGGCGCTGTGGTGGTGGAGCACAATCCGCTGTACACCTCGGAGGAACTCCTACACCAATTCCAGGATCACGGTGCCCGGATTGCTATTGTCTGGGACAAGGCCATATCCGCCGTGGCGAGTTTCCCCGACGGGATGGTTCCGGAGCGGATCATTTCGGTGAATCTGCTGACGGAATTTCCCACCGTCAAACGCCTGGCTCTGTCCTTGCCGTTGCGGAAAATGCGAACCTCCCGCGAGGCATTGTCAGGGCCCGCCCCAGGGACCATGCCGTGGCGCGAACTCCTAGCCGGTGAGGCTCTTGGGGCCTCGGCCACCCGGCCCGGCGTGGCGGACCTGGCGGTTATTGGCTACACCTCCGGCACCACCGGCCGGCCCAAGGGTGCCATGCTCACCCACCGCAACCTCTACGCCAATGCGCTGCAGGGCGAGGCCTGGATGCAAGGTGCGCAATTGCGCAATGAGGTCCTCTACGCCGTGCTGCCCATGTTTCATGCCTTCGGCATGACCCTCTACCTCACCTTCGGTATCCGCAAACAGGGCCTGCTTGTTCTCTTCCCCAAATTCGAGACGGATCTAGTGATCTCCGCCATGAAGAAGACTCCTGCCACCGTCTACTGCGCCGTGCCGCCCATTTACGAGCGCACCGCAGTGGCCGCCCAGGAACAAGGGGTGTCACTGCGGTCCATCAGATTCGCCATCTCCGGGGCCATGAGCTTGCCCGAACACGTGGTGGAGCTCTGGGAGTCAGTCTCCGGAGGGCTCCTTGTTGAGGGGTATGGCATGACCGAGTCCTCACCTGTGGCGCTGGGAAACCCGTTCGCCTCAACGCGGCGAACAGGGACCATTGGCGTTCCCTTCCCATCAACGTTGATGAAGGTTGTGGACATTGAGGATCCCTCCCGCGAGGTCACTGCGGGCGAGCCGGGAGAACTGCTACTCAAAGGCCCGCAGGTATTTCCGGGCTACTGGAACAATCCGGAGGAAACTGCAAAAACTCTGACCGACGGCGGTTGGCTGCGTACCGGGGACATTGTCACGGTTGATCCGGAAGGATTCACCACCATAGTTGACCGCGCCAAGGAGCTGATCATCACGGGCGGATTCAACGTCTCTCCCTCCGAGGTGGAGCAGGTGCTGCGCCGGCACGAGTCCGTCCTTGAGGCTGCCGTGTTCGGTGCGAACTCCCCAAGGGGCGGGGAGATGGTAGTGGCAGCCGTCCAATTGGAAGCCGGGACTGTGTTGGACGAGCCCGGCCTGCGCGCCTTTTGCAAGGAATACCTGGCCCGGTACAAGGTGCCCGTGCGGATCATTGAAGTGCCGGACATGCCACGCTCCATGCTGGGCAAGATCCTGCGCAAACAAGTCAAGGAAGCCTCGGAAAAATCCCTGTAGCACTCGCCGGAATTCAGGGCCTCAGGAAGCGCGCCCACATCAGGGAAGTTCAAGCAAAGTAAAAAAATTCTCTGGTGCCCCCCTACCCCTGATAACTACACTGGATGAGGATAGGCACACGCTGGCAAGAAGGAAGTACTCACCATGTTTGAAAAGAGCAGCGCCTTCAGTGGATTCTCAGTCGATGATATTGCTGTGGCACGTTCATTTTATGGCGGAACTCTGGGGCTGGTGGTCAGCGAGGAGAACGGGATGCTTTCATTGCATCCGCCCGGCGGGTCAAAGATTATTCTCTATCCCAAGGGTGCCGCGCATCAGCCAGCATCCTTCACTGTTTTGAACTTTCCTGTTCCCGAGATCGAAGGCGCCGTGGAGGCGTTGGTGCGGGCCGGTGTGGAACTTGAACACTACGCGGGCACCCCGATGGAGACGGATTCTGCAGGGATTTTCCGCAAGGGCGGGCCCTTGATTGCCTGGTTTAGGGATCCTGCAGGAAACGTGCTCAGCGTCATTCAAGAGTGAAGGCGTCCTTGCCGCAGCGCGGGGCACGGCTGACCGGAATGCGGACAATGCGGCTTTGGCCACCCGCCCTTGTGTGAAGATGGAATGTATGCGCCCCATGCAACATTCTTCAAAACTAGCCAATGTCCGGTACGAACTTCGCGGTCCCATCCTGCACGCCGCCCAGAAAATGGAGGCGGAGGGGCACCGGATCCTGCGCATGAATTTAGGCGATACGGCCCCGTTTGGCCTTGAGGCGCCGGAATCCATTGTCGTAGACATGATCCACCACCTCCGCGGGGCACAGGGCTACAGCGATTCCAAGGGCATCTTCTCGGCCCGGACCGCTATCTCCCAGTACTACCAAACCAAGGGTCTGATGAAGATCGGTGTGGATGATATCTTCGTGGGTAATGGTGTCAGCGAACTTATTTCCATGACGCTGCAGGCGTTTTTGGAAAACGGTGACGAGGTCCTTATCCCAGCACCGGACTATCCACTGTGGACCGCTACCGTCACACTCACCGGGGGTGTGCCCGTGCATTACCTCTGTGATGAGGAGACGGCGTGGTGGCCTGATATGGCCGATGTTGAGGCGAAAATTACGCCGAAAACCCGGGCCATTGTCATCATTAACCCCAATAACCCCACAGGTGCGGTGTATCCGCGGCACATCCTGGAAAAGTTCATGGAGCTGGCCCGTAAGCATGATTTGGTGATCTTCTCGGATGAGATCTACGAGAAGATCCTGTACGACGGCCGCAGCCACATTCACATGGCCTCGCTAGCCGAAGACGTGTGTGTGCTCACGTTCAGTGGCCTCTCCAAGGCGTACCGGATGCCAGGCTACCGGGCGGGCTGGGTGGCACTTTCTGGTCCCCGCTCCGCCATGGCCGGATTCAAGGAGGCACTGGAACTCATTGCCTCCTTGCGCCTGTGCTCGAACGTGCCGGCCCAGCATGCCATTCAAACCTCACTGGGCGGCTACCAGAGCATCAACGACCTCACAAAGCCCGGTGGACGCCTACATGAACAGCGGGACAGGGCCTCGGAGCTCCTGAACGCTCTGCCCGGTGTCTCCTGCGTCCCGGCAGCGGGGGCCATGTACTTGTTCGTCAAGCTCGATCCGGCGATCTACCCCATTGACTCGGATGAGAAATTTGTGATCGATCTGCTGCAGGATCAGAAAATCTTGGTCAGCCACGGCACCGCGTTCCACTGGCCCACCCCTGACCACTTCCGCTTCGTCATCCTGCCTTCCGTGGGTGACATTGAAGAAGCCATCCGGCGAATTAGCAGTTTTCTGGCCGTCTACCGGAGCAAAGCCGGACTCATGGCCAGGCAGGCCTGAGTTTCGGCCTCACTAGCCGCGCCGCCACTAGCTGCGCCGCAACTAGCCGCGGCGGGAATAGTTTGAGTGGCACAACAGTTCCCCACTTAGATGCAAACGCATCTTTCTTTGAGATTGGACGGAACCCCCTTGGCTACGAACACTTCCTCACCCCGGCACATCGAACTGGGGTTGGACACTTTCGGTGACATCACCCTAGACGCCACGGGAGCGCCCAAGAGCGCCGCGCACGTGATTCGCGACGTCGTAGAACAAGCCGTCTTGGCTGACACCTTGGGCCTTGACTACTTTGGCGTGGGAGAGCATCACCGTGACGATTACGCCATTTCCGCCCCAGATATGGTGCTGGCAGCCATTGCCGGGCAAACACAGCGCATCCGCTTGGGCTCGGCCGTCACGGTACTGAGCTCCGATGACCCCATCCGCGTGTATCAGCGCTTTTCCACGCTCGACGCCGTTTCCTCCGGCCGCGCGGAGGTGATCCTTGGGCGGGGGTCCTTCACGGAATCCTTCCCGCTCTTCGGCCTTGATTTGGCCAATTATGAGGAGCTCTTCGAGGAAAAACTTGAATTGTTCACCGAACTGCTCAAGGAAAAACCCGTCAGTTGGAGCGGTAATCTACGCCCGGCACTTCACCAGCAGAGCGTGTACCCGGCCATGGAGTCCGGCACGCTGAAGACCTGGATTGCCGTGGGTGGCAGCCCCCAATCGGTGGTGCGGGCCGCCCACTACGGCTTGCCGCTCATGCTGGCCATCATTGGGGGAGAGCCTGCGCAGTTTGCACCCTTTGCCGAGCTCTATCACCGGGCATTGAAGGAATTCGGCCAGCCCGGCCAGCCCATTGGCGTCCATTCACCAGGCCATATTGCCGCAACGGACCAGGAAGCTATGGATGAGCTCTGGCCCCACTATGCCATCATGCACAACCGTATTGGCAAGGACCGGGGATGGCCGGCCCTGACCCGTGCAGAATTTGATGCCACGGCCGGACCCAACGGCGCACTCGTGGTGGGTTCACCCGAAACTGTGGCGAAAAAGATCACCCGGGTAGCGAAGACACTGGGACTCTCGCGGTTTGATCTGAAATACTCTCACGGCACGCTGCCGCACGCGTCCCTGATGAAAAGCATTGAGCTCTACGCCACTGAGGTTGCCCCGCGCGTGCGGGCCAACCTCAGCCAAGAGTAGCCAAGACTGGCCAGGGAACTTTCTGCCCTCAGCTCGGGTTGGCGCGTGGACGCAGCCTGACCGTAGGCAGCGCCGGAGCTGGCAGAGGGGCATCACGCTGGCCGGTGGGCAGGGTGAAAGTAAACTGCGCACCGCCCGGCTCCTGCCCAATCACGGCTTGCCAGGCAGCCCGGAACGCCACGATCTCCTCGTGAGTTCGGCCCACAAAGTTCCACCACATCAGGATGGACTCGTTGAGGGGCTCGCCTCCTATGAAGAGCAGCCGGACAGGGGCGTTGCCTGCAACCAGGTGCACCGTGTCATGTCCCAGCCCCAAGTAGGCCAGCTCGTTGCTGGCAACCGTGGTGCCGGCAATGCTCGGGGATCCAGTATCAACAAGGAATCCATGTTCAAAGCCTGGGGTCAGATCAAGTGTCAACGCGGCGCCTGCGTCGAGCCTGATCTCGGCACCCACGATGGGCGTGAATGTCTCAACGGGGGAGTGCTCGCCCAGTGCTGAGCCCAGGAAGACACTGATGACCACTCCGGGTAGTTGCCGTGGAACTGGCCGGTAATGCTCAAATTTGGGCCAGGTAAAGCGTGCGGCGTCCGGCAGCGCCGCCCACAGTTGAACCCCATGCAAGGTGTGGGTGGTGGGCGTTGAATACTCCGAGTGGCTGATGCCACGGCCGGCAGTCATTAAGTTCAGCTCCCCGGGCCGGATCAAGGTGTGATTCCCGGCGCTGTCGGCGTGCAGGATTTCTCCGCTAAAGAGCCAGCTAAGGGTAGCCAGCCCGGTGTGAGGATGTGGCGGGACTGCCATGGGCGGGTTGTTTTTTATATGATGGGGACCATAGTGATCAACAAAACACCACGCCCCAATGAGGGAGCGGCCTCGTTGTGGCAGAGTTCGCCGCACGGTCATGGCACGGGGGCCGCCCAAGGGCACCAGGCGCGGCGCTAAGATTTGCACGCCCGCCACCAAAGGCCCGGGATCACTGGGGCAAAGCAGCTCATCTGGGCTAGTTTCAAGGTTACTCATTGCAAGGGGTCCTTCCAGAAAACGGGCCGGCGTCACGGTGATGCGGATAGCGAGCACCTCGGCTCAGGCGGCTCTTGGACCAATGCTAGTGCGCGCTCTTAGTGCCGGGGTTAACCCCGTGTTCACCTTCCGTTAACCTGCTGCTTGGGTTCTGGGCACCAAGCGTGGGAAAATCGTCGTAGGATCGTAGCGGTTGGGTTCACCAGCGCTGTCTCATGTCATGGGCGGTGGCACAAAGTTTCCTGCTCAATAATTCTTGTAGTCTCGCCTTTGCCCCCTCAAGATTGGATCGCGGGTGGATCTCACCTTCATGGTCGTGCTAGTCATAGCACTGGCCCTCTTCTTTGATTTTACGAATGGCTTTCACGACACAGCCAACGCCATGGCAACTCCCATTGCCACCGGCGCCATCAAACCCAAGACTGCTGTGGCCCTGGCCGCAATCTTGAACCTGGTGGGTGCTTTCCTCTCCACCGAGGTGGCCAAGACCATCTCCGGCGGCATCATCAATGAGGGCGGGCCCAACGGTGTCGCCATCACCCCGGAGATGATCTTCGCCGGGCTCATGGGTGCCGTGCTGTGGAACTTGTTCACCTGGTTGCTGGGCCTGCCCTCTAGCTCGTCCCACGCACTGTTCGGTGGGCTTATCGGAGCCGCGATCGTCGGTACCTGGTCATTCGGTGCAGTGAACTTCATGGTGGTTATCTCCAAGGTGCTCCTGCCGGCCATCCTGGCGCCGGCCATTGCCGGCCTGGTCGCCTACCTGTGTACGCGGCTGGCGTACGGTATTACCCGCCGTTCCGACCCGGACTCCGGAGACAAGCTGACTCAGAAACGTGGCGGTTTCCGCCGCGGACAGGTCTTCAGTTCCTCCCTCGTGGCACTGGCTCACGGCACCAATGACGCCCAGAAGACCATGGGTGTAATCACCTTGGTACTGGTGGCATCGGGCTTGCAAACAGCAGGAACAGGTCCCCACCTCTGGGTCATCACAGCCTGTGCCATTGCGATTGCCGGTGGTACGTATGCCGGCGGCTGGCGCATCATCCGCACGCTCGGCTCCGGCCTGACAGACGTTAAGCCCGCCCAGGGTTTCGCCGCTGAAACCAGCACGGCAGCCGCCATTTTGGCCTCCAGCCACCTTGGCTTCGCTCTCTCCACCACGCACGTGGCCTCCGGCTCCGTGATTGGCTCCGGACTGGGCCGCAAGGGTGCCACAGTACGCTGGGGCGCCATTGGCAAGATTGGCATTGCTTGGCTCCTGACCCTGCCTTCGGCGGCCATTGTGGGTGGCCTTGCCGCGCTGCTGATCCGCACCGGCACAGTAGGCCTGGTCATCGTGGCAATCCTGGGGCTGGGCGCCATCTTGTTCATGTTCTACAGGTCACAGCGTGAAGTGGTTGACCACAACAACGCCATCAGTGACGTTGACGCCGTGGGTGAAGCGCTGAACATCCCCAGCAAGAAGGAGCGCGAGAAGTTGGCCGCCAAGGCCCGTGCCGCACAGAAGGTGGCCGAAAAGGCAGCCAGGCGTGCTGCCGAAACCGCCGCCGTCCGCGCCGACGCGCAAACGGCCTTGGACCGTGCCGATACGGCTGTCTTGAAGGCCATGACCAAGGCTGCCGCGCAGGCGGAAGCTCCCAAGGACAAGGCAAAGATTGACGCTAAGAAGGGCAACAAATGATTGACTGGTTTGGATTCGTCATTGTCGCCATCGTCACCTTGGTTGGCGCCGTATTTGTCGTCACCATGTACTCCCTGGGCGTGCGGCTGGATGCTGTCAGTGATGATCCGGAAGCAAACTCCCCGGGCGCTGCCAAATTTGGTTCCTACGTCTGCTTCGGGTTCAGCATCCTGGCTGTGGTGGCCGGAATAGTGCTGATTGTGCCGCCGTTTTACAAGGCCGCCATGCACGTATTTGGCGTGGAAGTCTAAGCCCGCCTCACCATTGAAGAACGACGCCGGGCACTCACCTTTTGCATACTGCGGAAGGCGGGTGCCCGGCGTCGTAAGTTAACGGCTTCCAAGGCTCAACGGAGCGTTCCGGCGGTGCGGATTGGTACGGGTTGGTGGGGGCTAGTTTGAGAGGATCATGTTGGTGATGCGGCAGGTGGATAAGCGCTGGCCAGCGTCATTTCTCATAACAACCTCGTGGGTGGTGAGGGTGCGGCCCAGGTGGATGGGCGTGGCGGTGCCGGTGACCAAGCCCGTGCTGGCGGCCCGGTGGTGTGTGGCATTGATCTCAATACCCACCACCTTGCTGCCGGGACCAGCGTGAAAAGCAGCAGCAAAGGAACCCAACGTTTCGGCCAAAACCACGTGAGCTCCGCCATGGAGCACACCCGTTACTTGAGTGTTTGACTCAACAGGCATGGTGGCAACCATGGATTCGGCGCTCATCTCGGTGAACACGATTCCCATCTTGGTGACCAGGGCGCCCACGCCGTGCTTTCCGAGCATGGCGTGAATTTCGGTGGGGATTCCTGCGGCGAGGAGTTCTTCGGTCAGGGGATGCGGTGTGAATTTATCGCTCATGATGACTAGGCTGGCACCTGTGAGTGATTCTGCCAAGACGGCCCCCCAGTCCACTGTTGCAACCAGCCCGGTTTCAGCGCCAGCCACAGCGCCCGCTACAGCCCCTGCTACCGGGCTTCCCAGCGGGGAAACCCCGCGCCTGCTGGTGATTGACGGCCACTCCATGGCCTTCCGCGCCTTTTACGCCCTGCCCCCGGAGAACTTCGCCACGGACACGGGCCAGCACACCAATGCAGTGCATGGTTTCACCTCGATGCTGCTGACCATGATCCGGCAGCAAAAACCAACCCATGTGGTGGTGGCCTTCGATCTAGACACACCCACTTTCCGTTCCCTGGAGTACACGGAGTACAAGGGCGGACGTAATAAAACTCCTGAGGAGTTCTACGGCCAGATTGATCTCATTATCAAGGTCATGGAAGCCATGAAGATTCCCACCATTTCGGTGGACGGTTTTGAAGCTGATGACATCATCGCCACGCTCTCTACCCAGGGCGAAGCCGCCGGCTGGGACGTGCTGGTGGTCTCCGGTGACCGTGACGCTTTCCAGCTCATCACCGAAAAAGTGCTGGTCCTGTACCCGAAGAAGGGCATCTCCGACATCCCGCCTATGGATGCTGCGGCCGTCGAGGAGAAGTACCTGGTCCCTCCCAACCGTTACTCGGATCTGGCTGCGCTGGTGGGCGAATCCGCGGACAACCTGCCCGGCGTTCCCGGTGTGGGGCCCAAGACTGCAGCCAAATGGCTCAAGCTCTACGGGGACCTGGACGGGATCCTGGAAAACGTTGACTCTATTGGCGGCAAGGTGGGGGAGTCGCTGCGAGCCCATGTGGAGGACGTCAAACGCAACCGCCACTTGAACCACCTGCTGCGTGACATGGACCTGCCCGTGGCCCTGGAACAAACCCTGTTGCAATCCCCGGACCGTGAGGCTGTTGAGGAACTCTTTGACGCACTCCAGTTCAACACCCTGCGCAAGCGACTCTTTGACCTTTTTGGTGAGGAGGAACCGGAGGATGCCGGTGAGGCTCACGAGGTGCCCGAGCATCAGCTTCTCACTGAGGCGGGCCAACTAACCACCTGGCTGAAGGCCGCCCCGGGCCCCGTAGCTGTAGATGTGCTCAGCGAAAAGGCCGGTCTGGCCCACGAGGCCGTCGCGGTAGCGCTGGTACGTGCCGATTCAGCCGTGGTGGTTGAACTGAGCACCGCCGATGAGGCGCTGGAGAACACCCTGGCCACCTGGCTGGCAGCCGATGCGCCGAAGGTGGTGCACGAGTACAAGGAAGCGCTCAAGGCGCTCTCGGTACGCGGGCTGGCCTTGGCAGGGGTCATCGATGACACCTCACTATCTGGCTACCTGATCCAGCCTGACCGGCGCAGCTACGAACTGGCCGAGCTGAGCCAAGTCCACCTGAAGGTCTCCTTCGAAGCGGCAAAAGAGGAATCCGGGCAGCTAGACCTGGGACTGGAGGGTGAGAAAAAATTCGCCGACGCCGTCCAGCGCGGCTACGTTGCCCTGCTGTTGAGCGAACATTTCGCCCCCATGCTGGTGGAGCGTGGCGCTGAAGGCCTGCTACGCGAGCTGGAACTTCCTCTGGCCGCTATTCTGGCCGAGATGGAATTGACGGGCATTGACGTTTCTCAAGAGCGCCTGGCCACGCTGCTTGCCGATTTCACCGCTGCCATGAACGCAGCACAGGAGGCCGCTTTTGCCGCGATTGGGCACGAGGTCAACCTGGGTTCACCCAAGCAGCTCCAGGAAGTCCTTTTTGAAGAATTGGGTCTGCCCAAGACCAAGAAGATCAAGACCGGCTACACCACCGACGCCGCTTCCTTGAAGATGCTGTTGGAAAAGACCGGGCACGAATTCTTAGCCCAGCTCATGGCCCACCGCGAGGCGTCCAAGCTCAAGCAAATGGTGGAGACTCTGAAGAAATCGGTGGGTCAGGACGGGCGCATCCACACCACTTACGCCCAAAATGTTGCTGCCACGGGACGCTTGTCCTCCAACAACCCCAATTTGCAGAACATCCCCATCCGCACCGAGGAAGGGCGCCGGGTCCGGGACATCTTCGTGGTCAGCGAAGGCTACGAGTGCCTGCTGGCAGCCGACTACTCGCAAATTGAAATGCGCATCATGGCCCACCTCTCAGGGGATGCCGGCCTCATTGAGGCTTATGCCCAGGGCGAGGACCTGCACCGCTACGTTGGCTCGCATGTGTTTGGTGTGGCCCCGGAAGAGGTCACCTCCGCCATGCGTTCCAAGGTCAAGGCCATGTCCTATGGGCTGGCATACGGGCTGACCAGCTTTGGCCTGTCCAAGCAGCTGGAAATCTCCGTCGATGAGGCCCGCACCCTGGTCAAGGACTACTTTGACCGCTTTGGCGGCGTCCGCGACTACCTCCGTGGCGTGGTGGAACAAGCCCGCATTGACGGCTACACCTCCACGATTGAGGGCCGCCGCCGCTACCTGCCCGATCTGGCCAGCACCGACCGCCAACTGCGCGAGTTGGCCGAGCGGGTGGCACTGAACTCACCCATCCAAGGCTCGGCCGCGGACATCATCAAGGAGGCCATGCTTGGCGTGGACAAGGCGCTGACGGAGCAGGGCCTGAAATCGCGGATGCTGTTGCAGGTTCATGATGAATTGATCCTGGAAATTTGGCCCGGGGAGCTTGACACCGTCAAGGCGCTCGTCACAGAACAAATGGGTGCCGCAGCCCAACTGCAGGTGCCGCTGGAAGTCCAGGTGGGCATCGGCGCCAGCTGGAACGACGCCGGACACTAAGCACCGCCTCGCACCTTACTTCACCGACCCGCACTTCACAGACCTGGATGAAAGAGCTCATGAGTAACGAACACAGCACCCGCCAGCGGGCCCCGCGGTCCTTCCCCTATGAGCTGCGCACCTTCCCCTGCCGGCTCGTGGACGGAGAGGTGCCGGCGGAGCTCAGTGCCTGGATTCAGGCGGTGGCTTTAGGGTTCCACGGGGACGCTCCCACCCCGGAGCTCGCCAAACGGTATGTTGAATGTGAGCAGGCCGATGAGCGGATGGCTACCGGGGCCTACCTCAAAGACACGGTGGCACCCGCCGGTGCGTGGGGGATCGACTATCCGGTAGCCACCTACGCCTACCATCGAAAGACCCTCAATGTTGGCGGGGGAACGTTGCTTCCGGTCCACCAGATCACTGCTGTGACGGTCCGGCCCAGCCACCGCCGTCGTGGATTATTGCGGGCCATGATGGGATCTGACCTGGCCCAGGCCAAGGCGGCCGGGATCCCGGTGGCGGCCCTGACAGCGTCCGAGGCAACCATTTACGGGCGCTTCGGATTCGGCGTGGCAACCCACGCCAGTGACATTGAGGTCAACGTCAAGGGCGGCCTGGACTTTATTGTGCCCGCGGCAGCCGAACAAGGCCAGGTTGAAATCGCGGATCCGGCCACCGTCCGGGACGTCCACAATGAGGTCTTTGCCAAGGTTCATGCGGGTCGGTACGGATCAATAGGCCGGCATGACATGTACCGGCTCAGTGCCTCGGGCCACGGCAACTACGGGAGCATGGAACCGGTCAAGAACGTTCGGGCGGCGCTCCACTACGACCAGTACGGAGTTGTTGACGGCTACGTGACGTACAAGCCGGGCACTGACAGCTCCCTGGCCACCGTGCAGATTGTGGACCTGCTCGCGGCCAGCGACGGCGCCTACCTGGCCTTGTGGAAGTTCCTGGGCTCACTCGATTTAATTGAGGTGATCACGTGGTCCATGGCTCCAGTAGTGGACCCGCTGGAATGGGCCATGGCAGCCAAGCGGCGGTACAAGCGCACTTCCACGGAGGACCTCTTGTGGCTGCGGATACTGGACACACCTGCGGCACTGGCTGCGCGTGACTACAGGGCTGACGGCAGCCTGACCATCCACGTGGGCGACCCGCTGGGACATGCCTCCGGGATCTTCCGGATCGATGTAATCCACGGCAAGGCCACGGTCACCCGCTGCCCGGAGGACGGCTCGGTTCCCTTTGGGCTGAGCATGGGCGTCAGTGAACTCTCCAGCCTGTATTTGGGCGCCGTCAGTGCCCAAACCCTCCACGCAGCAGGCCGGATTCGCGAGGATCTTGCCGGGACGGTAGCCGCCTTTGACGCGCTGTTTGCCGCCAAGGAATCGGCGCACTGCATGACCAATTTTTAGCTTTCTTCACTTGAGCGCACCCTGCCCGCCTACGTGCAGGAAGTCAGCCACGGGCAAGCGGGAAAGGTGCACTCAAACGGCCACTGAGCGTGGTCGGTCCCATGCCGCCAGAGTGCTCAGCCACAGTGTCATGGCGGCGGCTGTGGAATTGACGAACAGCAGGGAAATCAGCACGAGGAGCTGGATCATGCCTGCATCAAGTGGGGCGGCCCCGCCAAGGATCATTCCCACGAAGGCGCCCGGCAGCGTGACCAGCCCGGCCGTGCGGGTCTGGTCAACAGCCGGTAGTACCGCCTCGCCGGCAACAGGCAGGCCCACCATGAAGCGGGCAGTCGGCCAGCGGAATCCCAGGGCCACAGCAGCCTCAGTCTCGCCGTGCCGCAGGTGCAATTCGTCACGGATGCGCCGCCCACTGAGCGTGACCGCGGACATGGCCCCGCCAATCTGCTGACCCAGCACGGCGATGATGGCCAGCGCGTTGAAGGGCAGCACCCCAAAAGCAAACATGAGAGCGGCCATGGGCGCCACGGCTGCCGCCAGGGGAATCGCTGCCATCCACCACCGACCCGAAGGGGCAACCCGGTGCCCCGACGTCCAGACCGCCATAACAAACATTAAGGCTACAAAGCTGAAGGACAGCGCCGTGTGCTGTGACAGCCACGCAATGATCAGAGCAACGGCACTCAACTGTGCAAGTGCCCGGGCTCCTGCAGTCACCAGTTGGAACGGTGAACGGCCCAGAGCCCAACGCCACACTACGGCGGCCAACAGCAACATCACGGCCAGCAAAAACCATGCATTCGGCCCAAGGACCAGAAGTGTAGAAGCATTCACACACGCCATTATTGCAAGCTGCCGAAAAGTGGCGGATGCGTTTTGCGCTCCCACTCCCGAACAACTAGACTCAACGGGTATGTAATGAGTGATGTGGTGGCCTTTGCGGTCCTCACTTGCCCAAAATATGCACTGCACTGCGCAGGAACCCCTGCACTCATAATAATATTCGGGTCCGGCAACGGTTACGTCGCGAGTACTATGCGGCGAAGCTACGGATCCGTCGAAACCAACTATCCACATCGGAGCCCCTACTACATGACCATCACGACCCCCGAGAAGACTAGTACCACTCCCGTCGTTGCCATTAACGACATTGGTACTGCTGAAGAATTCCTCGCCGCAGTAGATGCAACCATCAAGTACTTCAACGACGGTGACCTCGTTGAAGGTATCGTTGTCAAGGTTGATCGCGACGAAGTTCTGCTCGACATCGGTTACAAGACCGAAGGTGTCATCCCCTCCCGCGAGCTGTCCATCAAGCACGACGTTGATCCCGGAGACGTAGTCTCCGTTGGCGATCAGGTCGAAGCTTTGGTCCTCACGAAGGAAGATAAAGAAGGCCGACTGATCCTCTCCAAGAAGCGCGCGCAGTACGAGCGTGCCTGGGGCGACATCGAGAAGGTCAAGGAAGAAGACGGTGTCGTTACCGGTACCGTCATCGAGGTGGTCAAGGGTGGTCTTATCCTCGACATCGGCCTGCGCGGCTTCCTGCCGGCATCGCTGGTCGAGATGCGCCGTGTGCGCGACCTGGCTCCCTACATCGGTCAGAAGATCGAAGCCAAGATCATCGAGCTGGACAAGAACCGCAACAACGTTGTTCTGTCCCGCCGTGCCTGGCTCGAGCAGACCCAGTCCGAGGTTCGCTCCACGTTCCTCAACAAGCTGGAAAAGGGCCAGGTTCGTCCCGGCGTTGTTTCCTCCATCGTCAACTTCGGTGCCTTCGTTGACCTCGGCGGCGTAGACGGCCTCGTCCACGTTTCCGAGCTGTCCTGGAAGCACATCGACCACCCGTCTGAGGTTGTCGAAGTTGGCCAGGAAGTCACCGTTGAGGTTCTCGAAGTTGACCTGGACCGCGAGCGTGTATCGCTCTCGCTCAAGGCTACGCAGGAAGATCCCTGGCAGACCTTCGCCCGCACCCACGCCCTCGGGCAGGTTGTTCCGGGTAAGGTCACCAAGCTGGTTCCCTTCGGTGCGTTCGTTCGCGTTGAAGACGGCATCGAAGGCCTGGTTCACATCTCCGAGCTGGCCGTGCGCCACGTTGAGCTGGCCGAGCAGGTTGTCTCCGTTGGCGACGAACTGTTCGTCAAGGTCATCGACATCGATCTGGAACGCCGCCGGATCTCGCTCTCACTCAAGCAGGCCAACGAAGGTGTTGACGTCGACTCAACCGAGTTCGATCCCGCACTCTACGGCATGGTTGCTGAGTACGACGAAGAGGGCAACTACAAGTACCCGGAGGGCTTCGATTCCGAGTCCAACGAGTGGCTTGAAGGCTACGAGAGCCAGCGCGCCGTTTGGGAGCAGCAGTACGCTGATGCCCAGACTCGCTGGGAAGCACACAAGAAGCAGGTTGCCGAGCACGCCGCAGAAGATGCAGCTGCTGACAACGCCGGTGAAGGTGGCGAGTCCGCAGGGACTTCCTACTCCTCCGAGCCTGCTGCAACCGAATCGGGCGCCGGCACTCTGGCTTCCGACGAGGCACTTGCTGCCCTGCGCGAAAAGCTGACCGGAAACTAATTTCCCAGCCTTTCACACACTAGTTCTTTACGGGTTCTCCACCTTCGGGTGGGGGACCCGTACCTGTTAAGGGGGCAGAACCTGTTGAGCTGTTTGTGTCAATGATCTTAGCCCGGGCAGGCATGCCTTCGGATACGATGGGTTGAAACCATCGAACAAGAGGTATATGAGGCAATGACCAATCCGGAACACCACCCGCAGCATCATCGTGTAATCCCTGGATACTTTGGCCCTGCAGAGGCTGCGCCGGTCTCGGTTCCGGTGACGCAGGCACAAGCCCCGCAGCCACTAGGGCAGCAGGTTCAAGAATGGCAGATGCCGGCGTCCGTGCCACCGTATGTGACTCCGTCGATGAGTTATGGGTCGGCAGATTCCGCTTCGCAGCCCATGGTCGGGGCCACCCCGCTACAAGCCGTGGGCCGTTTCTACAAGAAGTACGGAACTTTCAGCGGCAGGGCCAGCCGCAGCGAATTTTGGTGGGTCCTATTCTTTATGGCTGCCGTGTTCGTTATTACGGCCATGGTGAATTCAGCCACCAGTGACTGGGTAGTCAATGCCTATATCACCTTCGTGTTCGTTTCTTTTGTGCCCATGCTGGCGCTAACTGCCCGGCGTCTTCACGACGCTAATCTCCCCGGCCTCTTGACAATATTGGTATTGATCCCATGGGTGGGATTCCTGATCATCGGGGGCTTGGCGTGCAAGTCCTCAAAGCCAGGCGGCAGCCGTTTCGATCGCCTGCAGCCGGAACGTGCGCGCCTGCAAGCTAGGAAGCACCAAAGGTAGATCGGCAGCCGTTGTCAGGCCCGGTCTAATGGTGTGTCCACCCAGTCCGTGCCGGTTGTTGCCAACGTGCAGCGCCCCGCACTTAATGCGGCAAGGCGTTCCACAGCAGTGTTGATGATCAGATCATCATCAGCTATGGCCAATCCCACATGGGTGTTGAGGGCGTCATAGTTGTTGCCCGTCATGAGGTAGCCGGCGCTGCGCAGATCATTTTCCAGCCGGCCTGCCGCCGCATGGGGGACGGCTACAGTGAAAAGTTTGAGCCTGTCCCGGCTCACCAAGGGAGCCAACTCCAGGGCTTTGCTGACGGACTCTGAGTACGCCCGCACCAGCCCACCGGCACCCAGGAGAATGCCGCCAAAATAGCGTACGACCACGGCGCACACATCGCTGAGGTCAGCGCTGTGCACCCCATCACCAGCCCGAGTCTCACGTTTCACCAACGCATCCAGCATGGGTGTGCCAGCTGTGCCGGAAGGTTCGCCGTCGTCGTTGGAGCGCTGAAGATCGCGGCCGGGGCCAATGACAAAGGCCGAACAGTGGTGCCGGGCGTCGTAAAATTCCTTGCGCAGTTCGGCCACCAGGGTCCTGGCTGACGGCTCCTCGTCCACTCGGCGCAGCACCGTGATGAAACGGGAACGCTTGATCACGAGTTCATGACGGAAATCGGCTCCGGCGCGAAGGGTTGTGTACGAGTTGGGGCCGGGCGTGGCCCGCGGGGGCCCGGGGCTGGGCTGGACAGTCTGGCTCACCAAATCAGTCTAGTGTGGAGTCATGCTTTCATTGGGACTCACTGGTGGCATTGCCGCCGGAAAATCGCTGCTCTCCGCCCGCTTCCGCGACCTAGGTGCCTTGGTCATTGATGCGGACCAGCTGGCCCGCGAGGTGGTGGCCCCTGACTCACCTGGCTTGCGCGCCGTCGTCGAACATTTTGGTGCCGGCATGTTGTTGGCCGATGGCGCACTGAACCGTCCGGCCCTGGGCGCCATGGTTTTTTCTGACAAGGCACAACTGGCGGCCCTGAACGCCATCACGCATCCTCTGGTGAGGGAGGCGGCCACCGCACTGAAGTCCAGCGCCGGGCCGGGAACCATTGTGGTGCAGGACATTCCGCTGCTCGTGGAGACAGGGCAAGGCCCCGCCTTCCATCTGGTGGTGGTTGCGCAAGCGCCATTGGAGAGCCGTCTGCGGCGAATGATGACTGATCGTGGCATGTCGTACGAAGATGCGATGGCGCGCATTGGTGCCCAGGCCAGCGACGAACAGCGCATGTCAGCGGCCGATGTGGTGATTGTTAACGATGGCACCCGAGAGGATGCTCTTGGCGCAGTGGATGCACTGTGGTTTGACCGGCTAGTGCCGTTTGCTGTGAACCTGGCAGCTGGAATAGCTGCCACAGCGTCCCCAGATGCGTCCACTGTTCACGCTGCGGCAGCGTCAGTGCCCCTTGAGGAGGGCGCAAGGGACAGACTGCTTGCGCGGCTTCACGTGGCAGTGGGGGCGAGTGCGGAGATTGTACCGTCCTGTTCGGCGCATGGACCAGTGTTTGTCATCGAGGCGGCTAGAGGAACTAGCAGGGGGAGTCTGTTGGCTGCTTTGGCTGCGGCAGGCTATTTCCCGCTGCCGCAAGGTGGAGGATCAACTCTCTTGGCCTCGGCAGATCCGGGCCAGCACGCCACAATTGAGCTGGCAGCAGCACCCCTCTAACGAAGCAGGGCCCGCACCGTTGAGGTGCGGGCCCTGCTAGTCTGCGGTTCCCCGGAGGGAAAGGCCGAGACTTATTTTTGGCTTAGTAGCCGGCGCAGGAGTATTCCAGTCCGTCAACCACAACGGATTCGGCACCGGTGCTCTGGCACTGGTTGACAACCTGAGTGATCAGGTCCAATCCGCCCACTTCGTTGACGGCGTTCATGGCTGCCACGACAATAACAATGGTCGCAATGATGGAAGCAACAACCGCGAGTGCACCGATGATGACGGCCACCAGGGCCAGAGTGTTACGTCCAAAGCCGGCTTTCTTGGACTTGGAGAGGGCCACGAAGCCCAAGATCATACCGACCAGACCGAAGCCTACGAACGGCAGGATGATGGCAACAATGGACAGTGTCTTGCCCGGGTCCACAGCGGGTGCGCCGTAGGGGGCAGGCTGCTGGCCGTAAGGTGCGGGAGGCTGCTGGCCGTAAGGTGCAGGGGCCTGGCCGGGCTGGCTGTAGGGTGCCTGGGTTTTTACGGGCTGGCCGTAGGGGTTTTCGGGATTCTCGCTCATGTTTTCCTCTCAGGAAGCTTTCTCAAGCCGGTGGTGTGCAGTGTGATGTCGATGGGTTCCGTGTAGCCCCCGGAAGTGGCTGAAGCAACACCTTCGTGCTTAGTCTCATTTTGTCATGGCATGGCTGACAAGTTGGTGTTGTGTCATGGGGAGTCCTCCCCATTAGCTGCCAGAGGTGAACAACTGGCAGAGGAAGTGCCCCATAGTGCATAGGACGCGGTAGCGTTAACGCCATGAGCCTTGCGCAGGAAATCAACCGGGTCGTTGCACCCTTCGAAGTCATCAGTGAGTTCAAGCCGGCAGGCGATCAGCCTGCAGCCATTAAGGAACTGACCGAACGCATCAACAACGGTGAGAAAGATGTGGTCCTGCTCGGTGCCACCGGAACAGGCAAGTCCGCCACAACGGCGTGGCTCATTGAGCAGGTGCAGCGGCCCACACTGGTCATGGTGCAAAATAAGACCCTGGCAGCACAGCTTGCCAACGAATTTAGGGAGCTGCTGCCTAATAACGCTGTTGAATATTTCGTCTCGTATTACGACTACTACCAGCCGGAGGCGTATGTTCCGCAGTCGGATACCTTCATTGAGAAGGATTCCTCCGTCAATGAAGAGGTAGAGCGGCTACGGCATTCGGCAACAAACGCGCTCTTGACCCGGCGTGATGTGATTGTGGTTGCCACGGTGTCATGCATTTACGGACTCGGCACCCCGGAAGAGTACGTGGCTGGGATGGTCACGCTGCGCCGTGGGGAAACCATGAACCGTGACGATCTGCTGCGCAAGTTTGTGAGCATGCAATACACGCGCAATGACATTGACTTCCACCGCGGCACCTTCCGCGTCCGGGGGGACACCGTAGAAATTATCCCCATGTATGAGGAACAGGCCCTAAGGGTGGAGTTTTTTGGGGACGAGATTGAAAGCATCTACACCCTGCACCCTTTAACAGGGCAGATCATCAGGGAAGAAAACGAGATGTATGTCTTCCCGGCATCTCACTACGTAGCCGGGCCTGACCGCATGGCTCGGGCCGTCAAACAAATTGAGGATGAGCTGGCTGCACGAACTAAAGAACTTGAAAGCCAGAACAAGCTCCTTGAAGCGCAGCGGCTGCGCATGCGCACCACGTATGATCTGGAAATGATGGAGCAGATGGGTTTCTGCAACGGCATTGAAAACTATTCGCGGCACATTGACGGCCGTGATCAGGGCAGCGCCCCACATTGCTTGATTGACTACTTCCCGGATGACTTTCTGCTGGTGATTGACGAATCCCATGTGACCGTTCCGCAGATCGGGGCCATGTATGAAGGGGACATGTCCCGCAAGCGCACCCTTGTAGACCACGGCTTCAGGTTGCCCTCCGCCATGGATAACAGGCCACTGAAATGGGATGAATTCCAGGAACGCATTGGCCAGACCGTGTACCTCTCGGCCACTCCCGGAAAGTACGAGCTGGGGGTATCGGATGGTTACGTGCAGCAGATCATCCGCCCCACGGGACTCATTGACCCCCAGATCATTGTGAAGCCGTCTCAGGACCAGATCAATGACTTGCTGGGAGAGATCCGCAAACGTACAGCAAAAAATGAGCGCGTGCTGGTGACCACCCTGACCAAGCGCATGTCCGAGGATCTCACTGACTACCTCTTGGGCAATGGCATCAAGGTCCAGTACCTACACTCCGATGTTGACACCTTGCGACGGGTGGAACTGCTGCGTGAACTCCGCATGGGCGTTTTTGATGTGTTGGTGGGGATTAACTTGCTGCGTGAGGGCCTTGATTTGCCCGAGGTTTCCCTGGTCAGCATCCTTGACGCGGATAAGGAAGGGTTCTTGCGTTCTTCCACGTCACTGATTCAGACCATTGGGCGTGCAGCCCGTAACGTCTCTGGTGAGGTGCATATGTATGCGGACCGGATCACGGCCTCCATGCAGTTCGCCATTGACGAGACCAACCGGCGCCGAGAAATTCAGGTCAGCTACAACAAATTACATGGTATTGATCCGCAGCCGTTGCGTAAGAAGATTGCCGATATTACCGACCAATTGGCCAGGGAAGACGCGGACACGGCAGCCCTGCTGGAGGAGGCACGTCTCAAGCGTGAAACAGGCGGAAAGGGTGGCAAGAAGAAGGCCTCTGGCAGCACCGCCTCCCGCCCTGCGAAGGAATTGATGGACCTGATCGAGGAACTAACGGCACAGATGCATGGTGCCGCCGCTGATCTCCACTTTGAACTGGCCGCCAGGCTGCGCGATGAGGTAGGGGATCTGAAGAAGGAACTGCGCCAGATGCGTGAAGCCGGCCACGACTAACGGTGCGTGCGCTTGCCCCGCGGGTCGATGTTGTTGAGACCCGGAGGGCAGTTGCTGCGCCTTTTTGGTTTGTGAAGTTTAAACGGGGTTATAAGGTTTGATATCTGATGAATGTTTTGAACGCTTAACATGCTCTGAGCTGCAGCAATAGATTTCATTGTTAATTCTGCGAGAATCTTTGACTGGTTGTTTCGTCAAGAAGTTACGGTTCCAATTTCACTGCTGCTCAGCGGTTGGATTGGTTGCTGTCCTCGCAGTTTTCGCTTGGCCGCCTAATCTCCGAGAGTCTGACAGGGGCTGAGTTGCGTTGATCATGGTGCACCCAATGTGGCATTTCATGGCGTCCTCATGCTCAACTGGCAGTTTCGGACTTCATCACGCTAGTAGATTGTTGCGCCTTCTAGCTTGTCCGGGCTAAAGCCCGTTCCATGCAGAAGCTTTCACATTTGCCGTAGGAAAAGTGGCGCTTGGACCCGGAAAAAAGACGAATATGGAGGGTTTTCAACACTTGATTGATTCAACCGGCCGTGCGGTTGATGCGTTGGCTTCGCTTCCGTCATTATAGGAACGTTGCTTGCCGCTCTTTTCGCCTTTTCCCGGCCTAATCCCCGCTAATGCGAGGTGTATCAGCAATTCCAGCGGGTCCCTCGAATTGGAGATAACAGGACGCTTACCGTGGCAGAAGCAACAAGAAAAGCCCCCAAGAGGAGAAAGATACCGCATAGTTTTTCGTATTGTATCTAGATCCACGGCGGGGTGAAGGCCGCTGGGCTACATCGTTGCAGGTTGCCGTTCAAGTGCTCTCGCCCCTGATAGCACGTCGGCTGGCCAGTTGCCGGACCAACTCTCGTCCCGGGGTGGTCGCGGAGCTGTCCTGCCGCAGGGTGATTTCCTTAAGGTTCAATCGCACGGTGCGTAGTGTGAGTGAAGAAGGGCCCCAGTGCTCAGTTCTGACAGGGGAAGAACCATGATCTTCGCATTTGTGGCCATCCGCCTTCTGCTAGCCGTCACGGCGTTCTGTTCCGTTACATTGACGTGAGCTGTGGGCCGCGGGCTCCACCGCAGGCGGTTCCCTCGCCGCGAAATTGATAGCCTCTCGGCACGCTATAGGACTTGTTTTCCGGTGCTCCATCATTGGTCAACGTTCGCGCAGCCTCAGACGTTGTCGCAAATTTACTGCTCTGTTGACCCGGAATTCATGTGGGAAGTGATTGGATGGAGGTACATGAGAGGTACACGGTGAACGCCGCATCCACCCGACCATTAAGGCAGTCATGGACTTCATTGAGGCCGAACACCCCCGACCGCGTCATTTTCTGCTTCACATGAGCGACACCCACCTAGTGGGTGGACGGGGCATGCTGTACGGGGCGGTGGACAGTGAGCAGCGGCTGCGCCAAATATTTGCGCAGATTGCGTTATCAGGTGACCGGCCGGAGGCAGTCATCTTTACCGGCGATCTCGCCGATAAGGGTGAGCCCGAAGCCTATGCCAAGCTGCGCGGGATTGTGGAGCCAGCCTGCCTAAACATGGGCGCACAGGTGATCTGGGCCATGGGGAACCATGACCATCGCGGAAACTTCCGCGCAGGCCTTCTGAGGGAGCCGGCAAGTGGCGCCCCAGTGAACCACCGTTACTTCCTGAACGGACTGCGGGTCATCACCCTGGATACCTCGGTGCCGGGCTTCCACCACGGTGAGGTCGACGCCGAGCAGCTGGAGTGGCTGGCCGGGGAACTCGCCACGCCTGCCCCTGACGGCACCATCTTGGCACTCCACCACCCGCCGGTGCCCAGCGTGCTGGACCTCGCCGTGCTCGTTGAGCTTCGCCGGCAGTCCGAGCTGGCGGCTGTGTTGCGCGGCTCGGATGTGCGCACCATCCTGGCCGGCCACCTGCACTACTCGACCACCGCCATGTTCGCCGGGATCCCGGTATCTGTTGCATCCGCCACGTGCTACACGCAGGACCTAAACGTGCCGGCAGGCGGCACCCGCGGCCGCGACGGCGGGCAAGCCTACAACCTGGTCCACATCTACGAGCACACCATCGTCCATTCCACCGTGCCATTGGGCTCTGGTCCCACCGTTGGCGAGCAGGTCAGTGCGGAGCAGACACAGCAACGCCTCGCTGCAGCTGGGGTGCGCATCCCTGACCACGCAGTGCGCTCTAGTGGCATCCCAGTGCTGGCACGACGGCGTGGGCCGGGGCCACACTAAACCTCAGCTGCTGTGACATTCGGCTGGGGCGGGCGTGTCACTTTTCCCACGGTGCGGCAATAGGGAAATACTTCTGCAGGAAATCGGTCACCAATTCGGCGCGTTCCTCCGCGGGGACCTCGGGGAAACTGCCGTCATTGAGGCAGAAGAAATCCATGTTTCGCTTGGCAAGCAGTTTCGGCAGGCACCTCAAGCCGGCCCGCGCCGTCGTGTCCACATACCTCACCTTGGCATCTGTCTGGATCGTTGCCGTGCCCGTGAGTAGCCCGTAGTAGTGATACAGAGAATTGGTGACGGAAATGTTCTCCGCAGCCCGGAAGGTGCTGGCCGCGGTGGCCCTGAATTCAGCTTCAAACTCGTGCTCCATTTCCGCCATGACACTGCGGCGCAGCGGTGCGGCCGTGTGTTCCAGGTGCCGGGTCGTGATGCGCCCGAACCTATTCCAAAGCAATTTGCGGTTGACCCGGGCCGCGTTCTCAAAACCGCTGCGCTCGGCGTCGTTCTCGCCCAATCCGATTCTCGTCTCAGCTTCGATGAACTTCGTGATCCCTCCGGGGGTGAAGAACATGTCAGGGCTGACGGGTCGGCCAAAGAACATGTCGTCATTGGAGTAGAGGAAATGTTCGGACAGGCCGTCTATGTGGTGCAGCTGGCATTCAACGGCCTGCGAATTGTGCGTTGGAAGTACTGAAGGGTCGGCGAAGAACTCCTCACTGCGGACCACCGTCACCGAAGGATGCTCGTCCAACCAGACCGGGGTGGGGGAGTCCGTGGCGATAAAGATGCGCCGAATCCACGGCGCGAAGGTGTAAATGGAGCGCAGCGCATATTTGAGCTCGTCGATCTGCCGGAAGCGTGCCTCATGGTCGTCACCCTCACCCACCACCACGCCCTGCATCCGGGCGCGTCGGGCAGCAATGTACTCAGGTGAGCTGCCGTCAACCCAGGAGAAGACTAAGTCAATGTCGAAGCCGATGTCGGAGGCGTGATCAGCGAACATATTCTCAATGGTCGGCCAGACGTGACCATACTTCTTCACGGTACCGCGCACGGCGTCCTGTGCCAACAGTGTGCGCCGGGTCAGCGAGTTTTCGATGGGCAGCACCAACTCCTCTCCGTTAAAGCTCCACAGCTCAATTTGAACCCCAAGCGCCGCTCCGTAAGTGAGTCCGCCCTCGGGCTCCCATCGCGGCCGGTACAGGCGGAGAATCCGAGACCTGTTATTCCTCGCGACTATCCCGTCAGCCACCAACACCGCGGACTTTTTGCGGGTGTCCACCGTCAATGAATAGAACGGTTCGTCGGCGGAGGCCTCGACGAGAGCCTCACGCAACAAAGCTCGGTCCTCCCAATCGACCGAGATCACCGGACGTTCGTCGTTGCCGCGCACCAGCAGGTAGCTCAGCCCGGCCTTTTCAAGAGTCTCGCGGATGAACAACAAGTCATCCACCATGGCTTGGTTGGGTGTGCGGTCACGGTTGAGCAGGACATACCGGCCCTTATGCAGGACAACGTCCGCCCTATTCTTGAAGCGGGCAGCGACGGACGGCAGGCTTTCCTCGATGAGTTCAATGTCGTCGTCTGTGGCGGGATTGCCGTAGTAGACATCATGTGAAGCGTTTACGTCGGTAATGGGGGCTCCAATGCTGTGTCGAGTAATGCTGAGCCACCGGTGGGGGCGACTGATTACACGCTCTACATGAATGATAGTGCGTTGCCGGTGCGGTGCAAGGCTAACAGCTCAGCGTCGTACTACCAGATATTCGGAGTTTGCCAGCAAAACACGGACAGTATTATGGTGAGATATTCAACGAACTGATGGCGCTGGAGTAACGCCATAATAGTTAGTAGGGAGGGGCAGGCTGTGCCGAATGAGAAGACTGGGGAAGTCACTCAGGACGGACACTACCTCCTTATCAAGGGCAGGAAGTGGCGAGCGAGCGATCCTGGCATTCCTCCAAAACTGCGTCAGGAATTGGTCGATGAACTCATGGCCGCTCGACGCGCCGTCAAGTCCCGTCAAGACGATGCTCGTGCACGAGTTAACGATGCAAAGATCGCATTAGGTGAACGCGGTCAACCTTGGTGGGAAAAGAGCGAACCTACAGCATTCGATGAAAGAATTTCTGCGACCATTCGAGCCTTACTACGCAAGCGCGCTAACTCCTCGATCTGCCCGAGTGAGGTCGCCAGAGTAGTGTGCGGTGACGGCGACGCTTGGCGCGAGAGCATGGGCGAGGTCCGTCGTGTTGCAGCAGAGATGGCGTCCCGTGGCGAGCTCACGGCCACTCAGAAAGGCATGGCAGTAGAAGCTGAGAACGCGCGAGGCCCGATACGGCTTCGTCCCGTGTCATCTATGCGCGAGGCGTCCTCTGGTCAGTGACCCGAGACCTCGGAAAGCGCCTTTTCATGCTCAAGGCTCCGGCCGGACCGGTGGACACTGCAGCCTAGACCGGAGTTTTTCCGCTGCCATTACTCTCGCAACGACTGGTCAGCAGCTGATCTGACAGGCCGGGTCAAACGTATTGACGTCTCTCGTGGACGCGCTGGGATTCCACCGATGGTGTGAGGACAGGTTGAGTCAGTTCTTCAAGGCCCGCGCCCACTACCTCCCCCAGGGCGATTTTGGGTCCTTGGCTCTCATACTGGCCCACGGTGGAGAGCATGGCTGTGATCTGTACATCCCGCGAAACAGGCCGAGCGTGTTTGGCAAGAACACCTCAAATTCTACGATCTCTCGCTCCATTCAGCGTAGCGTGGCCAACCTAGATCTCTTCGCTTACGGATTCCAGACGTTGTGGGGCGGGTTAAACTCCCCGGTCTGTCAAGCCCGCGAGGACCGGGGCCCGGCGTTGACCGCCGCAGCTGTGGAGCCGCTCAGTCTGGACTTGGATGCCCCGCTCGTTACCTCGCATCGCGATAAGGAACAGGCTGTGGGAACGGACCTGGGAAGAAGCCAAAGGGGTGGAGCGCGGCCAAAGTCAAGGTGGCGTGGTTGGTGGGGCACCCTGGATTGCTCGCCCAACGCCCCGCATTCTTGGATCCAAGTCCGCGGGAGAGCGTTGGCGGTGTCAAGCCGGCTTAGTTACATAGTCGTTGAGTAGCTTGCTAAATGCTTTCCTTGGTGTCAGGAATTCTAGAACTGCCAGGGGCCGATCGTTGTGCTGATCGGCAAATAGAGTCCATATAGGGCTGGTGACTCGTCAGCTCGATGTCTTGGCATGTACTCCGGGATCAGCCCCTTCGGGTTCGTATTCGAAGGTCGTTCCGACAGTGCGTGGGCCTGCGCGAAGTTCACGAGAAAATCAATAGCCAGTGTCAGTTCGGCGTGGAAGGCCATCTCCGTATCCTGATCCCACGTCAAAGAATCACGCCTCAGGGCGAGCAGGCCAGTGGCACGATCGATCGGGAATTCGGCGAGACGGTCGGACCCTCTTGCCCGCCGACAGGCACAGCAAGCTCCAAGCTGCTGTGCCGCTCCATCGGCGTCCCGATAACACTCTTGCCGCCCTTGCTGGCCACCAGATCCTTTTCACACGCACCGGGAACAAGGCGATCTGACGGTTGCTCGGACCGATCGTCGATGCTGACCATGGCAGTGTTCCGACCACCGGCACGTTCACCCAAAAGCTTCACTGATTTACTGTTCGTACACTTGGCTTGGAGCATTATTCCTGACTTAACCAGTTCTACCGTAGGCACAGCGTAAGTCCAGTGGTAGGAAAGCCTCGTGTGAGACAGTCCGGACTTCGACATGGAGCGATTTCCTCCTAGTTCCAACGCTGGCTTCTGTGGCCTTCATACGCAAACGGAACCCTATCTGCAGCGTTGTCCGTGACATGGCGAGATCTGCTTCTACACTGGCTGCAAGGACCGGATCCACCTCACTTGTTGCAGTCTTAGTGGTGCGGCAAGGGGCGAACGCGATGCCGTTGGTTTTTTTACTCCGGGTGTCTCGGTTTATCGTGCGACGTCGACGGAGGCGTTGGCGCCGCCACCGAGTGATATGGCGCTGCGTGTAGCCATGTTCAAATCGTGGGGTGTGCCACCACCAACAGCGATTGCCGCTACCACGATGAACGCATTATCATTCTTCGTCGCGCGTTTCTCGGCACCACTGCTGGGTTTCTTCCTGGTGGCAGTTCCGGGAGGATTGTACGGATTTCGCTAGCTGGATCTTACGAGCCTTGGAATTGCGGCACCACTTTTGATTGGAACCATCTTAGGCATCAGAACGGGTGAGTGAGCCAGATGGTGCGGGCTACACAGTGGACTCTTAGCGCGCAGGGTACGTCGTTCAGTGGATCCTGAGGCTTGGGCGAGGGGAGGTTCTCGCTTTCGAAGTGACGTGGGGGAAAGGTTCAGTTACGCGTTTCCTCTGACGGGTCACTGAACCCGATAATGGCCTGCTCAAAAGTCACTGTTCCAGAAAAGAACAACGCCAACGCCACTGCGAGGGCGACAACCGCAGGAGGAAATTTGTTCCAGATGAAAATAATGATGGCCGCTATCAAAATGGCGCTCGTTGCAATCAACGGATCCATATACGCAATTCTCCCACCCGGTGCCGTAGGACTGTCATCACCCCATACTGGATAACTTTCAACACCACCTTAGGGCATCAGCGGCGTCGTGGATCATGCGGCACTGCTTGGGAGGCCTTCCCCGACCCAGGTACTGGCGAACTCCCCTCAATGAGGGGCTTCACTGTCCCGTCGCTGGGAGCGTTTTCGTGAGAACCGTGCGGGCAAGGCCAGTAGTGGACCCGTGACACGGCGTGGGCCCCGAACCGGCGAGACGGCGAGATCTATAAGGAACTGCCCCAAAATAGCGCCAGCAGCAAGAGCTCCAGCAACCGCCGCCGCAGTGAACATGCCCAGCAAACCGGTCACAGACCCGTCAGCAACCTGCATGAGACCGTTGAAGAGTACAAAGCCAGGTAGCAGAGGAACGAGGGATGTCACCACTGTGGGCAGAGGAGGAGTGCGAGTCAGCCGAGCCGATAGCGAGGCAAGAGCGCCGATCACCACAGCGGTCAGGGCCGAACCCCAAACGGTTCCAGCCCCGGCTGCAATGGACAATAAGTAAAAGAACTCTGTAGCGGCGCCAAGAACGACCACGGCGCCCAGAGCCCGCCACGGTAATTGGGCTGCCAAAGCAAAACCGACCACGATAACGATGGCGGCCACGATCGTGACCGTAGGCCCATGGGAAGATCGTGCTTCGCTGACGCTAATCACCAAGGGCACCCCGACTCGTGCCAGTAACAGCGAGGTCCCAATTATCCCGGCTGCGATCCCAACAGTGATCACGACGGCCTCAGTCATCCGGGCAAGGCCAGTGACGTAGAAACCCGTCAGCGTATCTTGGACCGCACCGAACGTGGTGACCCCAGCCAGCAATACAACAATCGTGGCCACAACAACCAAAGAAGATGAAGCATCTGGATCAATATAGTGGACAAGCGCGGCAGCAACAGGACCAATGACTCCACCGAGCACGCTTTGATAAAAAACCGGTACACGACGAAACCCTAGCCCGGTACTGATCGCCTCCAGCACAAACGAAGCACCAAAAGCTACAGCGGCAACCAGCCATCCACCCCCAAAAAGTACTGCAGCACCCGCACCAATCAGGCTCCAGCCAGCTCTGCGCAACAGTCTGGGAACCTGCGGTGGTCCCGAAAGAATCACAGACAAGCGCCGGCGGGCTGCTTCGATGCCAATCTTTCTATCACTGATTCGTGTGATCAGTGCCGCAGCAGAAGCCAGCCGCGCATAATCAAGTCCCCTCTCCCGAATAATACGTCTGCGCGAAACCGACTCGTGAGTATCCGGGTCCGTCCACGTCAACGTCAACATGGTGTGCGTCACATCCGCAGTAGTCCCACCCACTCCGTAACTTTCAGCAACAATACTCATAGTTGTCGTCGCTTCTTCGGCGCCGGCCCCAGAGGCGAACAAGACCTCCGCCAATCGAATTGATAAGTCCAGAACAGCCCAGAGATGGACAATCCCGTCCCCGTTGGCACGGGCTACTAACTCCCCGGAGCACTCACCGGACCGGCTCATCATAACGACCCTGCCCCTAAGCCGGCGTCATCGACGGCACTTGTCATGGACGCCTCACACATATCGTCCCGGCACACTGTCCGCTCTTCGTCTGAAAACCTAGGAAAGTAGTCAAAAGGAACGCCTCCAACTGCCACCATGTACACCACCAATTCCGAACGAGGACCAGAAACCACTGAACTAATTATGCCGAATGCCGGCGAACGCATCCGCCCACACGCCATAGCTATCCAACCGAAAGTCACCCCACCGACGGAGCAGCGCCTATCCCTTGAACGATAACCCAACCGATGACCACCAGGATCAAGTAAATTCTAAAGGGTGACCAGGTGCCAACAGCAGGGATAAACGAGGGTCATTTGCCCGCAGAGAGCCCGCTCAAAATGTACTCGCCATCAGTGTCAGGGACCGTTTCCTGGCTGCTGAAAACTACGCTGAAATTACGAGGTGCAAACGCCGCCTACACCGTCAATCAGAAATTTTCGTCAGGCGTGCGCTCCCCGGCCGAGCCCGTCTTTGACTCGTCATAGGTGGCAACTGAGCCAGCAACGGTGGTGCTCTTTGCGCCGCGCGTGAGGGGTCTCTGTATTGTATCTGGCATGTCCTGCGCTATTGAAAGTTCTGCGCTATTGGAAGTCCTCGCTGAAACAGTCAGGGTCCACTGGAGGATCCTGACTGGGAAAGTGTGCTCCTAGGAGTCTGGCGGGGAGTTCGGCTGCTGTGACGGCCTCATCTCCCATGCTGATGTGAGCCAGAAATCATGGTGGGCTAGCGGTGGAGCAGGGAGCTTTCCGGCACCGATAATGACGGACCCGGTGTGGGGGATATGGCACTTTCCCGATCAAGGCAGGCGAGCCCGATCACGAGTGTCAGGACGCCGCGCTGTACCGGTTCTCCGGCCGCCCGCCGCCATATCGCGGTGTGAGAGTGGCCCGGCCAATGTCCACCAGATGCTCCAAATAGCGCCTCACACCCACCCGTGACATGCCCACCAGTTCCGCCAATTCAGCCGCCGAGACATCAGTGCCAGCCGCCTGCAGCGCCAGGTGCACCCGCTGTAGCGTGACTTCGGAGAGGCCTTTCGGGGGCGGGGCATAGCGCTCGGCCGTGCTGGCAATGAGCGCATCCACGCTGCGTTGGTCCAGCAGTCTGCCGCGTGAGCTGCGCCGCACGGTGTCGATTTGCTGTGCCACTTCCTCCAGCCGTTCAAAGAGTGCCGACGCCATGAAAGGTTTGACCAGATAATGCCGCACGCCCCGCGCCCTGGCAAGCCGGACGCTGTCCACGTCGCGGGCGGCCGTGACGGCGATGACTTCCATGGAACTCACTAGCTCCGGGCTGAGACGGGAAAGGACCTCCAGGCCAGAGAAATCTGGAAGGTAAAAGTCCAGCAGGACCACATCAGGTTTCAGGCGTCCAATGAGTTCTAGCGCCTCTCCGCCCGAGTGAGCTACTCCCACTACGGTGAAGCCTTGGTGGGAGGAAACAAATTCACGATTGATGAGCGCCACGCCAATGTCATCTTCGACGATCACAACTCTCAGTATTGTGCTCATGCCGGCTCCACCGGCTCGGCGTCAAGTAGCCGTTCGGGCACCAGGTTCTCGGGGTCGACTGGCAGATACACCGTGATTCGGGCGCCGAAGGCCCCGCTCGGGGACGAGCCACCGGTTCTAGTGCTTTCCAGCCCTTCCTTAATGTCAACAACCCCACCATGCCGGGCGGCGATCCGCTTCACCAGTGTCAGGCCGATGCCGCGCCCGGTGGACAAGGCGCCCGGAAGGGCCGCCTTGGATGAGTATCCGGACGCAAAGACACGGTCCCGCAACTCGGGGGCGATGCCCTCCCCGGAGTCGGACACTGAGATGGAAACTTCACCGGAGCCGGCCAAGTAAGCCATCAGTACCGATATCCGCCCGCCAGAGCCCGTGGCCTCGACGGCATTGTCAATCAGATTTCCGATGATCGTGAGGAGGTCCTCGCGCAGGGTCTCCGCGGAGGCGCACGCGGATAGTGCCGGCAGTGCAGAGGCGTCCTCGATGGTGATGTCGATGCCGAGTTCATCGGCACGGACCTGCTTCATGAGTAGCAGTGCGGCAACTTCCAACTCCCGGATACCGGACTGGCCGGCTAATCGCGTGAGCGCCCCGCCCGCGCGCTCATGCGAAATGTAGGAGACCGCCTGCTCCACACGGCCCACCTCCAGCAGCCCGGAAATGACGTGCAGCTTGTTGGCAAAGCCGTGTGCTTGGGCGCGCAGCCCGTCAGCAAGGCCCTGCACGCCGTCGAGATCGCGCAGCAACGCGTGCAAGTCCGTGTTGTCCCGCAAGATGAGGATGGAGCCGATCTCCTGGCCGCCGATCTTTGACACGTCCCGGCGCACCAGCAACACCCGCTCGCCGGAGAGTATGAGTGACTGTTCAGCGCCGTCGTCCTTCAACAGCTCCACCAAGGAGCCGTCCAAGGTCTCCCGGGCCAGTGTGCCCACCACATCAGGCTTGTCGCCGAGGGAGAGCAGATGCACAGCGGCGTCGTTGATCAGGGCAATGCGTCCGCGGTTGTCAACGGCCAGCACGCCTTCACGCACCCCATGCAGGATGGCTTCGCGCTCCTCCAGCAGTCCAGCGATCTGCTCCGGTTCCAGGCCGAAGATGCGCTTGCGGATCACGGCGGTCACCCACGCCGCGCCAACCACGCCAAAGATCGCCGCGACCCCGATCGTGACGAACAGCCAGGTGGCATTGGAGAGGTATTCATTACGCAGGTCCGACTCCAGCACCCCCACAGACACCGCCCCGATCACCGCATGCCCTGCACTGAAAATGGGTACTTTGACCCGCCACGACGTGCCCATCGTTCCCGTCTGCGTTCCCACAAAGATGTCCCCGGAGAGTACTTCTGCAGCATCCGTGGAGACATGCTTGCCAATCTTGGACGGGTCGGGATGCGAATAACGGATGCCATCCGCGTTCATGACCACCGCGTACGCAATCCCTGAGGACTTGCTGATCAGCTCCGTGATGGGCTGGATGATGCTGCTGGGATCGCGGGTGTTAAAGGCCTCAACGATCACTGGATTCTCGGCCACCGATTGTGCGACGCCGACCATCCGGTCCTGATAATTGGCGCGGAGCTGGTGTTGCTGGGTAAGGATGGCAACGCCGCCGGTGCCCACCACTGTGATAAGGACAATGACCATTTGCAGCAGCAGGAGCTGGGTCCGCAATGTTATCCGTCGTCGCATTCCCCCATTTTGCCAGAAAATGTGCCGGGGACCGCGTTTGCGGGCGGCGGTCTGCGAGAGCGGTGGGGGCTCAGCCTGCGGGTTCATCGGCACTCTCCTCTTCTGCGGCTTGTCCGACGGCGGCCCCTGACCAAGCCGCCCCGGCAAGCATGATTCCGGTGCCTATGAAGACGCCGCCAACCCCGGCCACCGCTGATAGTGCGCCCAGTGCGGTGGGCAGCAGTGTCTGGCCGAGCCGGTTGCTGGCCAGCCGCAGCGACATGGCCAGGCCGCGTGTGCCGGCATCCGCCAGCTCGGCAATCCAGGACATGGTGATGGGCTGGCAGGTGCCAATGGCGAAGCCGTAAATGGCAGCCAGCATGATCAGCATGGACAGTTGCAGGGGCAGGGCAAAGAGAAGAAGCGCCACGGAAGACAGCGCAATGCTGCACACCATGAGCCGGCGGCGGCCAAAAGCCTTCACCATGGGACCAAGGAACAGCCGAGAGAACATGGAAAACAAGGACCTCGCCACGAGCATGGCGCTGACCATTCCGGCAGTAATGCCGCGTTCGTGCCCGAGTGCCGGAAGGTATGCCAGAAACAGGTCCACGGAGGCCAGGACCAAGCTGCCGGCCAGCAGTGCCCGCAGGATTCCGGGGGTGCGCAGCAGCGCCGCCACCGAGGGGAGCATGCGTGCACGTTGACCCGTGGAAGGTGCCCGCTTCGAGCTTTTGATGAACAAGGAAATGCCCAGCAACACCACGGCCAGCGCGCCGCATACCGTGAAGATGACCATAATGGGCGGTGTCTCCAAAGTGCCGCCCGGAAGTGCCAGGAGCAGTGGGCCGATGGTTTGGCCCAGTGATGACGCAAAGGTGAAGTGGCCGAACTTGGAGTCGAATTGCCCGCGGCTGGTGGTGTTGGCCACGATGGCCTGCTCGCCAATGACGGAGAGCAGTTGGCCCACGCCAAGGAACATGGTGGCCAGCAGCAGCACGGCCACCGAGCCGCCACCCAGAAGCGCCAGCAGCACTGCAGCGATCAGCGCCGCAGCGCCGGCGATCAGGGAAGCCCGCTCGCCCGTCCGGTCGATGATGTGCCCTGCGGGCAATGCCAGTATGAGCGCCGGCACGGCAAACGCCGCCACCAGCACGCCCAGCAGGGCCTGGGATCCGCCCGCATCCAGGACGGCGTAGGAGAGGGTGGGGCGCATGCCAAAGGTGATGGACTGAATGACGACGGCGTGCGCCAGCACCAGCGCCACGGCCAGGCGCCCAGGCCGGGGAACCTGCGAGGGCGCCTGGCCGGAAGCATTCATGGCCGGCGGCTCATGCCGCCACTGTCATGAGTTCTTGTGCTTCGGCCGAGGGGACGTCGGCGCCCGGGTACAACAGCGCATCTCCGGGCTCAAAGACCAGCCGCACACCGCCGTCGAGGTCCCCAACGGGGGAGACCACCTGGACTACATTGCTGCCCAGCTTCAGTCCGTATTCGTAACGCGAGCCCACATAGGAGCGGGTCAGCACGGTGGTTTCCAGCACGTTGGTGCCGGCGGCATCGGAGGAGGAGGTGATGCGCAGGCGTTCGGGGCGGACGGCCACCGTGACGGCGTCGGCCGGCTTCAAGGCCAGGGTGCTGGCCACTTTGACCTCCAGCCCGGTGTTGTCGAGGCGGACGGTCGCCGTGCCGCCGCTGATCGCCGTCAAGGAACCGGTGAAGAAGTTGCAGCTGCCCACAAAGGCGGCGACGGCGGCTGTGGCGGGCTTTTCATAGATTTCAGCAGGAGTGCCGATCTGCGCCATCTTGCCCTCAAACATGACGGCGATCCGGTCGCTGAGTGAGAGCGCCTCGTCCTGATCGTGCGTCACATAAACGGTGGTGATGCCCAGGTCCACCTGCAGGCGCTTGAGCCAGGCCCGGGACTGTTCGCGCAGCTTGGCATCCAGGTTGGAGAGTGGCTCATCCAGGAGCAGGACCGATGGCGAGTAGACCAGTGCGCGGGCCAGGGCCACGCGCTGCTGCTGGCCGCCGGAGAGCTGGTGCGGGAAGCGGTCCTTCAGATGTGCCAGGCCCACGGTGTCCAGGGCCTCATAAATCCGGGAAGCCTTCTCTTCCTTGGAGACCTTGCGGATGGCCAGCGGCATCACCAGGTTTTGTTCCACCGTCATGTGCGGCCAGAGGGCGTAGGACTGGAACACCATGCCCAAGTTGCGTTCCTCTGTGGGAACATACAGTTTGTGCGCAGTGTCAACGAACGGCACACCGCCCACGGTGATGGAGCCCGAGGTAGGGGATTCTAGTCCGGCAATGCTGTTCAGTGTGGTGGATTTCCCGCAGCCACTGGGGCCAAGGAGCGTGAAAAACTCACCTTCCTTGATGGTGAAATTGATGTCGTTCAGCACGGTAACGTCGCCAAACTTTTTGTGCAGGTCCTTTACGTGTACTTCAGGCATCGGAGTGTCCCTTCATGAACAGGTTCGCCACGGCGACGAACACTGCGGTTATGGCAATTTGGATGGTGGCCAGGGCGGCAACGGAGCCGGTGTTGCCTTGGACCCAGAGGTCGAGCATGGTGGTGCCGATGACGCCGGTGTTGGCAGAGGAGAGGAACAGCGCGGCGGAGTATTCCTTCATCATGGTCACGAAGACCAGGATGAGCGCGCCCACAAAAGCCGGCTTTAACAACGTGCGCAGGATGCGGAAGAAGGCACCGAACCAGTCGGCACCCGAGGTGCGGGCGGCGTCGTCGAGCTCGTGGCCAATCTGCATGATGGCCGGGGCAATAGAGCCGAACGCCGTCGGGAGTGCACGCAGTCCGAAAGCGATGATGACAGCCATCAGGGTGCCCTGCACCAGACCGCCGCCGGGCATGAGCGCGAAGACCCAGAAGAAGCCGATGCCCACGATGATGCCGGGCATGGCCTGCGGAATCAAGGCCAGGTACTCCACGCTGCGGGCAAACCTGAACGGTGAGCGGCGTGCCACGAGGACGGCCAGCAGTGCCAGTATGCTCACGAGCGTTGCGCCCACGGCGGCGATGATGACGCTGTTGGTGATGGACTGGACGTAGACCGGGAACGTGAAGACGCGCTCGTAGTTGGAGAGCGTCAGCGAATCGAACGGGTTCGCCAGCGGGGTGAAGATCATGGTGAAGGAGCGGAACACCAGACCCAGAATGGGCAGCAAGGCACCGAACACAATGTAAATGACGATCGCGACGGCGGCCACCCACTTGAACTTGCCCAGGTCCAGCAGCCGGGGGCGCGTTGCCTTGCCCCTGACGGAGATGAAGCGCCGGGCGTTCTTGAGCACCTTGGCCTGGATGGCGACGGTGCCGATGGTGACGGCCAGGATGATGGTGGAGGCCGCGCCGAGGATGCCGTAGTCGGGCTGGATGGACTGCAGCCCGTTGGTGTACAGGAACGTGGAGAACACCTCGATCCGCACGGGTGTGCCGTAAAGCAGCGGTACGCTGAGGGTTTCCAGCGACATGCTGAACACCAGGATGGAGCTGTAGACGATGGGCGGACGCAGCATCGGCACCACCACCTTGAACAGGATGCGCAGGGGTCCGGCGCCGCAGACGCGGGCGGCACTTTCCAATGATGCGTCGGACTGGCGCAGGGCGTTGGCGCAGAAAACATAGGCGATGGGGGCCAGGCCCACGGCCTCGGTGACCGCCATGCCGCCCAGCGAGTACAGGTTCCATGGCAGAAAGCCCAGGAACTGGCGGACCTGGACGCTGATGAATCCGGCCGGGCCGTACAGGGTGATCCAGCCGAAGCCGAGGATCAGGGTGGAGATGAAGAACGGCCATTGCATGGACAGGCCCAGCAGCCGCCCGAACGGGAGCTTGGTGCGTACCACCAACACCGCCATGGGGATGGCGATCAGGAGGGTGAGCACGGTGGTGCCGACGGCGAAGATGGCCGTGTTCAAGATGACCTGGCCGAAGCCGGCGTCGGTGAACAGCCGCGTATAGTTGCTAGGCGTCAGGAGCCCGCCGGCTTCGTAGAGAGGCCGGTCGCGGAAGGACTGGTAGAGGATGGGCACAATTGGCGCAAGCACAAAAAGCGCCAAAAGGATGAATACGCCGTATTGCACGATCCGGCCCCTGTCGACGCCGAAGACCCGTGGGTATTTCGGCGCCGGCAGGGTGGAACGGCCAACCGGATGCGAGGTTGCACGTTTGGTGCGGGTGATGGTCATTGCTTGGCCTGCCTGGTCGCTGGAGAGATCTCGGAGGGTGTCAGCTGCCCAGCTGCGCGTTCCACTTGGAAACAAAGGCTGTGACTTCGGCATCCGGCACCACGGTGTAGGGGACGCGGATGATGCCGTCCTTACCGGCCAGCTTTTCCACTTCCTGGTACGTGTGGCGGCCCTCGCTGAGTTCCACGTTGTCGCGGTAGGAGCTGAGCCCTCCTTCGGCAACGGCGTTCTGGCCGGTCTCGGAAAGCACAAAGTCCAAGAACAGCTTGGCCGTGGCCGGGTGGGGGGCCTTCGGGGTGATGCCGATGCCGCGGCCCAGCACCACCGTCCCGTCGGTGGGCAGAACAAACTTGACCAGCCCGCCGCTGGCTTTTTCCGCGGGGTAACCCACGGCGGAGCTGATGAAGAACCCGGCCACGTATTCGCCGGATAGAATCTTTTCCTTCTGGGTTCCGGAGGATGATTCCGGCCGGGCGGAGGGCAGAATCTCGTCCAGACCTGTCCATGCGTCGGAGCTTCCCTTGGCGAAGGCATGCGAGACGGTGAAGCCCCATGCACCCTTCACATCGCGCGTGGTGATCTTGTTCTTGTAGCCGGCCGCATCCGCGGTGACAGTTTTGGCCAGGCCCGCAATACTGGTGGGTGCCTCCTTCATGAGCGCGGTGTTGTAAGCGATGCCCACCGGGTCCAATGACATGGCCCAAACGTTCGGCATTAGCTGTGCGTAGTCCGGAAGCTGCTTGGTTTCGGGGGAGTCGTACTCCATCAGGGTGTCCGACTTCTCTCCGTAGCTGGCCCATGCTTGGACGGCGTTGGAGACCAGCATGTCCGCGGGTGCCTTGCCCGTCGCCATCTCGCTCAACTGGCGCTGGAACACCTCGTCGCTGTCCAGGTTGTCGGCGGAGACCTGCGTCCACGGGTACTTGGCCTTGAAATCCCGAAGGATGGGTGCCCAGTTTTCCTGATCGGTGTTGGAGTAGATGGTGAGCTTGCCACCTTCGGCCTTCGACGCGTCCACGATCTTCGAGTAGTCGGCGGGATAGTAGCTGGGGAAGCCTTCGGGGACGGCGTTGGCGGCCGGCTTGTCGGCGTTGGTGCTGCCGCATCCGGTTAGCGCTGCTGCGAGGGTAGCTGCGCCGAGGACGCCGAAACCCAGTGCCTGGCGGCGGCTGACGGACCCTGAATTGAGCGGTGAAGAACGGAACATGATTCACTCCCTTGTGATCTGGAACACTTTGCGGTTCTGTTTTCATGTTCCGTTCGTTCGGGCCCGCCATCAATCTTTTGGTCGTATTGGTAACCACAAGGGGACTTTTGGTCATATTGGTCCGGATTTGGCGCCCGCCCAGGATGCCCCGCCCCCAGCTTGTCAAGAACATGAAGCTCGACGCCGGGCTGCCGCACGTGCCGGTTCCCGTTGGATGCCGGTGCGGTAGCGCTCGCAGTCTGGCGCGGGGAGACGCTGACATGCGGCTACGTGTTGGGCGGGCATGCGCCGTTCAGCCTGTCTATGTCCATGCCGTCGGACTTCGTTGCCACGGCCACGACGGAACTCGGTGCTACCAGTGGCACGGCAGTCTAGGGCCCGCCGTACAACGCGACACCTGATGCCACACAAAAACTGGGCTTCATTGATTTTTCAGTCCCTGTCCGGGGTCCGCATCCCCATTGACACGGCCACTGAATTTGTCCTCGACCCGCTCAAGGCGCTTCCCTCACCACCGCCCTTACCGCTGCCAGCGATGGAGATCCTGCACGGGTGGGCCCCGGCGACTATGGTCCAGTCCCAGCGTTGACAAGTGCATTGCTAGCCATGGCACAAAGCGGAAGCCTCGACGGCGTCCTGCAGTCCGCCGGGCTGCCGTACAACCTGGACTACACACCCACCATCCTGTTCTTGGGCGACGGCGGCTACTTTCCCACCCTAGCCACCACGGCCCACCTGACAGGGGACCAATGGGGTGTCATGAACGAGACAGGCAATACCCGAGGAAGATGCCTGTGCACCGCTTGATCTGGAAGGACTACTACAGGAATAGGTGACCCCCATGGCCAGGGCGTTCCCGGGCGCTGGTTTCTATGGTGAGGGGCTGCTGGTTCCGCCATCGAATTCCGTTGCTGAGAAGTGCCGCCGAGCGCAGCCTCGGAGCCTATACTTCACTCCATGGCTGAAGAACCTTGTGTGCTGGTGGTGGAGGATGATGCCGCGCTGGCGGCGATGCTGGCAGAGCTGCTGGGTGGCGAAGGCTACGACGTGGTGGTTGCAGGTGATGGCCAACGCGCCCTTCACTTAGGACTCAGTCGACATTTTGATGTGATCGTGATGGATCGGGGTCTGCCAGCAATTGAGGGTTTGGACGTTCTGGAACGCCTGCGCCGTAAAGGCGTGGCTACCCCGGCGCTGATCCTTTCGGCGCTGAGCAATCCTGCAGACCGCGTTGAGGGGTTGAACAGGGGAGCAGAGGACTATTTGGGCAAGCCCTTTGACGTCGAGGAACTGCTCGCGCGGGTTAGATCCCTGCTCAGGCGCCATGCCGACACCTCCGCCCTGTTGAAGGTTCCCGGTGGATCGTTGAATGTGGGCACTCGGATGGTAACCCTCGACGGCGTGGGAATGGTGGCGCTGTCCGAACGGGAAAGTGAGTTTCTGGAGCATCTTGCGCGCCGTCCCCAGCAGGTCTTTACTAGGGCCGGTCTTTTGGAATCGGTGTTCGCCGACGCTGATGACGGTGGCGTGGTTGACACGTATGTGCATTACCTTCGCAAAAAACTGGGCCGATCGTGTGTCTTGACGGTGCGGGGACGCGGCTATGTCTTGGGACCACTGGCGTGAATACTAGGGATGTGTTGGAGCTGCGCCGTGCGGTGGCCCGCTTAGCGTTGCAGTTCACCGTGCTGATTGTGGTCCTGTTGGCCGTGATGGGCGCTCTGCTGTACTCCATCGTGGCAGCAAGCACGGCCGAAGCCATGAACAAAACATTGATAGGGGCAACCCAGATTGACTCTCCCCGTGACGCACCTGCGGGTGTCTACGTTGCGATTGTTGACGACGGCCAGGTGAAGGCCTCACCAGTGATGCCGGCAGGGCTCCCGGATCAAGTGGCCATGAACCGTGTGGAATTTTCGCAGTCGGATGAACGGAAGAGCATCGCAGTGGGTGGGCACAGCTATGAGGTGCTGACCACCATTCGGGGGGACAAGGTGGTGCAGGCGGCCGTTGACACCCACGAGGGCCGTGAGTCTTTGAACCGCCTGGCGTGGTCCATGGTGGTTGCCGGGACGATGGCTGCCTTACTGGCTGCGCTAGCGTCGGTGTGGATGGCGGGGCGGGCCATGCGGCCACTGGCCGACAGCCTGTCCCTGCAGCGGCGATTTGTTGCCGATGCCAGCCATGAACTCAGAACACCGTTGACATTGTTGAGCACACGCGCCCAACTCCTGCGCAGGAAGCTGGTCATTCCCGGGGCTGATTTTTCCAGGGAAGCCGTCTCAACGGAGGTCAGTGCAATTGTCGAGGACTCGCGGCTGCTCACGGGAATTCTTGATGATTTGTTGATTTCCGCCGACCCCCGCTCCGCCGTAGCTCACACCGTGGTGGACCTGGCAGAGGTTTCCCGCAACGCAGTCGCCCTGGCCATGCCCCAGGCCGTGCAACGCTCCATCCAGCTGGTCCAACCCGGCATTGGGGTGCCCGTTCTGGTTCAAGGATCGCCGGTTGCACTGCTGCGCGTCTTTACCGCGCTGATTGCCAACGCACTGGACCACGCTAGGAGCGAGGTCAGCGTAGCTGTGCGCAGCAAGGGTACTGACGGGTGCATTGAGGTCTCTGACGACGGGCCTGGATTTATGCCGGGAACTGAGTCACGTGTTTTAGAAAGGTTCTCTTCATCGCGCCCGGAGTCCGTGAGTGCGGGGCCACCACGTCATTACGGGCTGGGTCTGGCTTTGGTGGCAGAGATTGTGGCACTTCACAACGGCAAGATCACGTTGGCAACCGCACCCAATGGTGGCGCCTTGATCAGGATCTTGGTGCCCTTGGCAAGAAAGTAGTGGAGAACCATTCTTCACGGGCTACCAGCGTTGTCTAAGAAAGCACAAAGATTCCGTGCGGATGATGGAAGTTAGGATACTTCACCAGCAACCAGACCGGAGCGGACCATGACGAAGCGAAACAGCGGAAAGCAATGGGCGCTAAACATCACCACGGCCGTTACCGTGGGCAGCTTTGCGGTTGTCGGCATTGGTGCCATTGCCGTGGACCAGGCCACGGGGAGTCACGCCGCAAGTACCAAATCCGGAACCAGCGATGACAACGGAGGCACATCACAAATCCAAGCACCAAGCCACGGCAGCGGCTCCTACCTCGGATACTCCGGTGGCAGTTCGGTGCAGTCTGGCAACGATGGACCCACCAACGGCACTTCGTCGGGGTCCTGAAATGGGCTCCAAGTCATGGACGGTGTGGGGCTTGGAAGCGTCCATCACCGTTACTGACTCCGGGCTGGCATCCGCCGCCGAACGGCTGGTCCGAGAAGAAATTGCAGGCGTCGACGACGCCTGCAGCCGATTCCGAAAAGACTCGGAACTTGTGCGTTTGCAGCCGGACCTAGCCGCCGGGACGACAGTGAGCGCGTTGCTGGCTACGCTGGTTGAGTCTGCGCTCGATGCCGCCGCGTGGACTGATGGCGACGTGGATCCCACCCTGGGTAGAGACTTAGAAGCACTGGGCTACGACCGGGACATCGCCGAGGTTCGACTTGGCCCGGGTGGCTCCGTGATCCATGAACCGCTGGGGCAGCAGCGAACCGCTGGCTGGAGGCAGGTGCGCCTTGTGGGCCGGAATCTGAGGGTTCCTGAACATCTTCGCTTGGACTTGGGGGCAACGGCTAAGGCAGTCGCCGCTGACCGTGCTGCACAACGGGTTGCCGCGGAGTTGGAATGCGGGATTCTGGTTTCCTTGGGTGGGGACATTGCCACGGCCGGACCGGAGCCTGAGGGCGGCTGGCAGGTGCTGGTTCAAGACATGCCCGGCGATCCCCGGCAGCAGGTCACGCTGCGCGCAGGCCACGCCATGGCAACCTCCAGTACCCAGAAACGGCAGTGGCAGCACGCTGGCCGCACCGTTCACCACATTCTTGACCCGAGGTTTGGGCTTCCGGCGGATCCGGTCTGGCAGACCGTGTCGGTGGCAGCGTCGTCGTGCCTGGAGGCAAATGCTTTCAGCACGGCAGGGATTGTCCGCGGCTTTGGCGCCGTCGAGTGGTTTGAGCGGGTCGGCATCGCTGCACGTTTGGTAGATGCTCGGGGCCGGGTGTCCGCCATCTCCGGCTGGCCCAAGGACGGGAACCAGAATTATGGCGAAAACATGGCCATGTGGGGAGGGGAGTTGAATGGATAACGCACTGTGGGCTTTTGGCCGGATGAGTGGTGTGGTCTCGTTGGCCTTGTTTAGTGTCACAGTCCTGCTGGGCATCCTAAACAGGTCCGGCAGGCCCCTGTTTGTCATTCCACGGTTCTCCGTGACGCTCTTGCACCGCAACATATCCTTGCTGGCAACAGTTTTCTTGCTGTTCCACATTGTGGCGTTGATGCTCGACTCGTATGCGAAGCTCAACGTGATTGATGTGTTTGTTCCGTTCCGGGGCAGCTTCAAGCCGTTCTGGCAGGGCCTGGGCACGGTGGCCTTTGACCTGGTACTTGCCGTGGTGGCCACCGGATTGCTGCGGCACCGCTTGGGCCAGCGGAGCTTTCGCGCCATCCATTGGCTCAGCTACGCGATGTGGCCCGTTGCTCTTGGCCACGCGATTGGCAACGGCACCGACGGGACCAGCAAGGTGTTTCTTGTGCTTGCCGCGGGATCCCTTGTTGCCGTCGCATTGGCGGTGGCCTGGAGGCTGTCAGCTAACTTTTTGGAAACAGCCAAAGCCCGGCAAGGCGGCTTGTCATGACCATCCTGGAAGCAGCAGGATCTTCCGTGGATACTGCCAGAGGCAGTGCCGGAACTTTCCAGATTTTTGCGGCTGGCTCCAACGCGGGCCTGGCAGAACATGAACAAGCCTTCGGGCCGGTGTCGCTGGAGAAAATCGATGCGGGCTTCATTCCTGTTTTGGAAGAGTCGGACCTGACAGGGCGCGGCGGTGCGGCGTTTTCCTCCTGGCGGAAAGTTGCTGCCACGGTCCGGGGCCGTGGCGCAACGCTGCTACCGGCCAAACCGGTAGTCATCGCCAACGGTGCCGAAGGTGAACCGCTCAGCTTTAAGGATAAGACCCTGCTTGCCCATGCACCCCACCTGGTCATTGACGGACTCCTGATCGCCGGGCGGGCCGTATCAGCATCGCTGCTCTACATCTACACAGCACCGGCCGCCATGCCCGCGGTAGAAGCCGCCGTGGCTGAGCGCCGCGATGCCCGCAAAATCAAGGTGGTAGGAGCCGCGGAAACGTTCATTTCAGGTGAGGCAAGTGCAGTGGTCAACAGCATCGCCACCGGCCTTGCCCTGCCGCTGGACAACCGCAATCGGCTCAGCGAAGCAGGGCTCAAAGGCAGGCCCACCCTAGTGTTGAACGTGGAAACGCTGGCTCATGTTGCCCTCATTGCCCGGCACGGGTCTGGGTGGTTCCGGGGAGCAGGATCGGAACGGGACCCCGGAACCCGGCTCGTCTCGGTGTCCGGTCAGGGCGCTGGGCAGATCTTGGAAGTGGAAGGGGACGCACGACTCTGCGACGTACTATCAGGTGCCGGAGTGGATCTTGGCACGGTGGGCGCAGTGCTGGTGGGCGGCTATCACGGCCGGTGGGTCCGAGACTTGGATTGCCGGCTGTCTCCCTCGGGGCCGGGGGAGAACGTGGTAAACCCCGGCGCGGGAGTGCTCCATGTACTGCCTGCGCGGAACTGCGGGCTTGAGGCTACGGCAAGGATCCTTGACTACCTAGCACACGCCTCTGCGAAACAATGTGGCCCCTGCATGTTTGGCCTGCCGGCCATGGCCCGTGTCCTGAGCGCCATCGCTTACGGGGACCGAAACCCACAGCTTGTTCTTGAACTGGAACGTCTCACCAAGCTCGTTGGTGGCCGCGGTGCCTGCCATCATCCAGATGGAACAGCACAGCTTGTCAGCAGTGCCTTGGAGATATTCTCCGAGGACGTGAAGGCCCACCTTTCAGGCACCTGCACCAGACAAACCAGGCGGTCACTATGACTGAACTACTTCACATCGACTGGACCAGGTGCGACGGGCGGGGGCTGTGCACCGAACTATTGCCCACTGTTTTGGTCCGCGATGACTGGGGCTATCCCTTGGCCTTGCATTCCACCAACGGTGGCCGCAGCGATCCGGCCATCAGTTCTGGGAATCTTGAAGCTGCCCGAGAGGCTGTCCATTTGTGTCCCAAACTGGCACTTAGCCTGACCCAGCAGCGAGCCAAACCCCGACAGTAGAAGAGTCCGAAAGTGGAAGAGCCAGACGGATACGTCTAGGCAATAGCTGGACAGTCTTGGGGGGTGTTTAGATGATTCCGCTTGCGCCGAGGGCGGTGCCAATTCCGTAGGTCGCCGCTAGTGCCAGGGCGCCGCCAACTACTAGGCGCAGTGCAGAGGTGGTTTTGGAGCTGCCTCCGATGGAAGCACTCACCGTTCCCGTCAGGGCGAGGGCGAACAGTACCGCCAAGAACGTTACGGGGATCCGCCATTCCGCTGGCGGTAGCAAGATGGCTATCAGGGGCAGGATTGCGCCAACAGTAAATGCGGCTGCTGAGGCATAAGCTGCCTGCCATGGATTGACTTCTTCATGCTCGCTGATGTTCAGTTCAGCGGCCAGATGTGCTGATAAAGCATCGTGGGCGGTGAGCTCAAGGGCCACCTGTGTTGCAGTGGCTTCGCTGAGGCCTTGGGTGCGGTAGATCTCGGTGAGTTCCGCCAATTCAGCTTCAGGATCTTCAGCCAGTTCGCGGCGTTCCTTCTCGATAAGGGCCCGTTGGCTGTCCCGCTGGCTGCTCACGGACACGTATTCCCCTAATGCCATGGAAACAGCGCCGCCAACCAGTGCGGCGATTCCAGCGACAAGAATGGGGGTGGGTGAGTTGGTCACGCCGGCGACTCCCACGACGGTGGCGGCGACGGATACTATGCCGTCGTTGGCGCCGAGGACACCGGCCCGCAACCAGTTCAGGCGCCCGGCGAGATTAGGTGTGTGCGGTTCATTGTCATGGAAGCCCACTAGTTCGCTCATGCGCTCAAAAATAGCAGACGAAGAGGCTCGCAAAGGCTAGGTGGAGGAGCATAGCTTGCCGAGGTGCCCTCGCTAGGCTGGCAGATGGATGTAACCGACTCATTAGAAGATCAGATCCCCCGTCCGCTATCGGATTCAGTACGGCCCTGGCCACGACTCGGCATTCCACCCCCGGCAGACCAAGTTTTGTAGAAGGTTATGGCTCGCGTGACGTAGTTCCTTCTATGCCCAGTCAGTGGCGACGACCATTGGAAATCCTCAGGTCGCTAGATGTGGCGTGGGATTGCCGCCAGTGATAAGAATCTCGATTGACTTAGTTCAAGGCTTAGGTGACGCGCGGGCAATTCTCTGCGGGTCCGACTCTCGATGATGAGCGTCTGGTCCACGCATACTGCTCGGGGGCGACAGAGCTTAGAGGAATGGGTGTGCATGCCGCAGCAGCAACGCTAGAAACCAGCCCAAAGGACTGAGAACCACCACGAGGTTCCAAAGTGCACGCGAAGTGGGTACGCGGGTTCCTGGAAGACACTATTGAGCGTCGATTGGGCCGGAATTGATGGTGGAACTCCGCGCCCGGCAGGCATACTGTGGCAATTAACACCTTAAGCTTGTGGGCCCTGCGGGGTTTGGCTGGGGAAACGACGCCGGGAGGCGGGCCGCCTGTGGTTTTGACAGTGTCGCTTGAGGAAAGGGACAGCTCATGAGGATTCTCGTGCTGGGAGCCGGAGTGATCGGCAGTGTATACGCGGCAAAGCTGATGGGCGCCGGACACGAGGTGGTGATGCTGGCCCGCGGCCAGAGACTGGCTCAGCTCCAAGATGCAGGGCTGGTTGTGGCTGACTCTGAGTCACGGGAGCAAATCGCATTGCCAATCAGGGCAATAGGTGCGCTTGGCGTGGAAGACAGGTACGACGTCGTAGTGGTCGCTGTCCGGGCAGGGCAGCTCACAAGCGCCTTGCCGGTGCTGGGCATCATGGACGACGGATCCGACGTGTTGTTTATGGGTAACACCGCTGGGCTCGAAGGCCAGCTTGTCCAGGCACTGGGCGGCCGTGTCTTGCTGGGCTTCCCGGCCGCTGGCGGCGTCCAAGACGGGGCAATAACCCGATATGTCCTGATCAAACAGCAAAAGACAATGCTGGCTGAGCCGGGCGGCGCTATTTCGCAGCGCACGCTGGGCCTGAAAAAAGTGATGGAAGAAGCCGGTTTTCCGGCCGCGATCGCCACCGATATGCCCGGCTGGCTTCTGGCTCACGCCGCCTTCATTGTCCCCATGGCCTACGCACTGTACAAGTTCGGCACTGATGCGCCCCGGTTGGCTGCCGACAGGGAAACTCTGCGCTTGATGGTGCATGCCACAGCTCAGGCTTTCCGGGCCCTGCAGGCTGGCGGAAACACGCAGGTCCCGGCTAATCTGCGGGCCCTCTACCTGCGTTTGCCGGCGGCGTTCGCTGTTGCCTACTGGAGGCGGGTATTGGCTAGCCCGAGGGGGGAATTGTGGTTCGCAGGCCCCACCCGGGGCTCATCGGAGGAAATGGGTGCGCTTGCTCAGTACCTGCAGACCGCCATCCACGGCAGTGGCGGTGACGCCCCTGAGCTCACTAGGTTGCTCAGTGGAACTCCCGGACCGTCGGGTCCTGCGCCGTCGCCCGGCCCCATGGCCTGAGCTTTCACTTCGGTTGGCACCCGTCAGCCACTGCCTTTTGATGTCTGCGGGGTACTGCTGGCAATGTTTGGCGTGGTGGTGGAACTGCCACGTGGTGGCTCAGGCGCGGTGGTTGCCTCCGGATCCCGGAGGTATGTGAATGTCAGAGAGCCGGGGATCGGTCCGCCAGAACCGGCGGCCGTCACCTGGACCTGGCCTGCCACGGCGGCCGGGGGAATCACCACCATCCAGCGTCCCGGCCGTGCAGGGTCTGCCTCGACCCCCACCGGCTGACCGCCAACCATCACCGTGACTACGTCCACAAAGCGCCCGGCCAGCTGGAACCGGCCGCCAGCGAGTCCACTCGAGGGCTTGCCCGTGGGTCCTTGGCCGTCGAGGGCATCCAGCCCGGCTAAGCCCAACGGGCACGCAGTGCTGGACCCATTCCATGGCGGCGGAGATTCTGTGGGGTTTTGGGCGTGCGCGGCGAGAAATGATGCCACAAGGTTGTAGGCGGTCCTGTCCAGGCACCGTTCAGGGCCAGGCTGGATCAGTGCGGACAGCCTAGTTGCAGCGTCCCTCCATCCGGAGGCGTCGCCTTGCTCGACGGCACGGCAGATTGAGCTCACGGCACTCCACAGGGCGAATCCATCAGCACTACTGGCCTTGCGTGGGCTGACGGCCATGTCCAAGCCGGCACAGTCCTTGTTCTGCAGCAACACATACCACTGAGCTTGCGGGGGATCGGCGGGGTCAACTGGTCCCGGAGGCACCCAGGCGAGTGAGCTGCCGTTGTTCGCCCCGCTGCCTCTCGCAGGCTCATCGCCGCTGGCACCGACGGTGCTCGCGGATGGCCCGGGGGTGGATGGCGCGGAGTTGGATGGCGCGGAGTTGGATGGCCCGGAGTTGGATGGCGTGGAGTTGGATGGCCCGGGGGCGGCAGCGGAGGTTACCGTTGCCGTGGATATCGCAACGGAAGAGGGCAGCGACGGCGCGGGAGCTTGAGGGGGAGCGCTGCACGCGCTAATCAACAGCAGGGCAACGGCCACCCCACCCAATGACAACTCCCGAGTGCTCGCCCTCCACAGCATGGTGACCTTCCCACCACCGTCAGCCCCAACGCTCATTTATGTCCTCTGCCCGATGCATGGAAGCAGTGGAATAACCTCTAATCTCAATTATCCTCCGTCCTGGGACGGTGACAAGGAACAAAATGAGCAGTTCTGCCATCCCATGATGCGGATCTGGGACGGCGGTTGTGGGAGTCCGTCGCACCGCGCCAAGTTCTTAGATAACCGGGGCACGCTCATGGCTGTCCACCTAAGAAGACCCTTAGCCAGCCCTAACTTTTTCCTCCATAAAAACGGTCGCAGGCTTGGCCAGCATGGCAGAACCATTAGCTGTATCCCTGAAAAAAGCAATCATCGAGCTCCTTATTCAGTACTGTTGCGTGCAACTTTGGCTAACGGGGCCTGAACCCCAGTACGGCATCGATTGTGTAGACATTATTGGGTAGAGCGCGTGCCTAGATGACACTTGTGTCATAAACAGCCCCTTCTGACGCGTGCTGGATGAGACTCGTCACATATAGCCCGGAATCCCGTGCTCCGTTTGTTAGGGGAATCATCATGCAAACACCCGTCCACCACCCCTTCCACCGGGCCCCGAGGCGCCGATTGCGCAGACCGGCCGTCATTTTGACGTTCGCTCTGCTGGCCGGCAGCATGGGACCGCTGGGAGGACTGAACAATTTCTCCGGTCCCGTTGCTGCGGAGGCCGCGGTCCCCTCGAGCGCCACCGATTCGACGAAAGTGCCGCACTACTTCGGGCCCTACCCTAACTGGGCAAACAGCCCGCAAACTCTGGCAGACGCAATGGTGAGCATCGGCGTCGGAACCCCCACCCCGGTCCTGTATGGCAACCCGCTGACCGAGCGTAGTTACGCCACCGACTACGCTAAGCCAACTGGCACACTAGGCCCGGTACTGGTGGTCCTTGACCATACGAAACTGCCCGCTGGCACTCTCCACGACTTCCAGAGCTGGAACCAGGGCAATGCTGGCGGGAGTCCAACCACCTCAGCTGGCAACCTGTTCCACGCCTTGGTGCTGCGACCTACCGGCACTGCGGGAGAATACACAGTCGTATACGCCAGCGACCAGCTGCAGGTTCCGGTACCAGCCGTGACCACCGGAGAGGTCACAACCTACTCCGTGCCAGCTGTGACTGTACAGAAAAACGACGTGATCGGCTTTTACGGGCAGGGGATTCCGGTGGACACCGGAGCTCCCGCCAACGGTGACACCTTGAGCACGCCAGCAAGCGGCGATACGACGATGGCCGCCAACGTTCCCCCGGCCAAGGACTCGGCGATCAAGCTGGGAGCTACGAACTATCCGGACTTCTCCCACGACCGCACTTATTCCTTTGGTGCTGATGTCACACCGACCATCACCGACCCGGGAACGGGGGCCGAGGCAACGGCCTCGGTGGACCCGAAGACCGGAGCCATCTCAGGTGTGAGCGTAACCAGCCCAGGCGCCGGCTACGCGGTTCCGCCCGCGGTGACAATCACGACTGCCGGAGTCACCCCCACCACAGTGGCTAAGGCCACCGCGAAGATCGCCACCGGCGTCATCACCGGCATAGACGTCAACGAGACGGGTTACGGCTTCACCGCACCCACAGTGACTCTGACAGGCGGCGACCCTGCTCCCGGCTCGGAGGCAACGGCGCTGGCCAGCGGTACAGTTGATGACTTGAAACTGACCGATGGAGGCAAGGGCTATGCAGCCCAGCCGTTGGTAAACATCTCCAAGCCTGACCTGGCCGACGGCGTGCAGGCAACTGCCAGCGCAACCATGGACGCCAATGGCGTAGTCACCGGCGTTGAAATAGCCGTCGCCGGCAGTGGCTACACCTCGGCTCCAACGGTAACCGTCACGGATGCCAGTAAGACCGAACCCACAACGCGGGCCACGGTTGTGGCCACCATTGGCGTCACCCGGATCGACATGACCTCCGGTGGTGCAGGCTACCTCTCAGCGCCGACCGTGACCATTGCAGACACCGTGGGCGTTGCCGACAAGGGCGCAAGCGGAACAGCCAAAGTTGCTGTCAAGGGCTCAGTCACCGAGATCGTTGTAACCACACCCGGCGCCGGGTACCTCACCCCCGGAATCAAGAAGTTCGTGGACACACTGCCAGGCCAAGGCGAGGCAAATGCCAACGACCTAGGTCAGTACATTCCGGTCGCAGTGCCCGACACCACCACCTACCCAGGCACGGACTATTACGAAATAGCAGTGGTGCAGTACCGGATGAAGTTCCACCGTGATCTGCCGGCCACCCTTCTTCGCGGTTATGTCCAGCTCTCAACCAGCGTTGTCCCGGGTAAGAACGTAACCCTCGGCAACGCCAACATTGACCCGGCTCTCCCCGACAGCCCCATCAGCTTCAACGGCGTGGACAACCCGCATTACCTCGGCCCAACCATACTCGCCACGAAGAACAAGCCCGTCCGTGTTCTGTTCCGTAATCTCCTCCCCACCGGTAAAGGCGGCGATCTGTTCCTGCCGGTCGACACCTCGGTGATGGGTGCAGGTGCGGGCCCCAAGATGATGACTCTCAACCCCGTCACCAAGGTTCCAGAAGACATGGCGGCAGACGAGCAAAGCGTTCTGGACGGTGTACGCAATCCCATGTGCGGGGAGACGCCGAAACCGGACACGTGTTTCTCTGAAAACCGTGCCACCTTGCACCTGCACGGAGGCATTACCCCGTGGATCAGCGACGGCACACCGCACCAGTGGGTCACCCCAACCGGTGAGAACACCGCGTATCCCAAGGGCGTCAGCGTCAGCAACGTCCCGGACATGCCGGACCCCGGGCCCGGTGCCGAAACGTTCTTCTACACCAATCAGCAGAGCGCCCGAATGATGTTTTACCACGACCATGCGTGGGGCATCACCCGCTTGAACGTGTACGCCGGTGAAGAAGCAGGCTACATGATCACTGACGACGCCGAGCAAAAGCTGATGGCCCCCGGAGGAGCTCTTGAAGGGCTCGGAATGGGGATCCCACTGACCATCCAGGACAAGACCTTCGTGCCCAGCGCAACAAGGATGGCCCAGCTGGACCCCACATGGGATGCGAAGAAGTGGGGCGGAGAGGGCAACCTCTGGCAGCCGCACGTCTACATGCCCGCCCAGAACCCGGGCGACGCCAGCGGCATGAGCGCATTCGGCCGCTGGTTCTACGGACCGTGGTTCTGGCCACCGGCCAAAGACGCCAAGTACCCGCCCATTGCCAACCCCTACTTTGACCCCACTTGCGACACGAACGTGGCTGACTTCTGTGAGCCTGCCTTGATCCCGTCCACACCGAACAACTCTGTGGGCATGGAGGCCTTCCATGACACCCCTGTTGTGAACGGTACCGCGTATCCCACCACCACCATGGACCCCAAGTCCTACCGTTTCCGGATCCTCAATGGCTCCGACGATAGGTTCTGGAACCTTTCGTGGTACGTGGCCGATCCCGCAACCGGTACCGAGGTTGCCCTGAAGGCCAGCGAGCTCTCCCTGGCACAGACCGACCCGGTGGTCATGCCTACTCCGGACACCGCAAAGAGCCCCAAGGGCCCCGACTGGATCCAGATCGGCAACGAGGGGGGCTTCCTACCTACCCCGGCTGTGGTTCCCGCCCATGAGACAACGTTCATCATGGACGCCACCAGATTCGATGTGGGCAACGTGGACCAGCACTCGCTGCTGCTCGCCCCGGCAGAACGTGCCGACGTGATCGTTGACTTCTCGGCCTACAGAGGCAAGACGCTGATTCTCTACAACGATGCACCGGCCGCGTTCCCGGGCCGAATCCCAGGCTACGACTACTACACCGGTGCACCGGACATGTTCCCGGCTGGCGCACCCTCTACTCTGCCTGGCTACGGACCTGACACTCGCTCAGTCATGCAGGTCAAGGTCTCGAACGCGGCACCTGCACTTGCCTTCGACCGGCCGAATACCACGGCTGACCAGATGGGCAAGCTAATGGCGGCGTTCGATCACCACACCGATGCAGCGGGAAATCCCGCCGGAGTTTTTGAATCCAGTCAGAACCCCATTGTGGTTGGCCAAGCCGCCTACAACCAGGCATACGGATCGACGTTTGTTGGTAGCGGTTACTGCAACGCAGCGGTTAACCCCGCAGCGAAGTGCGACGGCTTCGCCCGCATCGCCGAACAGGGAGGCGAGCAGTTCAAGTTTGATACCTTGGCTGGCCCGCAGCTCAGTGTTCCCATCCAAGGCAAGAGTGTCCACGATGAGATGAATGCGGCCAACTTTGATGAGTGGGGGCGCATGAGCGGCAACATCGGGTTGGAGGCGCCAGGGGCAACTCCGCTTCTGCAAAACATAATCCTCTACCCGTACGTCAACCCTGCCACGGAATTACTAGATGGCACCAAGGGGATCAACAGCCTCAAGGTGGCACCCATATCCACTAGCGCTGATGGCACCCAGATATGGAAGATCACCCACAACGGTGTGGACACCCACCCGCTGCACTTCCACCTCAATGACGTGCAACTGCTCAACAGGGTCACGTGGGATAACATCATCATCCCGCCTGAACCTGGCGAAATCGGCTGGAAGGATACCGTGCGTGTCAGCCCATTGGAGGACACCATCGTGGCGGTCCGCCCCATCCTGCCGAAACTCCCGTTCGCCATCCCGGACAGCAACCGGCCATTGAACCCGATGATGCCTCTAGGCGCCAAGGGCTCCATCACCGGCGTGAATGGCCACGAGGCAGGGTTCAACAACACCGACACCAACGGCAACCCGATCGACCCCATCACTAATGTCATGACCAACTTCGGCTGGGAATATGTGTGGCACTGCCACATCCTCAGTCACGAGGAAATGGACATGATGAGGCCCATCGCGGTCAGCACCCCACGCACCCTGGCTGATGCTTCTGTACTGAGCTTCACCAGAGCCGCTAATGAGGTGTTGCTGAGCTGGACTGATGGGACCCCAGTTTCGATCACGGATCCCACCTCGTGGGGCAATGCGAAGAACGAGATCGGCTACAAAATTGAGCGTGCGCCACTTACCAACGGAACGGCTGGTACGTACGCCCAGATTGCTGCCACCCTGGCGAACGTCACCACGTACACCGACAAGACCGCCGGCACCGGAGAATACGCCTACAGGGTGACAGCCTGGAACGCGGCCGGAAACACCGTGTCAGTGCCTGTGCTCACTGCCACCACCGTTGCCACAGTCCCTAAGGTGACCAGCCAGAACCCTGCAGCTGGTGCCACAAGCGTGGCGAACAACGTCAAGCCAACAGTCACCTTCAACGAGGCTGTCACGGGCGTCAGTAACTCCACGTTCCTACTGAAGCAGGGCACCACGGCCGTTGCGGCCTCGGTGAGCTACAACGCGGCAACGCGAACGGCAACCCTGACCCCAACGTCGGCCTTGGCCACTGACAAGCCCTACACCCTCTCGTTGACCACGGCCATCAAGAGCGTCTCAGGCGGTTCATTGGCACCGACAAGCTGGACCTTCATCACAGGTCCCGCCCCAACGGTGACCAGCACTAATCCTGCCGCCGGAGCCACCGGTGTTGGACTGGGAACGGCCACCAAACGGACCCCGTTGAGTGCCACCTTCAGCGAAGCGGTGACGGGCCTGCCCACCACCGCTGCCAGCACCCCCAACTTCACCCTGAAGCTGGGAACGGCAACCATCGCCTCGAAGGTCAGTTACAACGCCACCACCAGGGTTGCCACACTGACTCCTGACGCGCCACTGATCAGCGATAGGACTTACACCTTGTCTCTGAGCAACGCGGTCAAGGACGTGGCAGGCAACCCGCTCACCGCCAAGACGTGGACCTTCATCACAGGTCCCGCCCCAACGGTGACAAATAGAACCCCTGCGGTCAACGCCACCAGGGTCAGCCGGACAGCAAACATCACCGCAACCTTCAGCGAGGCAGTCACAGGATTGCCCGCCACGGCCGCGGCCAACGGGAATTTCACCATCAAGCGGAGCTCCAACGGCGCCGTCTTCCCGTCAGTCGTCAGCTACTCCGGAACAACCAGGGTGGCAACGCTGAACCCGACAGGCACACTGTTGGCGAACACCAAGTACACGCTCACCCTAGGCAACGGGATCAAGGATGCTGCAGGCAACCTGCTGGCACCCGTGACCTGGAGCTTCACAACGGGCAACTAGCACCACTGCAGCGTACCCCGCCGCCCAACCCGCACGTGTGGGTTGGGCGGCGGGGTACGCTGCCTGCATGGGCTCAGTCATACAGGACGAGGAGACGATCGTGCTCAGAGAACCATCCCGTCAAATGCGCTGGCAGAAAGTTAGGGCACCGAAACTAAATGCCCGCCGCTTGCTCGCGTTGCTGTTCGCCATGCTGTCGCTCGCTTTGGTGGTCCCACCCACGCCCGTCTTGGCGCACGCAGCGCTGCTGTACTCCCTGCCTGCCGATGGCGCAGCCCTCACCAGAGCTCCCGCTTCGGTGGAGTTTGTTTTCGGCGAAACCGTGGCCCCTGTCCTTGACGGTTTCCAGCTCTACGAAAGCAGTGGCGGACACCAAATCCTGCAGGTAGACCAACTGGACGCCACGGTCACGGCTACCCTGCCGCCAAAACTTGCCAACGGTAGCTACAAGCTCAGCTGGCGCGTCATCTCAGATGACTCCCATCCCATTTCCGGTGTGCTCTCGTTCAGCGTCGGGAGGGCCGGCGCAGGGGTTCCGGCTGTCGTCCCGGATGCCTCCGGAGGGGTGGACCTGCTCTACGGAGTACTCAACGCCTTTGGTTATCTGGGTTTGTTCGTCCTTATAGGACTCACGGCTTTCGATCTCTTCGTTGCCCGGACCACTGTGGCGGCTCGTCCACTACCTTGGGTGGCTGGATTCCTCGCCATCAGCGCCTACACCTTGCTCGTGCCCCTCAGCGCGGTGCGGGAGAGAGGTTCGGGTCTTGGAGATCTGGCTGATCCAGCCGTCTGGGGAATCGGGTGGTCCGGGGGGCAGGGGTTAACCCTTGTCTTTGCCCTTGCCGGGGTACTGCTGATGCTGTTGGCATCCAGAATTCCGGGAGCGGGCTCTAGCTGGACGGCAACGGTGGGGGCAGGTGTGGCGCTGCTTTCTGTTCTACCCATCGGCCACACTCAGGCGTACGAACCCAGCTGGCTGGTGATGGGCTCGGACCTGGTTCACGCCGCGACGGCAGCAGTTTGGCTAGGCGGCCTCGTAGGACTGGTACTGCATCTAGCCCGTGCCCGGCGGCACAAAGGTGACCCTGCACTGGCCGCCATGGTCTTGGGCAGATTCTCCACGTTGGCTGGAGGACTGGTGGTGCTGCTGGGCATTTCGGGGACAATCCTGGCCGTGGTGATGGTTGGTTCGGTGGCAACTCTTGTTGGAAGCTCCTACGGTCGGTTGTTGATGGTCAAGTTGGCAATCGTGGCTGTGATTGGAGGATTTGCGGCATGGAACCGTTTTGGACTTCTCCCACGTCTGGTAAACGAGGGAATAAAGGGAAAAGCTTGGTCCCGCTTAGCCCTTGCCGTGCGTCTTGAGGCTATTGGGATAGTAATGGTGCTTGGGCTCACCTCAGCACTGACGTTGCAGAATCCGCGGACGCTCGAGGTGCTGGACCCGTCAGGAACTGAAATACTCGTTGACCTTGGAACTGGGCATCTCACCGGCACCTTCAGCGCTGGTAAGGCGGGTACGAACGTACTGCTCTTTACCATCACTGACGTTGGTGGGGATCCTCTAAGTCCCTTCAGTCTGCCTCAAGTAAGCGTGGCGGAACCAAACCAGAGCCTTGGACCGCTGGCTGCCACAGTCAAACCAGGGGAGACGGAGGGAAGCTACCAAGCAGAAATGGACCTGCCAGTCGCTGGAATGTGGAAAATCACAGTCGCCGTCCGAATCAACGAGCTCGAGCAGCCCGCGGCCGTGATTGATGTGGTGGTGGCAAAGTGAACCGTGCCGGTGCCCAGCCGTGGGGAGGCACCAGGAGTCAGACCTGTGTACTCGTGAAGGTCCCAATCTCAGCTGAGTAAATTGACCGACTCATCAAGGGGATCAGGGTCAGCCGAGGCTGAGACGGTTTTCCCAAGCGGGGATGGCGGCACAGATAGTAGCGGTAACCGCAAGGTAAATGTGGTGCCGTGGCCAAGCGTGCTGGCCACGGAGACGGTGCCGCCACGGGCCTCCGTGACGGTCTTGACGATGGCCAGACCCAAACCGCTCCCAGCTCGCTCGCCGGCAGCGGACCCGGTCTGAAAGACCTCGAAAATGGAGCCCAGATCCGCCTCTGGGATGCCTGCTCCGGTATCGCTGACAGTCAGCACCAGCTCGCTGCCTAGGGGGTCGGCTGTTACAGCGATGGTGTCTCCTGGGCCGGTGAACCTGACCGCATTCTCGATCAGGCAGTCCATTATTGCCTCGAGTCGCTCATTGTCGCCCAGGACGGTGCCAGCTTCACTCCGGGAACTCCAATTCCTGTCGGCGGTGATAGCCCATCGGCGCAAGATCACGGCCAGCATCCTGTCGACGTCGACCGGCTCGGTGTTCGGCGGCTCCACAACCCGGACCAGGGTTAGTAAGTTGGTTGCCAACGCTGACGCCTTAATGAGCTCGGCTACCACCAGCTCGGCGTCCTCGCGCACCGTCGGCTCGGTGGACTGATCGGCGATGAGTTGCGCGTAGCCCCTAGCGATTGTCAGGCGCGTGCGTACCTCATGCGAACCGAACCGAGCGGCATTTTCCCGCTGTTGACTGCGGTGGCGGTCAGCCTGCTGCAGTGCGCGCAGTTGGGACTGAGAATTCCACTGACGGTTAACATGCCAGATCAACAGCGCCATAATACCGGCCATCAAGAAGATCTCGGTACATTCTTCCCATTCGATGTTCCCTGCAATGGCATGGCCCACTAGGGCTGCACCAGTCACTGTTGTGACAACGAAGAAGGCAATCATGGTGGCACGCCGTGGCCACGGGCAGAGTCCGTAAAGCAGCGCGAAACTAGCCCATACCAGATGAAAGGGGATGGTTTCCTTGCCAGGCAGCACAAAGGTGAGGTAACAGTTCACGCCCGCGAACACCACCCACGCGGCGGCGAGGACTGCTTTAGATCGCGATCCTATATCCAACATTACGCACCGTTTCAATTTGGTCCTGTGAGAGTTTGGATCGCAGCCGGCGCACACAGACGTCAACCACGTTTGTCCCGGTGTCGTAGCTGGTGCCCCAGACGCGCTCAAGAAGCTCGGCCCTGGTACATGTCTCGGGCGCCCGCTGAAGGAGGTGGGTTAGGAGCACGAACTCGCGTTGGGTTAGTGAGATGCGGCGCCCATCAGAGACGAGCTCGCGTTGCTGGATATCTATCTCGACGCCAGCTCTTCGAAGGTAGCGGGGGACTGCTAAGGGCGGGGCGGCCGTTCGAATGCGGGCGTGAACCCGGGCCAACAGTTCGGCGTTGGCAAACGGTTTGGCCAAGAAATCCACCGCACCGCCCTCCAAAACACCCACCCGGGTAGCCACCTGTGTCATGGATGAGAGCACCAAAACCTGACTCGCAGGACGGGATTGCATTAGTTCGGCCAGAACATCCTCGCCGCGGCCATCTGGCAACACCAGATCCAAAATGATCAAGTGCGGGTCAACAGTGCTGATGGTTTTGAGGGCATCAGCTACAGTGCCAGCCACCGTGACCGTGTGGCCGGCTCCGCTGAGGATTCGGCATAGGAGCCGGGCGAGGATAGGCTCATCCTCGACAACGACGATGCGACTCACGCCGGTGTCCAGTCTATGGCAATGGTCTTCGAACGGTGCGAGACAGAACGTACAGCTGAGGCCACGGATGACGATCCGCTAAAGGGTTGGGACGTCCGGGAACCTCGCCCGCAGTCATCAAGCGCCCACGCTTCAGGGAGACTAATCCCGAACGAAGCAATGCGATTTTTCATGCGAGGTTCCCCAATTCACTGTGGCATATAATCCACAACAATATGGCTGGACCGTTCACGGTAGTGGCCGGATGCGCTCAGCGTAAGCTATGTCACCAGAGCTGTCAATCAGTTAACGCGGCAGCGCCAATGTCGATCACCCCGGGAAACTATCTTGGCTCATGGGTGGCAACCGCCCCATGGGGCAACGTTTTGTTGCGCATCATGCTGAATCTCTTCCCGCTGGCCGTGGTCTTGCCATCTCCCGGGGGAGAAACCGGAAATGAACACCGCGCTTCCGTCTTCAGGCCAAGGACGTGCTTAGCGCCGTCGGATTTCCTCGCCACAGCCAACTGCACTAACGCTCTCACTGTTGCCGACCTTGGTTCAGCCATCCCATGTCCGTTGCTAAGAAGCTACGCCGGCGCTCATCCTCTCGGCCCTGAGTGATCCTGCAGACTGTGTTGGAGGGCTGAACAGCGGAGCGGAGGACTATTTGGCTAAACCTTTTGACATTGATGAACTGCTGGCACCCTGATGGTGACCTTCGATGGCGTGGGAACGGGTGTGCGGACCGAACGGTAAAGCGAATTTTTGGAAGATCTCGCGCGTCATTCACCAGCATGCCGGCAGGGGGAGCCTGCCTGAGGCAACAGGGAGAGCAAAATGAACGAAACACTTCACATCGACTGGACGCGGTGCGACGGGCGGGGGTTGTGTAGTGAATTGTTGCCCACTGTTTTGGTCCGTGACGACTGGGGCTATCCCTTGGCCCTGCATTCCACCAACGGTGGCCGCAGCGATCCGGCCACCAGTTCCGGGAATAGAAGAGCCAGACGGATACGTCTAGGCAATAGCTGGACAGTCTTGGGGGTGTTTAGATGATTCCGCTTGCGCCGAGGGTGGTGCCGATTCCGTAGGTCGCCGCTAGTGCCAGGGCGCCGCCCACTACTAGGCGCAGTGCAGAGGTGGTTTTGGAGCTGCCTCCGATGGAAGCACTCACCGTTCCCGTCAGGGCGAGGGCGAACAGTACCGCCAAGAACGTTACGGGGATCCGCCATTGCGCTGGCGGTAGCAAGATGGCTATCAGGGGCAGGATTGCGCCAACAGTAAATGCGGCTGCTGAGGCATAAGCTGCCTGCCATGGATTGACTTCTTCATGCTCGCTGATGTTCAGTTCAGCGGCCAGATGTGCTGATAAAGCATCGTGGGCGGTGAGCTCAAGGGCCACCTGTGTTGCAGTGGCTTCGCTGAGGCCTTGGGTGCGGTAGATCTCGGTGAGTTCCGCCAATTCAGCTTCAGGATCTTCAGCCAGTTCGCGGCGTTCCTTCTCGATAAGGGCCCGTTGGCTGTCCCGCTGGCTGCTCACGGACACGTATTCACCTAATGCCATGGAAACAGCGCCGCCAACCAGTGCGGCGATTCCAGCGACAAGAATGGGGGTGGGTGAGTTGGTCACGCCGGCGACTCCCACGACGGTGGCGGCGACGGATACTATGCCGTCGTTGGCGCCGAGGACACCGGCCCGCAACCAGTTCAGGCGTCCGGCGATATTAGGTGTGTGCGGTTCATTGTCATGGAAGCCCACTAGTTCGCTCATGCGCTCAAAAATAGCAGATGAAGTGGACCAGAAATACTTAGTACAGGTTCATAGCCTTCACTCGTGTGCTCGCAAAGCTGGCTGGCTGAGCACCATTATCGGAGCAAATTGTGCAGCCAAGGTTTCAACAGCAGCAGTTTGAGTCACAAGCGGAGACTCTTTGGTACTAATCTGTTTCCCAGCGCGCACTTACCGGTGCATCCTTGAGCTGTCCCGACTCCGAGGCTTGGGTCTTATTGTTTGCGGCACAGCTCAGTTTTGTGGTTCCCACTTCTTCGAATTTCCAATGCCGGTTCAACAAAGTTGTGCCTGGTTACCGCTTGATCCTGCCAGAAGTCCTGTTTCAACCAGCCTGCGGGTACGCCCCACACACAGTGGTCGGTATTGTGGGATTCATGATGGTTGGATGTTAGCTGAGGTAGGAGAAAACACCCATCATTCCACGTTCGGCGTGGTAAGCGTTGTGGCAGTGGAAGAGCCACTGGCCGGGATTGTCGGCATCGAACTGGACGGTCACAGTCTGCTTGGGCCGGACGATGACAGTGTCCTTCCGCGACCCGTCAGTCCCGATTTGGAACGTGTGACCGTGGATGTGCATGGGGTGCCACATCATGGTTTCGTTGATGAACTTCACTTCCACCCGTTCTCCAGCTTTGAGGTCGAAAGCGTTCTCAAACTGTTTGGTCATGTCGAATCGGTGGCCGTTGATGCCCCAGTCGTACTTCATCATTCCGCCCGTCAGGCGCAGTTCGTAAGTCCGGTCGGGTTTCTTGGCGGGCAGTGTCACGGAGGGGTCTGCGGTGAGTTGGCCGCCGTCGACCACGGTGCCGCTCAGGGTGCCAGGCAGGGACTCCCAGGTAGGCGCGGTTCCAGTACCGGTGGAGATGAGCCCGTAGCTCATTTGTCCTTTCCCCTCTGCCAGAGCGAGAAGGGCAGTAAAGCCTTCCTTGACGGTGATGAGGGCATCGATGCGTTCACCCATACCGAGGACGACGGCGTCCACCTCGGTGTGCTTGATGCGGAACCCGTCGGTGTGGGTTAGGGTCAGCTGCTGACCTGGGATCCCCACACGGTAGGCGGTATCCCCGGCGGCGTTGATGATGCGCAGACGGACTCTTTCGCCCGATTTGGCCACGAATGTTTCCGGGTGTTCCGGGTCCTTGCCGTTGAAAAGATGGAAGGGGTAGGCAACGTCGCCCGCGTCTCCGCCCAAGAATTCGCTGGAGGTCCCCATGAGCATGTGCCTCATGGGCATGCCGCCCCCTCCCATACCTGTGCTCACGCCTTGGGAAAGGTCCTTCAGAACACCATCGGGAGTGCCGGTAACGCCGTCGAGCCAGTCGTCTAGGACGATTACCCATTCTTTGTCATAGACAAGTGTCTCGTTGGGATCGTCGATGATGAGCGCCCCGTAGAGGGCTTGTTCGCGCTGCATTTCCACATGCGAGTGATACCAGTAGGTGCCAGGGTGGGGCAGTTTGAAGTCGTAGCTGTTCTGGGAACCGGGGGCGAAGGCGTCTTGGGTCAGGCCGGGAACGCCGTCGTCATTGTTACGCAGGGCTAAGCCGTGCCAGTGCACACTGGTGCCGTTACTGAGTTTGTTTGCAATGGTGACGTTGAGTTGGTCGCCCACCGAGCCGCGCAGGGTGGGCGCCACGAGGGCGCCGTTATACCCGGCGGTGGAGATGGTTTTACTAGCCAGCGTGGTGGTCAGTGGTGCCGGTGCTAGCGTTGCGCTGATGGTCCTCCCGGAAGTGACCCGGGCGGCTTCGAAGTCTGCGATCAACGGATCCGTGGGCAGGATCCGGTTCGCTCCGGATGCCGCCGGTGGGGGAGTGCAGGCGCTGAGTGCGGCTATGGCTGTAGCGGCTACGGACAGTCTTAGGAAGGAGCGCCGGGTGGGGGTGGTGTTCATAATGAAATCCTTTAATTGGTTTCCGGTTAGAGGGGGGTGATGAAGGTACCGGCGAGGTTTTGTAATTGATAGATACACTTCATCCATAGGCCGGTGCGCATCGTCAGGCCCCAGGCGATGAGAATGGCTGCCCCGTTGATGTTGACCACGCGAATGTGCGGGCGCACTAGTCTGAGGTCGATAGTGGGGCAGGTCGCTAGTGGGGCAGGTCGCCAGTGGCTCAGCCTCTGCACAGGGCAAGGACGGCGGTGAGTCTGGGGCCAATCCAAGGTCTCCAGCCCAAGCCAAACACGGATGCCGCGTGCTGCTCCAGCGCCGAGCCCACGACGAGAAAGCGGGCCCCGGTCAGCAAACGGCGAAGATTTCCCGGCTCCTTGGGATTGGACAGGCCGGATGCCTATTTCAGCTTTGAGGGCACCGTCAGGGGTGTTGGTGGCAAAGAACTCCCCGATGCTCACGACCTTAGGGAGTGGTTGGGGCGAAGGTGGCTCCGCCGTCGGACGAGCGTTGAATACCATCAGCTGCAGTTACCCAGATTCTTGGTGTGCCGGCTGTACCGGCCACTGCGGTGACCGCTTGGACCTGTCCAGCAACCTTCCCTGTGGAAGTCCATGTCAGCCCGGCATCGTTGGAGATGTGGACATTACCGCCCGGAGTGATACCAACCACCTGTGTGGGAGCCGGGCCTGTTGTAGCTGTTCCGGTGGCGAAGGATACGAACTGCATCAGCGGGGCGCCCGGGACTGCGCTCCAGGTTCTTCCGCTGTCGATGGAGCGTTGCAAGCCTTCTTGGGTGGTGGCCAACACTATTGGGGTGGCCGGGTTTCCTGCCAAGACTGCCGGGGCAAAGCTCGCCGTTGATGTGGTCCATGTGAGGCCGTCTGCGCTGGTCCACAATTTTCCGTCAAAGGCGACGAGCCCGTGCTCAGTGCTGCTGAGAGCGTGGAAGTCTGACTGGCCACCGCGCGAGAGAGGTTCCCACGTTTTGCCGGCATCGACGGAACGGATCAGTCCCACGGGGTCAGGCAGTGTTGAGCCGGGTCCGGGATGCCCGGAGGCATAGAAAACCAGCGGATCGGCGGTTGTGGTGAACCCCATCAAGTCAACGGTCTGGGTGCCAATCTTGGTCATGGTGGGTCCGGTGGCGTCGTAGAGACCGTCATGGGTGGCGAGCAGGATCTGCGTGGATACAGGATCCACAAAGATCCCATGCACATGTCCGGTAGAAGCTGGTGCAGGGTCAGGAGAAACTGCAGTGGTGGCCGTTGTTGTGCAACCGGTCAGAGCAAATGGCACGAGCAGGGCCGCGCTGATCAGCGGGAGGTGTGTGTGCGAAAAGAGCGCTTTGGGGGTCATCAGAAATCTCCAGAAGGAAGTGGGAAAGCTGTGGCCGGTGGCGGTCGAAAGCTGATTCTGACCGCCACCGACAGTTGCGCGGGTGACATTTTAGAGGGCTGCTAGTAGCTCTTTCATGTCATTAATTTCGGCCTCTTGGCTGGAAACAATCGACTTGGCCAAGGTGACGGCGTCGGCGTTCTTGCCGTCGGCGACTTCGGTCTTGGCCATTTCTAAGGCCCCTTCATGATGGGCGGTCATCTGGGTCAGGAACAATTTGGCGGCCTCGGTTCCTTGGGCGGCCTTGAGTTTGTCCAGGTCGGCGCTGGTCATCATGCCCGCCATGGAGTGATCGCCGGTCATGGCGGTCGACTCGCCCCAGGCGCTCAGGTAGTTGGTCATAGTGCTGATCTCAGGGGCTTGGGCAGTCTTGATATCCTTGGCCAGGGCGATGATTTTTGCGTCTAGGCTGGGCTTTGCCAGCATGATGTCGCTCATCTCCACTGCTTGGGAGTGATGGGGCAGCATCATTTGGGCGAACATCGTATCTGCGGCATTGTGATTAGCGCCGATAGCGGGGGGTTGCGTGGTGGACATGGCCGAGCTGCCATGGTCCATGCCTTCCATAGAGCCTGCATCGGGGCTGGTGGAACAACCGGACAGAGCAATAACGGCGGCTAGTGCGGCGGCGGAAGCGGTTAGAATTTTTTTCACAGTAAACAGTCCTCAACTCAAAATTTTCACTACAGATGGACGTCACCCCTCGGCGGGGTGCGCTAACGAGGACCTGTCACTCGGTGACAGGTCAGAATCGAGCGGTTTACGTCCGGCTGATGGAGAGTTGAGTCAAGGAAGGAGGGTCAGGGACGCGCCCTGCGCATTTGTATCCCTCATGGCCCGATACGGTGGGCCCGGCGGCAGGGTCGGGCACGAGGCCCGGTTGCGGGGCCGCTGGTGTAGCCGCCCCGGCGAAGGGGATGCAATCTCCGTGGCTGGCCATGGGCATCTCACATCCTAAGGGTGAACACCCACACACATTCATGTTTCCGTGGGGGGAGGCCACCGCCGCAACTTCGTCATGGTCGGCGACTGACATGGTTTGTGATGCTGCGGGGTGTGCAGCAGCAGGAGCTTCTGTCACGTCGGCAGCAGCTGAAGCGGCAGCGGTGCTGATGTGCACGGACGCCATCGGTGCAGCCTGTGCGCTGCCGATGACGTGCATACCCAGAAGGCCGCCCACAATAGCGGCCGCCAGCGTGATTAGGCCCACCCAACGCAGCAAGAATACCGGCAGTCGCAGCGTGCTTGACGCGTTCATGGCGGGATCCTCTCTGGTGGTTTGGCAGTCTCAGTCGTTGTGTAGTGTACCGGAGCGAACTGGATGGTTCCGGTGAGTTGGGGGTTAGCTCACTTCAGCCGGGTCGAGCTTAAGCCGGCGCAGCAGTTGGGCGTTCAGGGCCACAACGATGGTGGACAAGGACATAAGCACAGCCCCGGCCGCTGGTGAGAGCACGAAGCCGACGCCGGCGAGCACTCCGGCAGCCAGTGGGACCGAGATGATGTTGTAGCCCGTGGCCCAGATCAGGTTTTGCCACATCTTGCGGTAGCTGGCTTTGGAGAGGTCCACGGCGGAGAGTACAGCGCGGGGATCATTACCAGCCAAGATCACCCCGGCTGATTCCATGGCGACGTCCGTTCCGGCGCCGATCGCGATGCCAACTTCTGCTCTGGCCAAGGCAGGTGCATCATTGACGCCGTCGCCGACCATGGCCACCTTCATGCCGCGGCTTTGGAGTTCGGCCACTTTCTGGTCCTTGTCTTGGGGCAGGACTTCGGCGAAGACCTCGTCGATGCCCAGCTCCGCGGCCACGGTGGCGGCGACTTGCTGGGCGTCACCGGTGATCATGGCAACTTTGATGCCGCGGGATTGCAGGGCGTGGACGGCCTGCCGGGATTCCTCACGGACTTCGTCTTCTAGCGCGACGGCACCGATCACGGCACCGTCTTTGATGACGTGCAGAATTGAAGCCCCTCTGTCCATCCAGCGCGTTGTTGCGGTCTTGATCCGCTCCGGTTCGGCCAGAGCGAGTTCCTTCAGCAGTGCCGGACCGCCGACGGCCACGGTGGAACCGTCAATGGTGGCCTGGACACCGCGGCCGGTCATCGATTGGAAACCGGTGGCTGCCATGGCTGGTGTGCCGGTCTTGTTCGCGGCTGCAATAATGGCTCGGGCCACGGGGTGTTCACTGTCGGATTCCACAGCGGCGGCCAGTGCCAGCAATTCATCCGTGGTCAGTTCTTCAAGGGCCGCAACGTCCGTCAGTGCAGGTTCGCCCTTGGTCAGGGTTCCGGTCTTGTCGAAGAGGACCACATCGATGGTGCGCATCCGCTCCAGTGCCATCCTGTCCTTGATCAATACCCCAGCCTTGGCTGCGCGTTCGGTGGAGATAGCAATGACCAATGGAATGGCAAGGCCCAGGGCGTGAGGGCAGGCAATGACGAGCACTGTCACCGTGCGGGTCACGGCATCTGGAATGCTGCCCAGCAGCGACCAAACGATGAACGTGATGACGCCGGACCCGGCGGCGAAGTAGAACAAGAACGCGGCGGCACGGTCGGCCAGGGCTTGTGCCCGGGACGTGGAGGATTGTGCCTGAGCCACCAGCCGCTGGATTCCGGCCAACGCTGTGTCATCGCCGACGGCGGTCACTTTCACCCGCAGGGAATTATCGGTGGCAACGGTCCCTGCCACCACGGGGTCGCCAACCGTCCTGGAGATGGTCTTGGATTCGCCGGTAATCATGGACTCGTCCACTTCCGCGGATCCGTCGGTGATTTCGCCGTCGGCCGGCAACCGGGCCCCGGGTCGGACCAGAACAATGTCCCCGGGGTTCAGTTCGGCGATGCTGATGGTTTCGGTGCCGCCGTCGGTAACCCGTTCGGCCTCATCCGGCAATAGCGCGGCGAGGGCGTCAAGGGCGCCCCGGGCCGAGCCCAATGCCCGCATTTCGATCCAGTGCCCCAGCAGCATGATGGCCACCAGCAGCGCCAGCTCCCACCAAAAGTCCAAGTCGAATCCGCCAATGCCCAGGCTCGTCACCCAAGACGCAATGAACGCCACCGTGATGGCCATGGAGATCAGCAGCATCATGGCCGGCTGGCGGGACTTGATTTCCTGCCACCCACCTTTGAGGAATGGCTGGCCGCCGTAGAAGAAGATCACTGTGCCCAACAGTGGCGGGATCCAAGCCGAACCGGGGAACGCCGGGACGGTGTAGCCCAGGAGGTGCCCAAACATGGGGCTGAAGAACACGACAGGGATGGAAAGGATCAAGGTCAGCCAGAAGCGGTTCTTGAACATGGCGGTGCTGTGCCCGGCATGTTGGCCCCCGCTATGCACGGCATGGTCATCATGATCCATGCCCGTATGTTTCATCGATGAGTGATCCATCATAGTGGGACTTGTGCCGGGGTGATTGCCCTCTTTCGGTGCAGTGCCGGTTGATTGGTGGGCAGTGGGGTTGCTGTTCTTCTCCATGACTCTCCTTGCTCGGCGGTGCACAAATAATCGGCAGCTGGTTAGCTTCGGTTCAGGGAGTAGCCAGCACTTTCAACAGCGGCTCGCACCGATTCCCGGCCGGCGCCACCGGTGACGGATAGTGTAGAGATGCCGCCGGCCACCAGTTCAACGGCGGCCGATTCCACTCCTGGCACGGCTGAGATAGCCGTTTCCACAGTTCTCACGCAATGCCCGCATGTCAGGCCCTCCAAGGCGTAACGTGTGCTGGCAGCTTCGCTCGGAACTGCGGCACCTGACACTAAGGCTGTTGGGTCGGAAGAGCAGCACCTGCAGCCGGTATCAGTGGCTGGGGTCAGGTTGAGGTCTTTGCGGGTGTCGGTTCCACACATGTCAGTGAATTCCTTCGAATGAGGATGAATGATGTGTTGGGGTTGAACGGCAGTGGCGGCCGGAATGATCCTGAGCCGAGACAAACTACTTCACTGACAACAAACTCAATATACCCCCCAGGGGTATAATCGGTCAAGGTAATATGCGGCTGCTCTGTGACAGTCTCCCTGGATATGCAAAGAGGAACGGGCAGGGAGTTGAGTATGGCTGAACCGCGTCAGGAATATTGTTGGCCGTTCATTTACGGCGGAAGCGTAGGCGCCGGTTGTACCGGTGCGATCTACGGGCGTAGTACACCTCAACCTCGGCAAAGAGTGTCAAGAAGCGATTTAGGACCAGTACAATTGGTCAACCTAGCCGCTAACGTGGGCCCTTGGCAGTGATAACCAACACGTTTTTTTGTGTACTCCCACCTCTATGGGCTCAGTCAGGACCGGGTTTCAGACCCTACTGCGCCTGACACTGGGGATTGCTGTGGCTGCAGGGATTTTCCTACTGGCCCCCACATCCTCACCAATTTGCTTGCCGGGGTCTGGATGTCCTCCTGATAGCGGGCACGCCACGCGTTGGGGCAGGGCGCAAATACGTGTCCGTAGCGACACTTCTGGTGCTGATCATTGAATGGGCATGACGGCGTTATCGTGTTTTTCTTGGCCTACGCCGTCCAAATGGGTATGGGAGGGCGACGCCGGTGGCGAACGTGCGCTTGAGGACGCCCGGGGGAAGCGTGCTGCCTACAACAGCACGGTTACTGCCGGGGATAGGCCAGATGTTCCATCCTTGGCGCCAGGGCTGGTAGTTGCACTGGACCTGTAGAGGATATGGGCAGCACTCCAGCAACGCCTTCTGTCCGTCAGCTCCAGAAAAATCATTCCATGATGCAGATGCTTCATGAGTTGGGGCTTTCCAGAACACGCCGCAAAGGCATGGACTTACGGCAGCTCAGATGTGTAGCCCTGATCTGACGGTAATCCGCCGCACCCATTGGAACCTTTGCCGTGGCGCTTTGCCCGTTACCTGAACTATCCGGCAGAGGATCAGCGCCCTTGCGCGAAATTTTTCGCTCGCATCTACCCGGGTGACCGTCATTATCGGCATGTCCGGGCTACCGTCCCTGACTAATCAGCTGACCGAGGGCAGTCGAGTCGAAGTCCTGGGTTAGCTTTCTCACGTCTCAGCGGATTTACCCGCACTGTCGTCGTAGAGTTCATCTCCACCGTTGCCGCCGCGGTTGGGACAGATTATGAGCAGAAAAGATTAAGGTGCTACCGGGCAGCGCTGGATGCATCGGCAATGAACGCCGTGATTGGCCTCAAACCCCGCTGCATCCCGGTTGCGCATTCTTACCTTGTTGGATCAGGTCACGGCTCGTTTCCGCCGTAATATTCTGAAGGTGGCTGACACCGTTGAGCGGAATTAGGCGGTGCCGTCAGGCCGCTGGACCCGAGGGCAGCGCGCCGCCTTCATCTGTCCAATCCTGGCCCAAGTCATCGTTCAGGGCCGGGTCAGTGTCCACGTCTGGGAGCCCGCTGTGCCGCTTTGACTCTGTTTCAGGGGAGGAGGATGCAATGGGTGAGCTGTTTTCCCCCGGGTGAAGAAGACGGGTAGCTATTTTTCCAGTTTCGTCCTTGACGGTGGTTTGCACATGTTCGATGGTCTCTTGGACAGCGTCCATCTCCCATACCGCGCGCGCATTGTTCTTCAAGTTCTCGTAGCCGCGGCGGCCCACGCGGGTGCCCACAACATATCCCACGGCCAGTCCGGCTGCGAAGGCCAATTTCGCTTTCATGGATAGCTCCTTGTCTTGTCTGCACGTCACGCGTGCCCTTGGTGTTGCGATTGCAGAGTTCAAAAAAGTGGTTCTTGTCCCACTGTAATGAGGCGGACACTGTTGGAGAATTAGCCACGCGGGAGCACTGGTATTCATCGGCCGGTTCAGAATGCGGCCGCCGCTCTCCGATGCGCTTTAAACGGCAGCGCAGGAATAGGGATCCTCGAGGAGAGCATCGCTCCCAGGCTGCGCGTCCCGTGCATGCCACCGCGTGTTCGTGCCTTCTTTAGGGGTTGAACCCCCACACCCCGTGGTGGGGCAGGGTTCAGCAGTGGGGCGGTATTTCCCAGCTCGGCATACATATCTCACACTGTTGAACGTGCAACGACCACAATCTAGTAGCTTGGATGGTTGCAATCTCACCATGCAGGAAAAGAACATAGCTGCTTAGTGTCAAGCCTGAATCCACCCTTGATTAGCCAGGGGGCTACCCGGTCCGAATGGGATACGTGACTCTAGAGCGCTGGAGGACCCACTAGCCCGGATTCAGGGTGTCACGGGCAGCCACCGGCTAGATTTCTACCCTCTCATTCCTCCCCCAAATGACGCTGGCACTCGAACGCAACAATTGTCAGTAGAAATCGTTCGTTAGGGCTGGTTATACCCGGATAACCTGAGCTTTCGCTGTGAGGGATTGACGTCAAAGTCCGCCATTGGGGGCTGAACTCGTTGACAGCACAGTAAACTGACCCAGGGCACGTATCGCTTGCCACACTTGACGATGCACCCGGTGACGCTGGGTTGACTTCGCAAGTGGTGGGAGTGTGTCCGAACAACTCTGCGCCGAGTCTCTCTCTGGACAATCCAGGGACCTGTGCCCCGCGCAGCGATCCTCTAAGGTGGGGGAATTAGAGAACCCGCGCCTCGGCTGCAGCCAGCCCTCTGACTCTGCTGATACCGGGGATGAGGCCTCGAAGGTCTCAGCTAGCTAAGGGGCCTCTACCACCTATGACGCTTAGGCGCGGACCATGCCCAGTAGTCTGGCGAAGATGCCCTCACCATCATCAGCAATGCCATCGTGGTGGAAGTCGGCGCTTTCCCAGACCTGTAAACCGTTGACGGCTGCGGCCGTAGCGAGGGACAGATCCCGGTCCACGAAGATGTCATCGCGGTAGACGGCTGCAGCCACCGGCACACTATTTAGGGCCAGCTGCTCCACGTTGTAGAGATCCCCCCAGCCGTCCGTGCGGACCGCCAACAACTGAGCCACTTCCTGCAAGGGGCTCAGGGCTGGATCCTGCTCAAAATACCAAGGATAGACGGCTTCGCCGCTCAGCAGCGGCTGGGCAGCGTCCGGTAAGAAATCGGGGTTCGCGGCCAAAACCCTGGCGGCAGCCCAGTTACTGGCTTCGCCCTGGACATAGATGGACTCGTGCATCAGGGCATACAGCGGGCCCGTTGAACGGTCTACCTGGGAGCTGAGCTGAGCCAAGAACCCATCTGAGAGCCGTACTCCGTGGAGCGTGGGGACAAAGGCGTCTTCGAGGACATAATGGAGGGAATCAAAACGAGTGTTGCCGCCCAGCAGGTTGCCCAGCATTTGCACACGTTCACGGGTGAGCCGTTCGCCCGTAGGCAGAAACTCGGCGACAGCGTCCGTGTGCGCCATAATCCGGGTCAGCACCTCACGGTCTGTGGGGTATTTGGCGAAGTACTCCGCATTGCGGCGCCGGAGCCGCTCAAAAGTTGCCTGGTAGACCTGGTCAGCCGGGCCCGTCAGAGGCGCCAGCCCGCCGGTAATGAGGGCTTCCTTGACGCCTTCAGGAGCGAAGGAGAGGTAGCTCAGGGCGCAGAAGCCGCCGTAGCTTTGACCAAAGATACTCCAAGGCCCTGACCCCAGGGCTGCGCGGATGAATTCAGCGTCCGCCACAATGTCAGTGGCCCGGAAATGGGAGAGGTACTCTGCTTGTTCCGCGGCGGAGCCCACCAATGGCAGGGTCTGCCGGTTGGCCGGGGTGGAGAGGCCCGTGCCCCGCTGATCCAGCATCAAGACGCGGAAATGCCTAGTGGCCTCCGCCAGCCAACCGCTTAGACCAGCAGGCCGGTTTCCGCGTCCACCCGGTCCGCCTTGGAGGAACAGCAGCCAAGGCAAAGCCTCGCCGTCCACCCGGGCGTCACTGAGCTCGCGCGCAAACAGTTCAAGAGTGGTTCCCCCTGGGTGTGCGTGATCAAGCGGGACCGTGAACCGGTGATCGCGCATGCGCACGCCCCGGATGGTGTAGGCGTCAGTGGGGCTCATGACTGGGCCGGTGCCGAGGATGGAACGGAGGATGCTGCCGTTGCTAGTGCCGGGGCTCCAAAGTTCACCAGGGCGCCACCGTCCAAACGGAACACGTGCCAGCCGTCCATGGGCGCTGCTCCGAACGACTTATAGAAGTTAATGGAGGGCTCGTTCCAATCCAGAACGCTCCACTCCACCCGCGCATAGCCGCGTTCCACAGCAATCTGGGCCAGGTTTTGCAACAGCATTTTTCCGTAGCCGCCGCCCCGCGCCTCGGGCCGCACATACAGGTCCTCGAGATAGATCCCGTGCGTACCCTCCCACGTGGAGTAGTTCAGGAACCAGAGGGCGAACCCCACAATCGGTTCTCCGGCAACAGGGGAGTCCACCACGTGCGCGTAGATTTGCGGATTCGCACCGAAGAGATTGGCGTGCAGCATCTCTTCGGTGTTTTTCACGGCGTCGGGCTCTTTTTCATAAGCAGCCAGATCGTGAATCATGCCAAGGATGGCGGGGACATCGGCGGGCGCAGCGGTGCGTAGCAAGTTCATGAATTTAGCTTATCGTGCAGCTTACATCCTGCTGAATTCCTGAAAATGTACCACGGCGGCACCTGCCTCATTTGACGCCTCAAGATCCACCGTGGCGTGCATATGCCAATCATGGTTTCCTGCGGGGTCAACAATGGTTTGGCGCACGGACCAGCTCTCAGCTGACGGGGCTATATGCAGCAGCGCCGGGCCACGGGCGGCCGGGCCTGCCTCAATGTATTCATGCTCGTCCCAGTAGTCATCCAGTGCGTCGGCCCAACGGTCGGCGTCCCAGCCGCGATCGGAATCGAGCGCACCCAAAGCCTGAACGTCATCATCCGCAGCAAGCTCTACGCGGCGGAACATCTCGTTGCGGACCATGACCCGGAACGCACGTGCGTTATCGGTCAAACGCGGCGGGGCCGGCGGCAGGGCTGTTTCTTCGAGGAAGGTGGCACTGTCAGTATCCTGGCCACTAGTCATTTTCTCCCACTCATCGAGCAGGCTGGAGTCCACCTGGCGGACCAGCTCGCCCAGCCACGAGATGATGTCCTCGAGGTCTTCGCGAAGCGCATCTTGGGGGACGGTTTGGCGCAGCGCCTTGTAAGCGTCGGTGAGGTAGCGCAGCACAATACCCTCGGAACGGGCCAGTGAGTAGTACTGCACGTACTCACCAAAGTTCATGGCCCGCTCATACATGTCACGGATGATCGACTTCGGGCTCAGCTCAAAGTCACCCATCCACGGCGAGGCCTTCCGGTACACGTCAAAGGCACCAAAAAGCAGCTCGGCCAAGGGCATGGGGTAGGTGACCTCGTCGAGGATGGCCATCCGCTCGTCATACTCAATGCCCTGAGCCTTCATGTCAGCGACCTTTTCGGTGCGTTCACGCTTGAGCTGGGCGGAGAGTATTTGACGTGGCTTCTCCAGCGTCGATTCAATCACGGAGATAACATCCAGCGCGTAGCTAGGCGACTCGGCGTCGAGCAGGTCAAGGGCTGCGAGCGCAAACGGCGACAGCGGCTGGTTCAGCGCAAAGTTCATTTGCAGATGGACGGTGAGGCGGACCGTGCGTCCGTCGGATTCCAGCTCATTCTCGGGGATACGCTCCACCACGCCGGCACCCAGGAGCTCCCGGTACATGCCGATGGCCTTGCGGATCAGCACCCTCTGTTTGGACGGGGACTCATGGTTTTCGGTCAGTAGCGCCTTGGCAGCCTGGAAAGGATCGCCGGGGCGTTCTAGCAGGTTCAGCAACATGGCGTGGGTAACGGTGAAGCTGGAGGTCAGCGGTTCAGGCACGGATTCGGCCAGGCGAGTGAAGGTGGGTTCACCCCAGCTGACAAACCCTGTCATGGGCTTCTTCTTCACTACCTGGCGTAGCTTCTTTTGGTCGTCGCCAAACTTGGCAACCGCCTTTGCCATGGACTTGGCGTTTTCAATCACGTGCTCGGGGGCTTGGACAATGACGGTCCCGGCGGTGTCATAACCGGCACGTCCGGCACGCCCGGCGATCTGTTGGAACTCTCGGACCTGCAAAATACGGGTCTTGATACCGTCGTACTTGCTCAGGGCTGTCAGCAGCACGGTACGGATGGGCACGTTGATACCCACACCCAAGGTGTCGGTGCCGCAGATAACTTTCATCAGACCTGCTTGGGCCAGTTGCTCCACTAGGCGGCGGTACTTGGGCAGCATGCCGGCGTGGTGGACGCCAATACCGTGGCGGACCAGGCGGTTGAGGGTTTTGCCGAAGCCGGCGGAGAAGCGAAAGCCCGCTATGAGCTCCCCAATCTTGTCCTTTTCCTCCCGCGTGCACACGTTGATGCTCATGAGGGTCTGCGCCCGGTCAATGGCCTCTGCTTGGCTGAAATGAACCACGTAGACGGGGACTTGCTTGGTGGCGAGCAGTTCCTCCAAGGTCTCGTGGATACCGGTCTGCACGTAGTAGTAATGCAGGGGGATGGGGCGCTCGCCGGAGGAGACGGTGGTGGTGTCCCGGTTGGTCAGCTCCGTCAGCTCGCGTTCAAAACGGCTCACATCCCCGAGGGTGGCGCTCATGAGCAGGAACTGGGACTGCGGGAGCTCCAGTAGCGGCAGTTGCCAGGCCCAGCCGCGCTGCGGGTCCGAGTAGTAGTGGAACTCATCCATGATGACCACGCCAACGTCGGCATCCTCACCCTCGCGCAGGGCGATGTTCGCCAGAATCTCAGCGGTGCAGCAAATGATCGGTGCGTCTTGGTTCACGGAGGAATCGCCGGTGATCATGCCCACGTTCTCAGCACCGAAGATCTCGCACAAGGCAAAGAACTTTTCCGAGACCAGCGCCTTGATGGGTGCCGTGTAGTAGCTGGCTGCCCCACGCGCCATGGCGTTGAAGTGCGCTGCAATGGCCACCATTGACTTGCCCGAGCCTGTGGGGGTGGACAAAATCACGTTGTTCCCGCTGACCAGCTCCAGCGCTGCTTCCTCCTGTGCCGGGTACAGCTCCAACCCCCGGTCAAGGGTCCAATCCAAAAACGCGTCCAAAATATCGTCGTCGGAGGAGGTCTGCGGATTTAGGGTGGCAAGCTGTTCAAGAAGATTCATGGTCATCCCAGCTTAGGTGCTCGGCGCTATGGGAGGATAACGGCATGGGTGATGGAACATTTCTGTGGGAACCGGACGTGTACGGCCACTTCAGCGATTTTCGCAGCCGGCCCTTCTTTGACCTGACCTTCCGGATCGGGGCAACGGCGCCGCGATCCGTGGTGGATTTGGGCTGCGGGCCAGGAACGCTCAGTGCAACGCTCGCGCAGCGCTGGCCCGGGGCCAGCGTCCTGGGGCTAGACAGCTCCGCGGCCATGATTGCCCAGGCCCGCACGCTTCTGCCTTCTCCTGCTTCTACTCTCACGCCTGATCCGGCGCACGACGGCGGCCCCTCTCTCCCGCCTGCAGCTCACCGGCGTCCAGCTCACCTAGAGCCGGGGCTGGCGTTTGTGCAGGGCGATATCACTGCCTGGCGGCCGGGGTCCGGCGGGTTCGCTGGAGCAGCCATAGCCGCCGGGGCTCCACCGGTTGATGTGGTGGTGTCCAATGCCGCCTTGCAATGGGTGCCAGGGCACCGCGATCTCATGGCGCAGTGGCTGGCGGAACTGCGCCCTGGTGCGTGGCTGGCAGTGCAGGTCCCGGGGAACTTTGGCTCGCCGTCGCACGTGTTGCTCCGGGAATTGGCAGGCAGTCCGCGCTGGCGCAAACAGCTGGACGGTGTGTTGGGCCACCATGATGCGCTGGCGGAACCCTCTGAATACCAGGAGCTGTTGCTGAGCAACGGGGCCACAGCAGATGTATGGGAGACAACGTACAACCATCTATTGCCGGGGGAGTCCCCGGTGTTGGGCTGGGTCCGGGGCACCGCCTTGAGGCCAGTGGCGGCAGCTCTGGGTGCGGAAGAAATGATAAAATTCGAACAAATGTTCGAACCTCTTTTGGTGGCGGCCTATCCGCCGGGTGAATGTGGCACAATTTTTCCGTTCCGGCGGATCTTTATGGTGGGAGAGAAACAATGAGTGAAATGCAAGAGTTTCCCCAGGACTGGCAGCGGGCCCTGGTGCTCGTGGCACACCCGGATGATCCCGAATATGGGATGGCGGCGGCGGTGGCGGAATGGATCACCGCCGGAAAACAGGTCAGCTACGTGTTGGCGACTCGTGGGGAAGCCGGCATTGCAGGCATGCACCCGGAAGAGTCGGGGCCGCTGCGTGTCATGGAACAGCAGAACGCCTGTGCCCGGGTAGGTGTGAGCGATTTAGTGTTTCTGGATTATCCTGACGGGCGGATCGAAGAGGGGCTGGGGTTGCGCCGCGACTTGGCCCGGGAGATTCGCCGGGTCCGCCCAGATGTGGTGTTGAGCCTGAACCACCGGGATGAGTGGGGACCGGGGCAGTGGAACTCCGCCGATCACAGGGCAGTGGGCCGGGCTGTCTTGGATGCCGTAGGGGATGCTGACAATGAATGGATCTTCCCCGAACTACTGGCCGAGGGCCTGCCGCGGCACAAAAGCAAGTGGGTGGCCATCATGTCTCCACACCCCACCCATGCCCAGCCGGTGTCCGCTGCCAGCATTGAAAAAGCCTGCGCGTCGCTGGCAGAACACAGCCAATACCTGCGAGCGCTGAGTGAGGAAGCTGTGGATGTTCAGGCCCGCAAGCAGACAGAGATGGTCACTTCTGGTGGAGCCGTGGCGTTTGAGCTGTACGGCTAAGCCAGTGGTGTAGTTCCACGCCCTGGTTGGCTCTGCAATGGGCGTTGCGATGAGCGGAATCGCCACACCTGCAAGATGCGCGATGCTCTCACAGACAATGACACGGCGAGGGGAGTAAATTATGAGCAGTGTGAACTAACGTGACCGAACGGAACCACAGGAGGATTTGTGCTGTTTCAACTCATAGCCCGCAATCTTGCGCCCCATAAGGGTCCCTTGATAGCCATTGTGGTGCTGCAATTCCTCTCCACTCTCGCTTCGCTGTACCTTCCAACGCTCAATGCGGACATCATTGATGACGGCGTGGTCAAGGGCCAGATTGACGTCATCATGAACCTGGGCCTGTGGATGCTGCTGATTACGGCCGGGCAGGTGGTGTGTGCCATTGCGGCAACGTTCCTGAGCGCCAGGCTCGCCATGGGGGTGGGCCGGCAAATCCGGCGGGATCTGTTCAATAAGGTGGAGTCATTTTCCTCGCAGGAGATGGGCACCATTGGGGCGCCCTCCCTCATTACCCGCACCACCAACGACGTCCAGCAAGTGCAGATGCTGACCTTGATGTCCTTCACCTTGATGGTCACGGCCCCCATCATGTGCATTGGCGGAATTGTTCTTGCCATGGCGCAGGATGTGCCGCTCTCCGGATTGCTGCTGGTGATCTTGCCCGTGCTGATTATTGCGATCTCCTTGATTGTCCGGGTGCTGGTCCCCACTTTCCGTAAAGTGCAGCGCCAATTGGATGACATTAACGGTGTGCTGCGGGAGCAAATCACCGGCATTAGTGTCATCCGCGCCTTTGGCCGGCGCGACTATGAGGCACAACGCTTCGCCACCGCCAATGGCGCCCTGACCACGTCCCAACTGCGGGCCGGACGGCTCATGGCCTTGATGTTCCCCACCATCTTCTTTGTTGTGAACATCACCAGTGTCGGCGTTTTGTGGTTTGGTGGACAACGCATTGATGCCGGCCAGATGCAGATTGGGGCGCTCACAGCGTTCTTGAGCTACATCATGCAAATCCTCATGGCCGTCATGATGGCCATGTTCATGTTCATGATGATCCCGCGGGCGGCCGTCAGTGCAGAACGCATCACCGAGGTCCTGACCACCGAGCCCACCGTCATGGATGCGCCCAATGCCATCTCCCTTGACCGGCTCGACGGCGTGTTGCGGGTCCACGATGCTACCTTCAGTTATCCCGGAGCTCAGAGCCCTGTCCTCTCTGGCGTCAGTTTCAACGCAGGGCCAGGAACCACCACGGCCATCATCGGCTCCACTGGCAGCGGAAAGTCCACACTGGTGAACCTCATCCCCAGATTGCTTGATACCACCCAAGGGTCCATAGAACTTGGCGGGTATGACGTCAAGGCACTGAGCCTTGCCACACTACGCAGCTCCATTGGCTTGGTGCCGCAAAGGGCTTATCTTTTCAGCGGCACAGTGGCAAGTAACATTCGCATGGGAAACCCACAGGCAACGGATGAGCAACTGTGGCAGGCGCTGGAAACGGCGCAAGCTGCCGACTTTGTGCGCAATTTGCCAGAAGGGCTCGAAGCCCCCATTGAACAAGGCGGCTCCAACGTCTCCGGTGGACAGCGCCAACGCCTGTGCATTGCACGTGCCATAGCGGCCCAACCCGCCGTCTACTTATTTGACGATAGCTTTTCTGCTCTGGACTATGTCACTGACGCGAAACTGCGTATGGCTCTCAAGCCTGTCACCCGGGATGCCGCCGTCTTAGTGGTTGCCCAACGGGTGGGCACCGTCAAGGACGCGGATAACATCCTGGTGCTCGATGAAGGAAAGCTGGTGGGGCAGGGTACTCACGAAGAACTCCTGCTCTCCTGCCCCACCTACCAAGAGATCGTCACCTCCCAGATCAACGCTGAGGACGCACAAGAACAGGAGACCCCGGCATGAGCATGATGCGAGGCGGCCGCGGTGGCGGCCCTCCACAAAAAGCACTGTCCTTCGGGCCCAGCCTGAAAAGAATTCTGGGCCTCATGGCACCAGATAAGATGCGCATCGCCTTTGTCTTGCTGTTGGCCGCCATCTCAGTTGCCCTCTCAGTGGTGGCGCCGAAGATCCTAGGCAACGCAACAGACATCATCTTTGACGGCGTTGTGGGCAAGATGCTCCAACAATTTCCGGCCGGCACCACCAAGGCCCAAGCTGTGGAGCAACTACGGGCCAGCGGACAAGGGCAACTAGCTGACATGCTCAGCGCCATGAACGTTGTCCCAGGACAAGGCATGGACCTAGCCGCACTCGGCGCCATTCTCATGGTTGTCCTCTCCCTCTACGTAGCGGCGTTCTTCTTCAATTGGTCCCAGGGCTACATGACCACGGGCATTGTCCAACGTGCCATGTACCGTCTCCGGCGAGACATCGAGGACAAGCTGGACCGCCTCCCCATGTCACACTTCCAACAAGAATCCCGAGGAGACGTGCTCTCCCGCGTCACCAATGACATTGACAACTTCGCCCAAACCCTCAACCAGACGCTGACCCAGATCCTCATAGCCGTCCTGACGGTCTTTGGGGTACTGGGCATGATGTTCTCCATCTCCCCGATCCTGGCCGGCATCTCCTTACTGACGGTGCCCATCATCGCCATCCTGACCGTGGTGATCGCCAAGCGCTCGCAGGTACAGTTCGCCGCACAGTGGAAAAGTACGGGCGATTTGAACGGCCACGTTGAGGAGATGTTTACCGGCCACGAGATTGTCAAGGCCTTCGGCCAGCAGGAAGCGGCGATTGAAAAGTTCCGGGTTACTAATGACTACCTCTACGAGTCCAGCGCCAAGGCGCAGTTCATTTCCGGAATCATCATGCCCAGCACCAACTTTGTGGCCAACCTGAACTATGTGGTGGTGGCCGTGCTTGGCGGTATTCAGGTTGCTCAGGGAACGCTGACCATTGGCAGTGTTCAGGCATTCATCCAGTACTCACGCCAGTTCAGTCAGCCCATGGCCCAACTTGCCAGCATGATCAACCTCCTACAATCCGGGGTGGCCTCTGCCGAACGCGTCTTTGAGCTGCTGGATGCGAAGGAGCAACGCCCGGACCACAGCCCGGCCGCCAAGCTCGGCAACGCAGCCGGCCGCGTCGTCTTCGAGCATGTCAACTTCGCCTACAACCCGCAGGAGCCCTTGATTAAGGATCTTTCCCTGGTGGCTGAGCCGGGCGAGACTGTGGCAATAGTGGGTCCCACAGGTGCTGGAAAAACCACGCTGGTGAACCTGCTCATGCGTTTCTATGAAATTGATTCAGGCGCTATCACCGTGGACGGGGTCAACACCGCCCACTTGACGCGCGATGACCTGCGCAGCCAATTCGGCATGGTCTTGCAAGACGCGTGGCTGTTTGGCGGAACCATCAGGGACAACCTGGCCTACGGCAAGCTCGACGCCACTGACGCAGAGATCCAGGAAGCTGCCGAGGCCACCCATGTTGACCATTTTGTGCGATCTTTGCCCGATGGCTATGACACGGTGTTGACCGACGATGGCGGTGGGCTCAGTCAGGGTCAACGCCAGCTCATGACCATAGCCCGTGCCTGGATCGCCAATCCGGGAATTTTGATTCTGGACGAGGCCACGAGCTCGGTTGATACCCGCACCGAGGTCATGATCCGCCAAGCCATGAACAGGCTTCGCGCCAACCGGACGAGTTTTGTCATTGCCCACCGGCTCTCCACGATTCGCGACGCGGATCTGATCTTGGTCATGAACCACGGAGAAATCATTGAACAAGGCAGCCATGAACAGCTTTTGGCGGGCCAAGGATTCTACTACGATCTATACATGAGCCAATTTGGTGAACCGTTGGTCGAAGAGGTGAGTCAGACGTGAATTCCATGGATATTTTGATGCACCGGTGGCGCCTGGATACGGAATCGACGGTGCCGCCCTTTGAACAGGTTCGGCTCCGGATTCTGGACCTGGCGTCCTCGGGTGACCTCGCGGTTGGGACCAAGCTCCCCTCGGTGCGGGCACTGGCAACAGATCTGGGTGTAGCAGCGAACACCGTGGCCCGTGCCTACCGAGAACTTGAGCAGGCCGGCATTGTTCTCACGGCTGGACGCAGTGGCACAGCCATCGCCTCCGGCGGGGACAAGATTGCCGCCCAGGTGGCGGAAGCCGCGGAGGCCTTCGCCGCCGTCGTGCGTGAGCTGGGCGTCTCTCACGCCAAGGCGCTGCGTATTGTCACGGCTGCCCTGGAGCGCAGCTAGCCCACCAAAACTCTCGAAGCGGGCGGAAACCGGGCCGGACCCGGGCGCGCGTTCGAACGAACTTTCGATTATACTAATGAGTGAAAGCAACGTGCGCCGGACTCGCGGCCCTGTTGTGAGCGCACTGCGGACGGCCAAGCGTGAGAGGCGGCCGCTGACGGTGTGGCAGCCAGTGATGTGAAGGAAACAATGGCCCAGTCTGTAACCCCAGAAACCCCAGTAACCCCTGTAAGTACTGAAGCCCCTGGCGGCCCAGCTAAGGTAGCTGCGCCCAAGCGGCCGGATCTCTCGCGCCTGATCGTGAAAGGCGCCAGGGAGAACAACCTGCGCAACATTGACGTGGATCTGCCCCGCGACGCCATGATCGTCTTCACGGGCCTTTCCGGTTCGGGTAAATCCTCACTGGCTTTCGACACCATTTTTGCTGAAGGTCAGCGCCGCTACGTTGAGTCACTTTCAGCCTATGCCCGGCAGTTCCTGGGGCAGGTGGATAAACCCGATGTTGACTTCATTGAAGGCCTTTCCCCGGCCGTGTCCATTGACCAAAAGTCCACCTCGAAAAACCCGCGGTCCACCGTGGGCACCATTACCGAGATCTATGACTACATGCGTCTGCTCTGGGCGCGTGTGGGTACCCCGCACTGCCCCGTCTGTGGGGAACCCATTGCGAAGCAGACACCGCAGCAGATTGTTGACCAACTCCTTGAGATGGCAGAAGGCACCCGCTTTCAGGTTCTGGCCCCCGTGGTGCGGGACCGCAAGGGCGAGTTCGTGGAGTTGTTCCGGGAGCTCACCGCCAAGGGATACTCCCGGGCCAAGGTGGACGGTGAGCAAATTCAGCTCAGCGAGCCGCCCAAACTGAAGAAGACCTTCAAACACACCATTGAGGTGGTAGTGGACCGTCTGGTGGTTAAGGATGGCATCCAGCAGCGCCTCACGGACTCTGTGGAAACTGCGCTGGGGCTGGCTGACGGCCGGGTCTTGGTGGAACTTGTGGATCTAGAGGAAGGCGACGCCGGACGGATCCGTTCCTTCTCCGAGAACCTGGCCTGCCCCAACGAACACCCGCTGGCCATCGACGAGATTGAACCACGATCCTTCTCCTTCAACAACCCCTTTGGTGCCTGCAGCGCGTGTAGCGGTATTGGTACCAAGCTGGAGGTGGACGAGGAACTGGTGGTTCCCAACCCGTTCCTGTCCTTGCGCGAAGGCGCCATTGCGCCGTGGTCGCTGGGTACTGCCACCACCGAATACTGGAACAGACTCCTTGAAGGTCTGGCCACGGAGCTGGATTTCAAGATGGAGACCCCGTGGAACAAGCTCGATACCGCCTCACGCACAGCCATCCTGTACGGCAAGGACCACAAGGTGGTGGTTCAGTACAAGAACCGCTTTGGCCGCGAACGCAAATACAGCACCGGCTTTGAAGGTGCCGTCCAGTATATTCAGCGCAAACACATGGAGACCGAATCGGATTCGGCCCGTGACCGCTACGAAGAGTACATGCGCCAAATCCCGTGCCCTGCCTGCGGTGGTGCGCGCCTTAACCCGGCTTCCCTCTCTGTGCTGATCAACGAGAAGAACATTGCCGAAGTCTGCGCCCTGTCCATGCGCGACTGCTTTGACTTCCTCTCCAACCTGGTCTTGACTGGTCGCGAAGCGCAGATCGCCAGCCAGGTGCTGAAGGAAATCCAGGCCCGGCTGAAGTTCCTGCTGGATGTGGGTTTGGAATACCTGAACCTGGAACGCGCCTCAGCCACCCTCTCCGGCGGCGAAGCCCAGCGCATCCGCCTAGCCACCCAGATCGGCTCCGGACTGGTGGGTGTGCTCTACGTTTTGGATGAGCCCTCCATTGGACTGCACCAGCGCGATAACCGCCGCCTCATTGAAACGCTCACCAGGTTGCGCGACCTCGGGAATACGCTCATTGTTGTGGAACACGATGAGGACACCATCAAGGAAGCCGACTGGATCGTGGACATTGGCCCCGGCGCCGGTGAGCACGGTGGCGAAGTGGTGCATTCAGGGTCCCTGCCCGATCTTCTCGCGAACACCCGCTCCCTGACCGGTGACTACCTGTCTGGGCGCAAGTCCATTGCCTTGCCCGCCAAGCGGCGCAAGTATGACAAATCACGGGAACTTGCCGTGGTGGGTGCACGGGAGAACAACCTGCTCAACATTGATGTGAAGTTCCCGCTGGGTGTGCTGACGGCTGTCACCGGTGTCAGTGGCTCCGGCAAGTCAACGCTGGTCAACGAGATCCTGTACAAGGTGCTGGCCACCAAGCTCAACGGCGCCAAGCAGGTTGCCGGGCGGCACCTGCGCATCGATGGCCTGGAACACCTCGATAAGGTGGTCCATGTTGACCAGAGCCCCATCGGGCGCACGCCGCGCTCCAACCCTGCCACTTACACAGGCGTATTTGATAACATTCGCAAGCTTTTCGCTGAGACCAACGAATCCAAGATGCGCGGCTACCAGCCCGGCCGGTTCTCCTTCAACGTCAAAGGCGGGCGCTGCGAGGCCTGCACGGGTGACGGCACGTTGAAGATTGAAATGAACTTCCTGCCGGATGTGTACGTTCCTTGCGAAGTGTGCCACGGCGCCCGCTACAACCGCGAAACTCTCGAGGTGCACTACAAGGGCAAGTCCATTGCCGATGTGCTGAACATGCCCATCGAGGAGGGTGCAGAGTTCTTTGCCGCATTCACGCCCATCGCCCGGCACCTGCGTACCCTGGTCGACGTCGGCCTGGGTTATGTGCGGCTGGGGCAGGCCTCCACTACGCTTTCCGGCGGTGAAGCGCAGCGAGTGAAGCTGGCGGCAGAGTTGCAGAAGCGCTCCAACGGGCGCAGTATTTATGTGCTGGACGAGCCCACCACTGGCCTGCACTTTGAGGACATCCGCAAACTCTTGCTCGTGCTGCAGGGGCTGGTGGACAAGGGCAACACCGTCATTGTCATTGAACACAACTTGGATGTTATTAAAAGCGCTGACTGGATTGTGGATCTGGGCCCCGACGGCGGCACCGGTGGCGGCAAGGTGGTGGCCACGGGCAGCCCTGAAAAGGTTGCCAAGAGTGAGACCAGTTACACGGCAACCTTCCTGCGCGAAGTTCTCTAAGGCGGGCGCCCGCACCTGAAGATATGCCCGCAGGTGCATGGATGCGGCCCTGCGGGGTGGGGTCGTGAGAAACTATGGACGTGAGTACAGTAACCCCTGCCATAAATATGGTCATCCAACGTCAACGCCTGCCCTCGGTGGTCCTCTTTGACCTTGACGGAACCCTTGTGGACCCCGCAGGAGGCATCACCGGCGGCTTGGAATATGCTCTGGCAGCAAAGGGGTTGCCGGTTCCTGGCCCCGACGTGCTCAAGTCGATGATCGGGCCCAAACTTGCTGACGGGCTCATCAATTTTCTGGGTGTTCCTCACGAGCACGTTGACGAGGTCATTGCCGTCTACCGCGGTTGGTACATGGAACACGGTATGGCCATGTCCGTGGTGTATGCGGGCATCGAGAACCTTCTGGCGCAACTAAAAGACGCTGGCGTCTACCTCGCCGTAGCCACGCAAAAACCCGAGCCGCTGGCCAAGGAACTGCTGGCCCTCCACGGACTCGACACATATTTTCACATCATCCGCGGGTCCCATAGTGACGAAAACCTGAGGCCGGGAGACCCCGACTACCGGGCGGGCAAGGCAGAAATCATTGCCGCAGCGCTGGCGGACAGCGCCACTTTCGCTGCGCTGGATGCCATCCCCGGCACAGACTTGAATACCGGCACTGACTTGAATACCAGCGCTGTTGTGGACGCCATCATGGTGGGGGACAGGCACCAGGACGTGCACGGTGCCAGCAGTAACGGCATTAACTGCATTGGCGTCGCCTGGGGGTTTGCCGCTGAAGGCGAGCTGGAAGCGGCAGGAGTTGCCGCCGTCGTACATTCCGCAGAGGAACTAGCCGCCCAACTGTCCGGCACAAATGCAGCCAAGGAGGCCGGCCATGGCGCTGTATGACGCAACCCGTCTTCTGACGCGCGGCACCATCGCCACCCTGTGCCGCCCCACGGTTGAAGGCCTGGACAATGTGCCCAAGGACGGGCCTTTCATTGTGGCACCCAACCACCTCTCCTTCTTCGACTCGGTCATTGTGCAGGCACTGACCCCGCGTCCCGTATCTTTCTTCGCCAAGGCTGAATATTTCACGGGCAAGGGCGTCAAGGGCAAACTCATGAAGTCCTTCTTCGAGTCAGTGAATTCCATCCCTGTGGAACGCGGGGAACAAGCTGCGAGCGTGCAGGCGCTCAAAACACTTCTGGAAATCCTGGGTCGCAATGAAGGTGTGGGCATCTACCCCGAGGGCACCCGCTCACGTGACGGCATTTTGTACCGCGGCCGAACCGGTGTGGGCTGGCTGGCTCTCACCACAGGTGCCCCCGTGGTGCCCGTAGGGATTATCGGCACCGAAAAACTGCAACCCGCCGGCAGCAAAGGCTTCCGGCCCGCACGGTTCACGCTGCGGTTCGGCAAACCGCTGTACTTTGAGAAGACCGGGCCGGACCATTCCCTTCCGGCGCGCCGCCTGGTAACCGACACCATCATGGACGCCATTGCTGAACTGACTAGCCAAGAACGCAGCCCCAAGTACAACCAGAGCCCCAGCATCGAATAGTCCCCAGACGCTCCCACCGCTCGCACGCTCGTGGTGGGGCCCTCGCGTCTGCGGGCCCACCCAGCCTGCTCCCACCGCTCGCACGCTCGTGGTGGGGCCCTCGCGTCTGCGGGCCCACCCAGCCTGCTCCCACCGCTCGCACGCTCGTGGTGGGGCCCTCGCGTCTGTGGGCCCACCCAGCCTGCTCCCACCGCTCGCACGCTCGTGGTGGGGCCCTCGCGTCTGTGGGCCCACCCAGCCTGCTCCCACCGCTCGCGCGTATCTCGCACAGTACTCGCGTGCGCCTAGGATGGACTTGTGGCAAATCCAGCAACTTACCGGCCCGCACCCGGAGAAATCCCCACGGATCCAGGTGTTTACCGCTTCCGTGACGAACACGGGCGCATCATCTATGTAGGCAAGGCGAAAAACCTCCGCTCCCGCCTGAACTCCTACTTCGCCAATCCGGCCACCCTGCTGCCCAAAACCCACGCCATGGTCCACCACGCAGCGAGCGTGCAATGGACCATAGTGGGCAGCGAGTTGGAAGCCCTGCAGCTTGAATACACGTGGATCAAGGAATTCGCCCCCCGCTACAATCTGGCGTTCCGGGACGATAAAACCTATCCCTACCTAGCCGTCTCTATGAGTGAAAAGTTCCCGCGTGTGCAGGTGATGCGTGGGGAACGGCGCAAAGGAACCCGCTACTTCGGGCCCTACACGGCGGGTGCCATCCGCGAAACCATGGATACCTTGTTGCGCGTCTTCCCTGTACGCAGCTGCAGTGTTGGGGTGCTGCGCCGTGCCGAGCGCAGTGGCCGTCCTTGCCTGCTCGGCTACATCGACAAGTGCGCCGCCCCCTGCGTTGGCCGCATCAGCGTTGAAGAGCATAAGGATCTGGCACAGGACTTCTGCGACTTCATGGGCGGAGAAGCCAAACGCTTCATCAGCACGTTGGAGAAGAAGATGGCTGCCGCCGTGGCCGAGCTCGACTATGAACAAGCCGCCCGGTTGCGCGATGACATCATCGCCCTGAAAAAGGTCTTTGAACGCAACGCTGTGGTGCTGACCGAGGACACCAACGCGGATATTTTCGCCGTCGAACAAGATGAGCTGGAAGCCGCGGTCCAAGTCTTCTATGTCCGTGGTGGACGCATCCGCGGACAGCGCGGCTGGGTGGTTGAAAAAGTTGAGGACGCCACTGATGCCCAGCTTTGGGAACATCTCATGCAGCAAGTTTACGGCGCTGAAGATGCCGAACAAGGTGCCATCCCGCGCCAGATCCTGGTGCCTGAGCTGCCCACAAACCATGAGGAGTTGGCCCAGTGGCTCGCTGGGCTGCGCCAAGGCAAGGTCTCCATCAAAGTCCCCCAACGCGGCGAAAAGGCTGCCCTAATGGATACCGTGCAGGCGAATGCGCGCCAGGCCATGATCTTGCACAAGTCCCGCCGCGCCGGCGACCTGACCACCCGGTCACTCGCGCTGCAAGAGCTGCAGGAAGCCCTTGAACTGCCTATGCCGTTGCTACGGATCGAGTGCTATGACATCTCACACGTCCAAGGCACCAATGTTGTGGCCTCCATGGTGGTGGTCGAAGATGGTCTGGCCAAGAAGAGCGAATACCGCAAATTCGCCATCAACGGTGACGCCGCGATCGACGACACCGCCTCAATGTATGACGTCATCACGCGGCGTTTCCGCAACTATCTGGCGGAAAAGGAACTTCGCGCCCAAGCCGTGGGGACGAGCGGTGAAATTGCGGCCGGTCTAGGGCGCCATGATGGTGGCGCGGGGGCTTTAGTTCACGCTGGTGGGCTTGCTCTGGATGTTGTTGCTGACCCAGGCGGTGACATAGACGAGATGGCCGCCCAGACGCCTAAATCCAAGTTCGCCTACCCGCCCAACCTGGTGGTTGTTGACGGCGGTGTGCCCCAAGTCAATGCGGCCTCGCGCGCCCTAGCAGACCTGGGCATCACGGATGTTGCAGTGGTTGGCCTGGCCAAGCGGCTGGAAGAGGTATGGGTTCCCGAGAGTGATTTCCCGGTCATTCTCCCGCGCTCCTCCGAAGGCCTGTACCTGCTGCAACGCATCCGCGACGAGGCCCACCGATTCGCCATCACCTTCCACCGCGCCAAACGCGGCAAAGCCATGACAGCATCAATCCTGGACACCGTGCCGGGACTGGGTGCAGCCAAGCAGAAAACCCTTCTGGCACACTTTGGCTCTTTGAAGAAGGTGCGGGCTGCCTCGTTAGAGGAACTGGGGCAGGCCAAGGGGATTGGACCCGTGCTCGCTCAGGCCATTCACAACACCGTGGCCGCGCAAGAAAAAGAGCAACCACAGGCACCGGCCGTCAACATGACCACGGGCGAAATTCTCGATTAGCCCACATTTCACTTCGTTCAATGCGGGCCCCGCGGCCAGTAGCGCCAACTGTCCTCCCACATTTCACTTCGTTCAATGCGGGCCCCGCGGCCAGTAGGCTGGGATGATACTAGGTGCACGCCAACAACCGACAGGGAAGAGCAATGACCCAACAGCAAGAACCCACTGCCGCCAACGACAGCGAGCTCACCCCCATCAAGCCTGTGGAATCCGAGCTTCTCGTGGTCACCGGCATGTCCGGTGCCGGACGCAGCACAGCAGCCAACGCGCTGGAAGATCAAGGCTGGTTTGTCATTGAAAACCTCCCACCGCAGATGCTCGCCGCCCTGGCAGAGCTTGTCTCACGCATGCCTGCTGCACTTCCCAAGCTCGCCGTGGTGGTTGATGTTCGCGGCAAGGCGCTCTTTGCCGACATCCGGGATTCCCTGAACGCGCTCTCCGCGGCAGGGATCAGCTACCGGGTCCTATTCCTAGACGCCAGTGACGACACGCTGGTGCGCCGATTCGAACAAGGCCGGCGCCCGCACCCGCTCCAAAAGGACGGGCGCATCACCGACGGCATTGCGGCCGAACGGTTGCTCTTGGCCGAAATGAAGGACCAGGCAGAAATGATCCTGGACACCTCCGTCATGAATGTGCACCAGCTGGGCACTGCCGTCACGGAGCTGTTCTCGGAATCAGGTCCCGTGGTTCTGAGCCTGACCATCATGAGCTTCGGCTTCAAGTATGGCCTCCCTGTGGACGCCAACTACGTGGCCGATGTCCGGTTCATTCCCAACCCGCACTGGATACCGCAGCTGCGGCCACTGACCGGGCAGGATGAAGCCGTCAGCAACTTTGTGCTCAACGACAACGGTGCCGAAGACTTCGTGGAGCGGTTTGTGCACATGCTCGAGCCCGTCTTTGATGGCTACCGCCGTGAGAACAAGCACTACGCCACCATTGCTGTGGGCTGTACCGGCGGCAAGCACCGCTCAGTGGCAGTTGCAATTGAGCTCGCCAAACGTCTGAGCCAGCTCCCACGCGTCACCACCAGCATCCGCCACCGTGATCTGGGCAGGGAGTAAGCGTGTACACGGGCATTTTGCCGATCATCCCTTCCGCGAATAAGCTCCCTGCCTCAGATTCAGAGGTCAAAGTTGCTGCGCTGGGTGGCGGGCACGGCTTGGCAGCATCGCTCTCCGCCTTGCGCCTGGTCACGAGTCAAGTCACCGCTGTGGTCACTGTTGCTGACGACGGCGGATCCTCCGGCCGTCTGCGCGAAGAATTGGGTGTCTTGCCGCCAGGGGATCTGCGCATGGCACTGTCCGCCCTGTGCGATGACACGGACTGGGGGAGGACCTGGCGTGATGTCATGCAACATCGCTTTACCTCCCGTGAAGGCGTCAGCGGATCCCTCGATAACCATGCGTTGGGGAACCTGCTCATTGTCACACTCTGGGAATTACTCGGAGACCCCGTAGCAGGGCTGCGCTGGGCAGGGGCGCTGCTAGGGGCCCGGGGTGAAGTGCTGCCCATGGCCAGTGTTCCCCTCACGATTGAAGGCGAGGTGCGCGGCAATGGTGTCCCTGGTGCTCTAATAAGCGGCCAGTCACTGCTCGCCAAAGCCGGTGAAGTGGAAAATGTGCGTCTCGTACCGGAGAACGCCCCAGCCTGCCGTGAGGCTGTCAGCGCAATTCACAACGCAGACTGGGTGATTCTGGGGCCGGGATCCTGGTACACCTCTGTGCTGCCACACCTGCTCCTCCCGGAGATGCGTCAGGCCCTGTGCACCACTCAAGCCAAGCGGCTTATCACCATGAACCTGGACGTCAACGATCAGGAGGCAACCGGCATGAATGCGGCTGATCACCTGCACGTCATTTCCCGGTATGCTCCGGAATTTCGTGTTGACGTGGTGCTGGCTGATCCAGGCTCTATTGGGGACGCCGAAGAGTTCAAGCAAGCAGCCGCAATGATTGGCGCACGGGTGGTGTTCGGTAAGGTGGGAAGTTCAGCGGGCGATGCGGTCCATGACCCGTTGCGGCTTGCAGCGGCCTACCGGGATATCTTTGGTGGTCAGAAATGAACGTGAACAGTGGAGGATGAATCATGGCGCTAACCGCTGCGGTAAAAGAGGAATTGTCCCGGCTTGACGTAAAAAAGTCATCGGTGCGCAAGGCGGAAGTCTCTGCGCTGCTACGCTTCGCCGGCGGCCTGCACATCATCGCCGGCAAGATTGTGATCGAAGCTGAGGTGGACACGGCAGCAACTGCCAGGCGGCTACGCGTTGCCATTGCAGAAATGTATGGTCACCAAAGTGAGATCGTGGTGATCTCAGGAGGTGGCTTGCGCCGCGGAAGCCGCTACGTGGTGCGGGTGGTGCGCGACGGTGAAGCTCTGGCCCGGCAAAGTGGTCTCCTCGACGGAAGGGGACGCCCCGTCCGCGGGCTGCCATCTGCCGTGGTCAATGGCTCCACAGCAGATGCTGAGGCTGTTTGGCGGGGAGCGTTCCTGGCCCATGGCTCTCTGACGGAACCGGGGCGCTCCTCGTCCCTGGAGGTCACTTGCCCCGGACCGGAAGCCGCCCTTGCCCTGGTGGGCGCCGCCCGCCGCCTGGACATTGCCGCGAAGGCCCGCGATGTACGGGGGATTGACCGGGTTGTCATTCGGGACGGCGACACCATCGCTGCACTACTGGTGCGCATGGGCGCCCATGACACTTTTTTGGTCTGGGAAGAACGGCGCATGCGTAAGGAAGTGCGTGCCACAGCAAACCGTTTGGCCAACTTTGACGACGCCAATCTGCGCCGTTCAGCACAGGCCGCTGTTGCAGCCGGTGCCAGGGTGGAACGGGCCTTGGAAATTTTGGGGGAGGACGTCCCTGATCACCTCAAATATGCCGGGGAACTGCGCGTGGCCCACAAACAAGCCAGCCTCGATGAGCTAGGGCGCTTGGCTGATCCGCCGCTGACCAAGGACGCCATTGCGGGACGAATCCGGCGGCTGTTGGCCATGGCCGATAAAAAAGCCAAAGATTTAGGAGTTCCCGGCACTGAGTCCAATGTCACTTTCGACATGCTCGACGGGTGAACGTCCTAGTATGAAAGAGTAGAGGTGAAGTTCGGTCCAGTATGGGCCGCTTTACCGTGCCGGTGCTTTCAGCTGGCAAAAAATATGAAGAATCGCAATGGAGGAACAGTGACTAAGTACACACTTCCGGAACTCAGCTATGACTACGCTGCTCTGGAGCCGAATATTTCCGCCCGCATCATGGAACTGCACCACAGCAAGCACCACGCGGCTTACGTCGCGGGCGCCAACCAGGCACTGGAGCAGCTGGCAGAGGCACGCGAAAGCAACAACTTCGCCAACATCAACAGGTTCTCCAAGGACCTGGCCTTCCACCTCGGTGGTCACACCAACCACTCCATCTTCTGGAACAACCTCTCACCCGAGGGCGGGGACAAGCCCGAAGGCGAGTTGGCCGCAGCGATCGACGACGCCTTTGGCTCCTTCGACGCGTTCCGCGCACACTTCACCGCAGCAGCCATGGGCATCCAGGGCTCCGGCTGGGCGCTGCTGTCCTTTGAAGGCCTCGGTGGAAACATGATCATCGAGCAGCTCTTCGACCAGCAGGGCAACATCCCCGTAGCCACCACGCCGTTGCTGATGCTGGACATGTGGGAGCACGCCTTCTACCTGGACTATGTCAACGTCAAGGCTGACTATGTCAAGGCATTCTGGAACATTGTGAACTGGGCGGATGTGGCCAAGCGCTTTGATGCTGCACGCAAGAACGCAACAGGGCTGATCCTGCCGTAGGCAGTACAAAAACCGTCATGTGTGGCCTGCCCGCAGGGCCCCAAAATGACCAATATATGGACGCCCGCTCCGTAAGATTAACGGAGCGGGTCCCATAGAACGTAATATGTATCACGGTGCACGCTTCACTAGCTGCCCAGTATAAGAATCTCTGCCCAACGTCGTGCGGGAAATAGTGGTTGAAGCTGAACTTCAACCTGTCTACGTGTGCTCAATGGAGCACCAAGGAGAGAGAACAAGTGACTACTCGTATTGGTATCAACGGGTTCGGCCGTATTGGCCGTAACTACTTCCGCGCCGCATTGGCACAGGGTGCAGACATTGAAATTGTTGCAGTAAATGACTTGACCAGCCCCGAAGCCTTGGCTCATCTGCTCAAGTACGACTCCGTAAACGGCCGCCTGTCCGTTTCCGTTGAGGTTGTTGACGGCCACCTCGTTGTTGATGGCAAGACCATCACCGTTTTGGCTGAGCGCGATCCCGCCAACCTTCCTTGGGGCGAGCTTGGCGTTGACATCGTCATCGAATCCACCGGTTTCTTCACCAAGGCCGCTGCCGCACAGAAGCACATTGATGCTGGCGCCAAGAAGGTCCTTATCTCCGCTCCGGCATCCGATGAAGACATCACGATCGTGTTGGGCGTCAACGACGATCTGTACGATCCGGCAACACACCACATCATCTCCAACGCATCCTGCACCACCAACTGCCTGGGCCCGCTGGCCAAGGTCTTGAACGACAACTTTGGCCTGGAGCGCGGTCTCATGACCACGATCCACGCTTACACTGCCGATCAGAACCTGCAGGACGGCCCGCACAGCGATCTCCGCCGTGCCCGAGGTGCTGCCATCAACATGATCCCGACCTCCACCGGTGCTGCCAAGGCTATTGGCCTGGTTCTGCCCGAACTCAAGGGCAAGCTCGATGGATACGCCATCCGCGTACCCGTCCCCACAGGCTCAGCAACTGACCTGACCGCAACTGTGAGCCGCGAGGTCACCGTTGAAGAAGTCAACGCCGCCTACAAGGCTGCTGCTGCTGAGGGCAAGCTTGCCGGCTACCTGACCTACACCGAAGACCCCATCGTGTCCTCTGACATTGTTGGCGACCCGTCCTCCTCGATCTTCGACTCGGGCTTGACCAAGGTCATCGGCAACCAGGTCAAGGTTGTTTCCTGGTACGACAACGAGTGGGGCTACTCCAACCGCCTGGTCGACTTGACCGAGCTCGTCGCCTCCAAGCTCTAAGGATACGAATGACACTCCACACCCTCAGCGAACTCATCGATGAAGGTGTCCGCGGGCGGTACGTACTGGTCAGAAGTGACCTGAACGTGCCGCTCGACGGCTCTAACGTCACAGATGACGGACGCATCAAAGCCTCCCTGCCCGTTATTAACGCCCTTGCTGCGGCCGGTGCACGCGTCTTGGTTTGTGCCCATCTGGGCCGGCCCAAGGGCGCCCCGGAAGCCAAGTACTCACTGGCGCCGGCAGTGGCTCGTCTGAGCGAACTGGCTCCCGGACTCAATGCCACGCTCGCTGCCGACACCACCGGCCCCGCCGCCACGGCAGCTGCTGCCGCATTGGCTGTCGGTTCGGTACTGGTACTGGAGAATGTGCGCTTTGATGCGCGCGAGACGTCCAAGAACGACGGCGAACGGGCGGCTTTCGCTGCCGAGCTCGCCGCGCTGACGGGGACTAATGGCGCCTATATAGACGACGCTTTCGGTGCTGTGCACCGCAAGCATGCAAGTGTTTACGACATCGCCAAGGTTCTCCCGTCCTACCAGGGCGATCTGGTGCGTACGGAATTGGAGGTTCTGCGCAAGCTGACCACCGAATCCGAGCGCCCCTACGTGGTTGTCCTGGGCGGATCCAAGGTCTCCGATAAGTTGGCAGTCATTGACAACCTGATTGGCAAGGCTGACTCCATCCTGGTGGGTGGCGGCATGCTGTTCACCTTCCTTGCCGCCCAAGGGCACAAGGTTGGCGCCTCGTTGCTAGAAGTTGATCAGATCCCTGTGGTTCAGGACTACCTAGCCCGTGCACAAGCCGCGGGAACGTCCTTTGTTTTGCCCACCGATGTTGTGGTAGCTGCCGGGTTCTCCGCAGATGCCGCCCATGAGGTGGTTGCGGCCCACGCCATCGAAGCCAGCAGCTTTGGTGCAGGCGGGCTTGGCCTGGATATTGGTCCGGAATCCGGGGCAGCCTTTGCCGCCGCTATTTCCGGTGCCAAGACAGTCTTCTGGAACGGCCCCATGGGTGTCTTTGAATTCCCTGCGTTTGCCGCAGGAACCAAAGCAGTAGCCGCAGCCTTGGCCAGCAATACCGGCAATGGCGGCTTCAACGTTGTTGGTGGCGGTGATTCAGCTGCAGCCGTGCGTTCATTGGGCTTTGCTGATGACGCGTTTGGCCACATCTCCACCGGTGGCGGCGCAAGCCTGGAGTTCCTTGAAGGTAAGGAACTCCCCGGTTTGATCGCACTGGACCGCTAGGCCCACCCGGGTGGTGGCGGGGACTCCCCGCCGCCACCCTTTTGTAACGCAAGAAACGAGAGAAGCGATGACTACTTCAACAAACGGCAATTTTGACCGGACGCCGCTGATTGCAGGCAACTGGAAGATGAACATGGACCATGTCCAGGGCATCACCCTCCTGCAAAAACTGGCTTGGACCCTCTCCGACGCCCGCCATGATTTTGACCGGGTGGAAGTTGCCGTCTTCCCTCCCTTCACCGACCTGCGCGGCGTGCAAACCCTAGTTCAGGGAGACAAGCTCAAGCTGGTCTACGGCGGACAGGATCTCTCCGATAAAGATTCAGGCGCCTACACCGGTGACATTTCTGGTGCTTTCCTGAACAAGCTCGGTTGCGCCTATGTGCTGGTTGGCCACAGCGAACGCCGCGAAATTCATGGCGAGAGCGATGCCTTGCTCAACGCGAAGGTTCAGGCAGCGTTTCGCAATAACGTGACACCCGTGCTGTGCGCCGGCGAAGGTCTGGAAATCCGCAAGGCAGGCACCCATGTAGCCCACACACTCGAGCAGATCCGCGGCGGTGTTGCAGGTTTGAGTGCAGAACAGGCCGCACAGCTTGTGATTGCGTACGAGCCCGTCTGGGCCATTGGTACAGGAGAGGTTGCAGGACCGGAGGACGCACAGGAAATGTGTGCTGCTATCCGTGCCGAACTGGCAGAGTTGTTCGGTGCCGAAACAGCTGCCAAGACGCGCCTGCTCTATGGCGGTTCGGTCAAGGCCAACAACGTGGGAGCCATCATGGCCGAGCGCGATGTTGACGGTGTCCTGGTGGGCGGTGCCAGCCTCGATGCCGGCGAGTTTGCCAACATTGCCCGCTTTGAAAACCATCTCGTAACCAAATAGTCCCCACGACCTCCCTCCCGCTCGCAAGCTCGCGGCGGGACCCTCGGTCGCGTGGGCCCATCACGACCCTGGTCCGCTCTCAAGCTCGCGGCGGGACCCTCGGTCGCGTGGGCCCATCACGACCCTGGTCCGCTCTCAAGCTCGCGGCGGGACCCTCGGTCGCGTGGGCCCATCAAACCAGTGTCATATGTCGTGTCCATTCGCGTTGAGTGGGTGTACACGGCTAGACTTGGTTGCGGACACAGCCACCGCTGCACGTTGTTGCACGCTTTGGGCTGGTACCGCACACATACTTGAGTTTCACCATCATCATGTTCGAAAGGCCACTCGTGGAAGCACTACAAATCGCCCTGCAGATCCTTTTGGGTGTCACCAGCTTGCTGTTGACCCTGCTGATCTTGCTGCACAAGGGCCGTGGCGGCGGTCTCTCTGACATGTTTGGCGGCGGCATGAGTTCCAACTTGGGCTCATCCGGTGTGGCCGAGCGCAACCTGAACCGCTTCACGGTGGTCCTGGGCATTGTTTGGGGCGTGGTCATCATTGGCTTGGGCCTGATCATGTCCTACGGGAACATCGGCGCCTAACCGATCAGCATCAAAGGCAGAAGGTCCCCACCGGCATCACGCTGGTGGGGACCTTCTCTTTTGTTTCCGCTGTGCGTTTCTCTCCCGCGTGGAGCGATGCAGGGCTAGTTTTCGCGGCGCATGAGGGCGCTGGGAACCTTCGCCGCAGCTGCCTCATCTAGCAACCACAAAGTTTTTACCAAGCCCCGAGCACCGGATGCTGGTACCTGAACTTCGTTGGCACCAGCTAGGCCCAATCCCACCGCTGCAGCCTTGTCCGCCCCGGCAGCAACAATCCAGATTTCCTGGGCAGAGTTGATGGTTTCCAGTGTCAAGGACACGCGCGACGCCGGTGGCTTGGGTGAGTTGGTTACCCCCACCACAGAGACCCCCTTGGTGCGGATTCCAGCCATATCCGGGAAGAGCGAGGCAATGTGCGCATCCGGTCCCAGACCCAGCAACAAAACATCAAAGCGGGGGACTACGGGCTCCTGCTCGGGTGCGTCGTCGTCCTTTAGCCATTCTGTCTTGGCGGCTGCCGCCAGCTCCGCCGCATACTTCTGAACAGCTTCATCAAGACTGGCCACGGTGTCCGAGGCAGCCATGATGTGAACACGTGCCGGATCAACTGGAATCTGATCCAGCAGAGCCTGAGCCGCTTGGCCGCAGTTGCGGTCTGGTGAATTGGTCTCAACAAAACGTTCGTCACCGAACCAGATATTGACCTTGCCCCAATCCACTGCCAACCGTGCCGGTGACTTGGCCACTTCGCGCAACGTGGCTATGCCAACGGATCCACCGGTAAGGACCACGGTGGCTTCACCACGATCACCTTGCACATCCAACAACCGTGTGATCAGCCGGGCGGCCGTGGTGGCTGCCAGAACATCAAATGACGGGTGGGGTGTCACGCGCACATTGGAACTCATGCCTGCATTACCTCTTCTTCTGACAATAGCTTTGTCAAGCCGTCGGTGACCACTTCACCAAATACTTCATCGGGATCCAGCCGGCGCAACTCTTCTGCCAGGCAATCCTGCAAGGAACGCCGGGGCAACGCGATGTGCTGGACGGGCTGGCCAGGCTGAGTGAGCACAGCATCGGTGGTGGCGGGGCGGGTCAGCTCCACTGTCCCCTTCAGACGCTCCAAGACGACTGTACGAATACCTGTTCCGCGAGTATCGTCCTTAACGGTGATGGGCACTTCCAATGCCATGTGTAGCCAGGCCGCCAGCAGTAGAGTACTGGGGGAATCAATGGCACCCTCAACATGGATACGGGTAATGGGGTCCGAGGCATCAAAGCCATCCAATGCTGCGGCCAACTGAATGCGCCAATTGGTCAGGCGCGTCCATGCGAGATCGGTGTCACCTGCCGCATAGGTTTGGGCAATATTGCTCAGGGCCGCCCGGGGGTCCGCAGCATTGGCGGAATCAGTGATCCTCCGGTGCGCAATACGTCCCACGGGGGATTCGCTGGGTTTTGCCGGTGCCTGGTTGGGCCACCACGCCACAATGGGAGCGTCAGGGAGCAGCAGGCCGGAGACGAGGGATTCGTTCTCGGCAGCCAACTCGCCATGCCCGTGCAGCACAATGACCTCGGAAGCGCCGGCGTCTCCACCCACCCGGATTTCAGCATCCAACCGTGTGGCAGCCGCTGCTGATCCGGCAGCGAGTACTATGATCCGGCACGGGTGTTCACGGCTGGCGAGGTTGGCTGCTGCAATAGCATCCTCTTCGTTTCCCAGTTCGGTGATGACCACAAGGGTCAACACCCGTCCAAGGGCCACAACGCCACCTTGCTCACGCAGTTTGACGATCATCTTGGTGATCTTGGAGGTAGTTGTGTCAGGCAGGTCAACTATCACGGCCTACGCCACGTCCTTCCATCTTGTTTCAACAATTCATCGGCAGAGGCAGGGCCCCAACTGCCCGGTTCGTAAGGCTCCGGCTGGGTGCCTTCGGCGGCCCAGAACTCCTCGAAGGGATCCAGGATCTTCCACGAGAGTTCAACTTCCTCATGGCGCGGGAACAAGGGAGGTTCACCGAGCAGCACGTCAAGGATGAGCCGTTCATAAGCTTCAGGGCTGGATTCGGTGAATGCGTGTCCGTAACCAAAGTCCATGGTTACATCGCGAACCTCCATTTGAGTGCCGGGCACCTTGGAACCGAAGCGAATCGTCACACCCTCATCCGGCTGGACACGGATCACCACAGCATTCTGGCCGAAGTCATCCTCCGCATGATCAGTGAACAAAAGGTTGGGTGCGCGCTTGAAGACCACAGCGATTTCCGTCACACGGCGGCCCAGCCGCTTACCTGCACGCAAGTAGAACGGCACACCTGACCAGCGCCTGGTGTTGATGTCGAGTCGGAGCGCGGCGAAGGTCTCGGTCATGGAGTCTGCCGGGATGCCCTCTTCTTCCAGGTAGCCCAAAACGTGCTCACCACCTTGCCAGCCGCCGGAGAACTGGCCGCGGGCAGAATGCTTGGACAGGTCCTTGGGCAACTTGACGGCTGCCAAGACTTTTTCCTTCTCGGCCCGCAGATGATCCGCATCAAAGGAGATGGGCTCTTCCATGGCCGTTAACGCCAGCAACTGAAGCAGGTGGTTCTGGATGACATCGCGGGCAGCACCCACGCCGTCGTAATAGCCTGCACGGCCTCCCGTGCCAATGTCCTCCGCCATGGTGATCTGGACGTGATCCACATAATTTGCGTTCCACAAGGGCTCAAAGAACTGGTTGGCGAAGCGTAGCGCCAAGATATTCTGTACCGTTTCCTTGCCCAAATAGTGGTCAATTCGGAAGACGGAGTCAGCGGGAAATACCGATTCTACAATGTTGTTCAGGTCCCGCGCCGAGGAAAGGTTGTGCCCAAACGGCTTTTCAATGACCACCCGGCGCCACGAGGTATCTGCGCTCTGTGCCAGCCGGTGTTCTGAGAGGCGGCGGCAGACAAGCTCAAATGCCTTCGGCGGGATTGAGAGGTAGAAGGCATGGTTACCGCGCGTGCCACGTGTCCGGTCCAGTTCGGCCAAGGTGTCCTTGAGCCGTTCAAAGGCATCATGGTCATCGAATTCGCCCTGCACGAATCGGATACCTTCGCTCAGCTGGTTCCACACCGCTTCATCAAAGGGCGTACGGCAATGTGCTTCCACTGAGGCCTTGACCTCAGCGGCGAAATCTTCGTCATCCCAGCGGCGGCGGGCAAAGCCCACCAAAGCAAAACTGGGCGGCAACAGGCCGCGGTTGGCGAGGTCATACACGGCTGGCATGAGTTTCTTGCGCGACAAGTCCCCGGTCACTCCAAAGAGCACCAGAGACGATGGGCCCGCAACCCGGGACAGCCGGCGATCGCGGCTGTCCCGGAGCGGGTTTTCATTGTGGTTTGAGGCAGAGGTGGACATCTGTTGGAGAGTAGCCTTATGCGTCTAAGTGGCGGCCAGCAAGTGTGGCTACCGCAGTCTTGAGTTGTGCAACGCCAGCAGCCACATCCAGCAGGTGTAGACGAAGCACGGGGCGTCCGTGATCTGCCAGCACGGCTGCATCACCAGCGGCTTGGGCAGAAATGAGCTCCCCAAAGCTAAACGGTCGTTCAGGAATAGCCAAATCGGTGGTCGCAGCACCCGTGACCTGCAAGAACACGCCAACGGCTGGGCCGCCCTTGTGGAACTGGCCGGTGGAGTGCAAGAAGCGCGGGCCCCAGCCAAAAGTGACAGGGCGTGAGGTCAGCGCGGCGAGGTCATTGCGTACGGATTCCAAGGGGGCGTAAGCCAGCCGGTCCAGGTACACCTGAACGCTGAGGTAGCCGTCTGCGCCGAGCGTGTCTGCCAAAACAGTCAGTGCCTGGGGGAGAGTTGCCGCCCCGGCCAGCCATCCGGCGTCGTTGTTTGCGCTGCGAACCTCAACGGCACCATCGGTGAACAGTGCCGCGGTGGCCTCAGGGGTAGCGTCCAGCAAACCACGGGCGGCCTCCTTGGCAGCCTCAACATCAGGCTGGTCAAAAGGATTGATGCCCAGCAGGCGCCCCGCAACAGCAGTGGCGAATTCCCACACCATCATCTGAGCACCTAGATCACCGGCAATACTGACCTCGTTCTCACGAAGTTCGGTCTCGGAATCCCCACCCACCAGCCGGACCACAAGAACATCGGCGGCACCGCTGGTGACCTCGGGGGAGTTCGGATCTGCCACCACGGGCAGCACACCCGTGCCCTGTTTGCCGGTGGACTCGGCGATGAGCTGCTCGGCCCAATCGGCGAAGCCCACAATGCCCGAGCCCTCATCCACGATCACAATCTTGTTGCGCAGCGGCGAGGTACCGCCCAGAGCCGCTCCAAGACGCAGACCGACGTTATCGACGTCGTCATCGCGCAGCATTTCGCCAGCTTCCTCAGCAGAGTTCAGCAGAGCTGAAATGTCAGCCCCGGCCAGGCCCGAAGGCACCAGGCCAAAAGCGGTCAGGCCCGAGTAGCGTCCGCCCACATTGGGATCTGCGTTGAAAACCTTGCGGTAACCGGCTTCGCGTGCAGCCCCATCCAGGGGAGAACCCGGATCGGTCACAATGATGATGCGGGACTTGGCGTCAATGCCGGCGGCCGTGAACTCCTGTTCGAAGATGCGGCGCTGGGAATCTGTTTCCAGCGTTGATCCCGATTTGGAGGAGACCACAATGGCTGTGGTAGCCAGGCGGTCGCTGACAGCTGCCCGGACCTGGTCAGGATCGGTGCTGTCCAGGACGGTGAGTTCCACGCCTGCTGTGGCCGTAATGACCTCAGGAGCCAGTGAAGATCCGCCCATGCCGCACAGCACAAAGTGGTTAATGCCCTCCGCACGCAATTCCTCACGCAAGGCAGTGATCTCTTCGAGCAGAGGTGCGCTAACCTCAGGCGCTTCTACCCAGCCAAGACGAATTGCAGACTCAGCCTCGGCTTCGGGACCCCACAACGTGGCATCCTTAGCGAATATCCGTGAGGCAACTTGGTCTGCCACCAGTGTCAGCAGCTGGCTGGCTCCAGCGTCCTTTGCGGCGCCTGTGGCCGCGAATGCCAATGATGTCATGGCGGTTAGCCTTCCGAACCGGCAGCGTCAAGGGCGTCCTGAACATGGTTCAAGAGTTCCTTCCAGCTGGCAACGAACTTGTCCAGACCTTCAGTTTCAAGCAAGGCTACAACCTCGTTGTAGGAGATGCCCAGGCGCTCGAGCTGGTTCAGCAGCGCGTTGGCATCTTCGTAGGTGCCGGTGATGGTGTCACCTGTGACAACGCCGTGATCGAACGTGGCGTCCAGGGTCTTCTCCGGCATGGTGTTGACCACGTTGGTGGCTACCAGTTCGGTGACATACAAGGTGTCGGGGTAGGCCGGGTTCTTCACACCGGTGGAGGCCCAGAGGGGGCGCTGGGGCAGTGCGCCGGCGTCGGCCAGCAAGGCCCAACGCTCGGAGGAGAAGATCTCCTCGAAGACCTGGTACGCCAGGCGGGCGTTGGCGAGGCCAGCCTTACCCTTGAGGGCAGCTGCTTCTTCGGTGCCCAGGGCGTCCAGGCGGCCGTCGATTTCCAGGTCTACGCGGGATACGAAGAAGGACGCCACCGAATGGATATCAGCCAACTTGTGACCGTTGGCCTTGGCCAGTTCAAGCCCACTCAAGAATGCGTTGACAACGGCCCGGTAGCGCTCCAGTGAGAAGATCAACGTGACGTTGACGCTAATGCCTTCACCCAAGGTTGCCGTAATTGCTTCCAAGCCTTCCAATGTTGCGGGGATCTTGATGTAAACGTTGCTCTTGTTGACCTTGGCGTAGAGGCGCTTGGCCTCGGCGAAGGTGCCCTCGGTATCCCACGCTTTGCGGGGGTCAACCTCGATCGAGACACGGCCATCAACACCCTTGGTTGCGCTGGCAATGGGGGCGAACAGATCGCAACCGTCGGCAACATCGGAGGTGGTGATCTCAAAGACAGCGTCTTCGGCGCCAATACCGGCTGCCGAGAACTTCTTCAGCTCTGCCTGGTAGTCATTGCTCTTGGTGATGGCGGCTTCAAAAATGCTGGGGTTGGTGGTCACACCAACAACGTTCTTCTCCTCGATGAGCTTGGCCAAGCTACCGCTGTTGAGGCGGTCGCGGGACAGGTCATCTAGCCAGATGGAGACGCCAGCGGCGGAGAGTGCGGCAGTGGGAGTTGAATTCGTCATTTTGCTACTTCCTTGAGGTGAAGGCCCTGCATCTATCAGCACTGCAGGCGAGATAATCTATTCCCGCTGCCGCCGGTGCGAACCGACGGCAGCGGGCAAAATGGTGTGATGCGGTGTGGGGAGCTGCAAGAACAGCGCCCCACACCGCAGGGAACGGCTTCGCCGCTTAGGCGCTGGCCGCAGCGATGGAGTCCTTGGCAGCAGCCGTGACTGCTTCCGTAGTGATGCCGAACTTCTCAAACAAAACCTTGTAATCAGCGGAGGCGCCGAAGTGTTCCAGAGAGATGGAGCGGCCAGCATCGCCAACAAATTCACGCCAGCCAAGAGCAAGGCCGGCTTCAACAGAGACACGAGCCTTGACACCGGCAGGCAGAACTGAATCCCGGTATTCGGGGCTCTGAGCCTTGAACCACTCCACACATGGCATGGAGACAACGCGGGCAGCAATGCCCTGCGCAGCCAAAGCCTCACGGGCCTCAACGGCCAGCTGGACCTCGGAACCCGTAGCGATCAAGATGACCGCAGGGGTAACCACGGCGCCGTTGGACACTGCTTCGGCCAGGACGTAGCCGCCCTTGGCCACTAGATCCGCAGAGGCGAAATCGGTGGCAGTGGCTGCTCCCGTGCCGCGCACGTAGGTGGGGATGTTCTGGCGAGTCAACACAATACCGGCAGGGTTCTCCGTGGTCTCCAAGATCTTCTTCCAGGAGGCCGAGACCTCGTTGGAGTCACCGGGGCGCACCACATCCAGGCCCGGGATGGCGCGCAAGCTCGAGAGCTGCTCCACAGGCTGGTGGGTGGGGCCGTCCTCGCCCAGGCCAATGGAATCGTGCGTCCAGACATAAATGGACGGTACCCCCATGAGGGCTGAGAGGCGGATGGCCGGGCGCTGGTAGTCGCTGAAGATCAAGAACGTACCGGAGAAGGCACGGGTGGGCCCGCTCAGGTGGATGCCGTTCACAATAGAGGCGGCAGCGTGCTCACGGATACCAAAGTGCAAAACACGGCCGTAGGGGCCACCGGACCAGGTCTCGGTCTGCTTGGAGGCGGGCACAAAAGAGCCGGTGCCTTCAATGGTGGTGTTGTTCGAACCTGCCAGGTCACAGGAACCACCCCAGAGCTCGGGGAGGACACCGCCAATGGCGTTCAAGACCTTGCCGGAGGCTGCACGGGTTGAAACATCCTTGCCGCCTTCAAAGACCGGCAGGTTTTCTTCCCAGCCGGCCGGCAGTTCCTTCTTTTCAATGCGTTCGAGCAGGGCAGCATTCTCCGGGTTTGCCTCGGCCCAGGCAGTGAAGCTGGTGTTCCACTCTTCGTGGGTGGCAGCGCCCCGCTCGAGCAACTGGCGGGTGTGATCCAAGACGGCGGGTTCCACAGCGAAGTGCTGTTCGGGATCAAAGCCCAGAGCTTCCTTGACGGCAGCAACTTCGGCTGCGCCCAGAGCGGAGCCGTGGATGGCTCCCGTGTTCTGCTTCTTGGGGGCCGGGTAGCCGATGATGGTGCGCAGTGAGATCAGTGAGGGCTTGGTTGTCTCTGCCTTCGCTGCTGCCAGGGCGCCATGCAATTCTGCAACGTCTTCTACGTATTCACCGGTCTTGGTCCAGTCCACCCGCTGGACATGCCAGCCGTAGGCCTCGTAGCGCTTGAGTACATCTTCGGAGTAGGCGATGTTGGTGTCATCTTCAATGGAGATGTGGTTGGAATCGTACACAACAACCATGTTGCCCAGTTCCTGGTGGCCGGCAAGGCTGGACGCTTCGCTCGTGACGCCTTCTTGGAGATCACCATCAGAGGCAATAACCCACACAGTGTGGTCGAAGGGGCTGGTGCCGGGGGCTGCTTCGGGATCGAGCATGCCGCGCATACGGCGCTGCGAGTAGGCGAAGCCCACTGCTGATGCCAGGCCCTGGCCCAACGGTCCGGTGGTGATTTCCACGCCGGCCGTGTGCTTGTATTCGGGGTGCCCGGGGGTCAAGGAACCCCAGGTACGCAGGGCTTCTAAGTCAGAGAGCTCCAGACCGTAACCGGAGAGGAACAGCTGTACATACAGTGTCAGCGAGGTGTGACCGGGGGAAAGAATGAAGCGGTCGCGGCCAATCCAATCGGGGTTCTTGGGATCAATCCGCATGACCTTTTGGAAGAGCAAGTATGCTGCAGGGGCCAAAGACATGGCCGTTCCGGGGTGGCCGTTGCCGACCTTCTCTACGGCGTCAGCGGCCAAAATGCGTGCGGTGTCCACTGCGCGCTGGTCGGTGGCGGTCCATGTGAACGTTGGCAAATCCAGATTTGACACTGACAGGTCCCTCTCGTTAGGGGCATAAATAGGGCAGGTACGGTCCAAGCCGTCCGGTCGGTCAACCGAAGTTTTCCGGCCCTCTCTGGCAGGTCCGCCCTGCGTCATCGCATTAAAGTAATTCCCAGCTTAGTCCTATGGGTGGTTCAGACCACTATAAATTCCAAGCCGTCAGGATTTTCTAAAGCTACACGATATAGCGGCGGGGGGTGTGATTCATTTTCACATGTTGCGAGAACGCGGCGTAAACTTGGACATTCGCTATTTTCACGCTGCACCCGCTCAAGCGGCTATGATTGAGCAAAGGTTAAACGCGCCCGCGGCTTCTACGCGCGCAGGCACGGTGCCACCGTTGATAAGTCGGTGCACTAACTGCCGGTCAGGATTCGCCGGCACAGATACAACAATGAAAACATGGTGACATTTCTCGTGAGTGCGACACATACCCCAACAACGCAGGCTTCGGCCAAAGTTGCGGTGAGCTTTTCGGACAAGGCCAAGGGGTATGTGGCGCTGACCAAGCCCCGGGTTGTGGAGCTTCTTCTGGTCACAACCCTGCCCACCATGTTTTATGCGCAGGGCTTTTCCGGCCAGGGCGGGGTTCCCGGCCTGTGGCTTATGGTCGCCACCATGGTGGGCGGTGCACTGGCTGCCGGTGCTGCCGGTGCCTTCAACTGCTACATTGACCGCGACATTGACAAGGTGATGAACCGAACCTCCAAGCGCCCCCTCGTGACGGGTGTCATCACCCCGCGTGAAGCGCTCATTTTCTCCTGGATTTTGACGGTTGTTGCTGTGGCGATGTTGTGGAGCGTCAACCCGCTCACCGGTATGTTGGGGATCGGTGCCATCTTCGTGTACGTGGTGGTCTACTCCCTCATCCTCAAGCGCCGCACCTCCCAGAATATTGTTTGGGGTGGGGCTGCCGGATGCTTCCCCGTCCTTATTGCGTGGGCGGCCGTGACTAACTCCGTGCAGTGGCCGGCCATCATCTTGTTCATGGTCATTTTCCTCTGGACCCCGCCGCATTACTGGCCCTTGTCTATGCGGTACAGCGACGATTACAACGCCGTCAACGTGCCCATGCTCGGTGCCGTGGCGGGGTCACGCACGGTGGCCGTCCAGGTAGTTCTCTACACCTGGGCCATGGTGGCGTGTTCGCTGCTCATGATTCCACTCGGTGGCGCAGGAATTGTCTACACCGTTGCGGCTCTGGGAGCCGGCGCCTGGTTCTTGTACGAGGCCCACACCCTCTACAGCAACTCGAAGAAGGACCTCGTCACCAAGAAGAATGCCATGAAGGTTTTTCACGTTTCTATCAGCTACTTGACGCTGCTGTTCCTGTCCCTGGCAGTAGATCCCTTTGTTGGTTCCGCACTCATGCGCTAAGTGACACTGGTCCTTTTACGCACGTCTTCACACGCACGTACATATAACGGCCGGCGCCTCCCACTAGGGAGGCTCCGGCCGTTATTGCTTAAGCACTGCCGCGCACGGGAACTGGTCGGATCACACGCACGCGGTGAGCGTGGCTCGCGCCCAACACCGCTCGAGAGTCCTGCCGCTACAACCCAGGCCTGGCAGGGTAGTGGCGGCCTAGGTGACCTAAGCGGTCAAGGCGTGTGACTGTGCCGAAGGGAGCACAAAAGAGGCCGGCCACCTCAAGGAGAAGGTGCCGGCCGCCGTCGTGCATGGCTGGTTAAGAAGGTGCAGGGGTGGCGCAGTGAGGCCTAGGCCGCCACAGAATTCTTGCCTCGGCGCAGTGCCACGTCCACCATGTTGGTGGCAACGCTGAGCATGAGGGAGGCGCCCAACATGTGGACAATCACGAGCAGGATCGGGATGCCTGTGAAGTACTGCCAGTAGCCAATGAAGCCTTGGAAAAGTACCGAGACGAACAACAGCAGGGCCGCATTGCGCACAACACTGTCCTTGCCGTTGCGCCACAGAAGGATGACCAGCACAAGGGCAGTTGCCACGAGAACATAGACGGGGACAGCGTGCAGGCGCGTGACAAAGTAGCCGTTGAGTTCCATGCGCGGTGACGTGGAATCGCCCGAGTGCGGACCGGAGCCGGTGACCAGGGTGCCCAGGATTACGGCAAGGTAGCTGGCGATGGCGGCAATAACGCTGAGCTGACGGACCAGCGGCCGGGCGCGCGCAATGGTAGTAGGCCCCGTAACACCGGTTCGCCCGTAGCATCTGTTGACAAGCAGCATGGAGACCACAACGAGCGCGGCCGAGACCAGGAAGTGCAGGCTCACCACGTAGGGATTCAGGCCTGTCAGCACGGTGATACCACCAATGATGGCCTGGGCGGGGATGACGGCCAGCAGGCCAAACGCCAGCCAAAACAGGTCCTTGCGCTCCTTGCGCAGATTCCACAGCATGATCAGCAGGACCAGCCCCACAGCGGCCAGGGCGAAAGTCAGCGTGCGGTTCACGAACTCGATGAGGCCGTGAATGCCCATTTCCGCCGTATTGGTCAAGGAATCAGCCGTGCATTTGGGCCAGGTGGGGCAGCCCAGGCCGGAGCCTGTGACTCGGACAACGCCGCCCGAGACAATCAGGATGCCTTGGCCAATCAGGGATGCCACGCTTAGCCGCTTGATGGCGGGCGTGACTGTGCTCGGCAGCTTTTGGGTAAAGTTGCGCAGGGCTGTTACGGTGCTGCTTTGACTCACTTCAGTGACGCCTTTCAATTCCATTTGAACCATTTGACGGCGGCAATGGCGGCTGCCACACCCCATGCCAACAAAACAAGGAGCCCCCACAGATCGAGGCGGCTTTCAATCAGTGCCGCACGCATTAAATTGCCCAGGGCTCCTGAGGGCAGCCACTGCACAATTCCATCAAGAGAGCTGGAGAACTTTGCCGCGGGCAGTACAATCCCGCCAAGGGCGGCAAACAATATCCACCCGAGGTTGGTGATGGCCAGAGTCGCCTCGGGGCGCACGGTGCCGGCGATCAGTAGACCCAAGGCAGTGAACGCGGCTGCGCCTAGGATCAACAGGGGGATGCCCAGCAGCACACCTATCAGGGGCGGACGCCAGCCCATGAATGCGGCGACCGCTGAAATGAGAACCACCTGCAGGGCCAGCGAAACGAGCACGGCAATGACTTTGCCGGCAATGAGCCCGCCCTTGCCCAGCGGTGTTGTGGACATGAACCGCAGCACACCGTAGCGCCGATCAAAGCCCGTGGCGATGCCCTGGCCGGTGAAGGCTGTGGACAAGGCGCAGAGCGCAAGGATGCCGGGTGCGGCGATGGCAACGCGAGGGTGGCCCATGCCATCGAGCAGGGGAGTGAACACCAAGGCTAAGAGCCCGAGCAGGGGCATCACCACCATGAGGACCAGCTGTTCGCCGTTGCGCAGCATGGTGCCGGCCTCGTACCTGCCCTGGTTCAGGATTCGCCTAGCTAGTGTGGCGGGTTGTGCCGGAGCGGCATTGTGGAAAAGCGTGCTCATGAAATTCCCATGGTCTGCGGGTTGGTTTCGGAGAAGGCGGGGGCCTGTGGCATGGATCCCTCGGAGATGGCCAAAAAGACGTCTTCAAGGGATTGGGAGGCCAGGTGTACGGAGGTCGGCATGACGTCCAGACGCTGACACCAAGAACCAAAACGGGCCAGATCTGATGGCTCCAACTGGCCGGAGAGGACATAGCTGCCGGGACGGGTCTCGGTGCATTCCAGTTGCGGCCGTAGCAGTGCAGTCACATCCAGGCGTGGTGACGCCTCAAAGGTCATGGCGCGGTGTCTCAGTGATTCCGTGGAGGTTTGAAGTAGTTCCTGGACGGTTCCGCTGGCTACTGATTCACCCTTGTCTACGATGTAAACGTAGTCGGCGAGGCGTTGCGCATCATCAAGGAGGTGCGTGGTGAGAATAATGGCTTTACCTGCATCGCGCAGCTCGCGGATCAGCTCAAAGACCATGATGCGTGAGGCAGGGTCAAGGCCCGCGCTGGGCTCATCCAAAAACAAGACCTCAGGGTTCCCCAGGAGGCTGGCGGCGAGAGCCACGCGTTGCTTCTGGCCGCCGGACAGGCGGCGGATGGAGGTGTCGGCAAACTCACTAATCCCGAGCCGGTCCACCAGTGCATCAACTGGGAGCGGGGTCGCGTAGAGGCCAGCCACATGATGCAGCAAGGCGACGGGCCGGGCGGCAGGTGGCAGTCCGCCGTCTTGGAGCATCACACCAACTCTGGCGCGTAGTCCGGCGTCGGCCGTTTCAGGGTCCTGGCCTAGGAGGGAAATCTGGCCTCCGGTCCGTGTTTGCAGGCCCTGTGCACATTCAATCGTGGTGGTTTTTCCGGCACCATTTGCGCCGAGTAATGCCGTTACCTGACCAAAGTGGGCCGTGAGGCTAATATTGGAAACTACGCGCTTCATCCGGCCATCTAATGCGGGTACGGGCCCAACGTCTTTGATAAGCCCGCGGATGATCAGGGCAGGGTTTAGTGTCTTTCTCACGCGGCCATTGTACGCGAAGCAATTGGGAGCTTTGCCGGGAGCGTTGATTTTCCGCACCGTGGAACCCGCCGTGGGTAGGCTCACCTTAGTGGCAGTGACTCCTCAATTACGGCATACTTGTCTTATCTAATGGTGTGCGAAATATCGACTGCGTGGAGGTGTCAATGAATCAGCCAGTAACGCGTGGGCTTGCGCCCGGCGCCGAACCTGATGAACGTACCCGAGACCGTGTCATGACTGCCGTCCTGGAACAAGGTCCTGTCAGCGCAGCCCAATTGGGTGCCGTCTTGGGACTGACGCCCGCAGCCGTTCGCCGGCACCTGGATACCTTGACTCGTGAAGGACTCATAGAGGTCAAGCTGGTCAGCAACGCAAAAAGCGGTGCCGGCCGTCCTGCCCGCCGCTATGTTGTCTCACGGCGTGGCCAGACAGAGATCGGTGAGGATTATCTGCAGATTGCCGCACAGGCACTCAATGAGATCTCCGAGCTTCGGGGTGACGCAGGTGTAGTGGATTTTGCTCAACGTCGCTTTGCCCGCATGGAGGCGAAGTACCAACCGCTCGTAGATGCTGCTGGCATGGACGTAGCCGCACGCTCCAAGGCCTTGGCGGCGGCGCTGAACGCGGATCGCTTCGTTGCCACCTCAAACTCGCTCAACAGCGGAAGCGCCATGGCAGCGGAGCAGTTGTGCCAGGGGCATTGCCCCATTCAGGAACTTGCCAGTTCCTTTCCTCAATTTTGCGATGCCGAGACCGAGGTTTTCTCCCGGTTGATTGGCGTCGACGTGCGCAGGCTCTCCACTATGGCAAGTGGGGGGCACGTGTGCACTACACATGTGCCAACGGGGCGGGCAGTGGTCCGCAAACTAGCGGTCATACCTGCCGGCATGAAAAGCCCCGTGGACTCAATTTCCAAACATCAGCAAGAAAGGCCGTGATGACGGATCAATTAGCGCAGGATGTAAGCGCTCATGGTGACGTGGTGGATGCCACCAACCACGACATCCTCGAAAGAAACCCCGAACTGGATGGTTTGGGAAATTACGCGTTCGGCTGGTCCGACAAAAACGAGGCCAGCGATAACGCACGCCGCGGCCTCAGCGAAGAAGTCGTTCGTGATATCTCGGCCAAGAAGGGCGAACCAGCATGGATGCTGGATATGCGCCTGAAGGGTTTGAAGTACTTTGATCGCAAGCCCATGCCCACCTGGGGTGCAGACCTCTCCGGCATTGACTTCGATAACATCAAGTACTTTGTGCGCTCCACGGAGAAGCAGGCTGGCAGCTGGGAAGAGCTCCCCGAGGACATCCGGAACACCTACGAGAAGCTGGGTATCCCGGAAGCCGAGCGCAACCGCTTGGTGGGTGGCGTCACCGCCCAGTACGAGTCCGAGGTTGTGTACCACCAGATCCGCGAGGACCTAGAGGAGCAGGGCGTCATCTTCACCGACACCGACACTGCCCTGCGGGAACACCCGGAGATTTTCCAGGAGTACTTTGGCACCATGATCCCTGTGGGCGATAACAAGTTCGCCTCATTGAACACGGCAGTCTGGTCCGGCGGTTCCTTCGTTTACGTCCCCAAGGGCGTTCGCGTGGAAATCCCGCTGCAGGCGTACTTCCGTATCAACACCGAGAACATGGGCCAGTTTGAGCGCACGCTCATCATTGCCGATGAAGACAGCTACGTGCACTACATCGAAGGCTGCACGGCACCGATCTACACCTCGGATTCCCTGCACTCGGCCGTTGTCGAGATCGTGGTCAAGAAGAACGCCCGCGTTCGCTACACCACCATCCAGAACTGGTCCAACAACGTGTACAACCTGGTCACCAAGCGGGCCATTGCACACGAAGGCGCCACCATGGAATGGGTTGATGGCAACATCGGCTCTAAGGTCACCATGAAGTACCCGGCTGTTTACTTGGTGGGCGAGCATGCCAAGGGCGAGACGCTCTCGGTTGCGTTTGCCGGCGAAGGCCAGCACCAGGACACCGGCTCCAAGATGGTTCACATTGCGCCTAACACGCAGTCCTCCATCATCTCCAAGTCGGTCGCCCGTGGCGGTGGCCGCGCAGCTTACCGTGGCCTGGTCCAGATCCGCGAGGGTGCACACCACTCGGCCAACACGGTTCGCTGTGATGCCCTGCTGGTTGATAACTACTCCCGCTCGGACACCTACCCCTATGTTGACGTTCGTGAAGACGAAGTCTCCATGGGTCACGAAGCCACCGTGTCCAAGGTCAGCGAAGAGCAGTTGTTCTACCTGCAGTCCCGCGGCATGCCCGAGGACGAGGCCATGGCCATGATTGTGCGCGGCTTCATCGAGCCGATCGCCAAGGAACTCCCCATGGAATACGCGCTTGAACTGAACCGCCTGATCGAACTGCAGATGGAAGGGGCCGTCGGTTAAATGACCGAGCTCACAGAAGAAAAGACAACCGGCGAAGTATGGACGCAGGGCTTCATCAAGGGCATGACCGAAGAAGGCGAAAGCCTCTCCGAGATCAACCCTGAAAGTGGCCCCCTGGGCGGCGCCGCTGCCAAGGCCCACAGCCACGGTGGCGACAGTCATGGCGGAGGAGTCGGCGTTCCCGATTCCTCTCGCGCAGGCCGCCTGACCTCCTACAAGCTGGCCGACTTCCCCGTCATCACGGGTCGAGAAGAAGAATGGCGCTTCACCCCGCTCAAGCGCATGCGCGGACTTGATCGTGTTGGCGTCAAGGGCCAAGAACTTAACGGTCCCGCCCCGCTGGTAGAAGTCAACAAGCCAGACGGCGTCACGGTTGAGACCGTGGGCCGCGAGGACTCACGCATCGGTTCCGCAGGCATCCCCGAGGACCGCGTTGCCGCGGCCGCGTGGGAAAACTTTGCCGAAGCTACCGTTGTCACCTTGCCTGCTGAATTTGTTGGCAATTCCGAGAACGTCACCACCTTGACCCTGACGGGCCAGGGCGAGATTCCCGCAGCCTCACATATTGTGGTTCACGCCAAGAAGTTCGCCACGGGTGTTGTTGTCCTTGACCACCGCGGCACCGCAGTGCTCTCGGAGAACGTGGAGATCCTTGTCGAAGATGGTGCCAACTTGACTGTTGTCAGCATCCAGGATTGGAACGACGACGCCGTGCACGCCAGCGCTCAGCACATCAAGGTGGGCCGCGATGCGAAAGTCAAGCACGTGGTCATCAACCTCGGCGGCAATTTGCTGCGCACCACCCCAGCCGCGCGCTACAGCGGCACCGGTGCCGAGGTAGAAATGTACGGCCTCTACTTCGCTGATGCGGGTCAGCACTTGGAACAGCGCCTCTTTGTGGATCACTCCACCAAGAACTGCAAGTCACGCGTTACCTATAAGGGTGCCCTGCAGGGCGAGAATGCTCACGCCGTATGGATTGGCGACGTGCTGATCCGCAAGCAGGCTGAAGGTACTGACACCTATGAGATGAACCGTAACCTGATTCTGACCAAGGGCGCCCGTGCGGATTCCGTGCCCAACCTGGAAATCGAGACAGGCATGATCGAGGGTGCCGGACACGCAAGTGCCACGGGACGCTTTGATGATGAGCAGCTGTTCTACCTGCAGGCTCGTGGCATTGACGAGGAATCGGCCCGCCGTCTGGTGGTCCGTGGCTTCCTGAACGAGGTCATCCAACAGATCAAGGTGCCGGCTCTTGAAGAGCGCCTGCGCGAGACCGTTGAACGTGAACTTGAGGCGACCGCACTGTGAGTGATTCCTCCGCGCCCGCCGGCGTCATTGTCTGCAAGGACAGTGATGTAGAGGTGAAGTCCGCCTTCTTAGTTGAGGTGGACGATTACCCCATCGCCATTGTGCGTGACTCCTATGGGGAGCTTCATGCCATCGGGGACACCTGCTCACACGCAGAGATATCCCTCAGCGAAGGCGACGTGGAGGAGCGCACCATTGAATGCTGGGCGCATGGCAGCTCTTTCGACCTAACATCAGGTCAACCGCTGACCTTGCCCGCATTCGAGCCCGTGCCTGTCTTTTCATTGACCGTTCATGGTGACGACGTCTATGTGGACGTCACCAACATTCTTAATGGTGTCAGCACGCAGTAGCGTCGCTCGCCCACAGATACAAAAATTCTTAGGAGAAAATAGAGTATGTCTACTCTGGAAATCAAGGACCTGCACGTCAGTATTGAGACCGAGCAGGGCGTCAAGGCCATCCTCAAGGGTGTCAGCCTGACCATCAACACCGGTGAAACACATGCCATCATGGGCCCCAACGGCTCAGGCAAGTCCACCCTTGCGGCAACCATTGCCGGGCACCCCCGCTACACCGTTGACAGCGGCTCCATCACCCTCGACGGCGAAGATGTTCTTCAGATGAGTGTTGACCAGCGTGCCCGTGCCGGACTGTTCCTGGCCATGCAGTACCCCGTGGAAATCCCCGGCGTCACCATGACCAACTTCCTACGCACCGCCAAGACGGCAATCGACGGCGAAGCTCCCAAGCTGCGCACCTGGACCAAGGACGTCAAGGCTGCCATGGCGAAACTGCGCATCGAGCCTGAGTTCGCCGAGCGCAACGTCAATGAAGGCTTCTCCGGTGGCGAGAAGAAGCGTCACGAAATTCTCCAGCTCGAACTCTTGCACCCCAAGTTCGCAATCCTTGATGAGACCGACTCAGGCCTTGACGTTGATGCGCTGAAGATTGTCTCCGAGGGTGTCAACCGCTCCATCGAAACCGGCGGTTTGGGCACTGTGCTCATCACTCACTACACCCGGATCCTGCGCTACATCAAGCCGGACTTCGTTCACGTTTTCGTTGACGGTGCCATCGCCGAGCAGGGCGGCCCCGAGCTTGCCGACCGCTTGGAAGAAGAAGGCTACGACCGCTACCAGGTTGCAGAGACGGCTTCGGCTTAATCGCCGGCTACTCCACCGACCGTTAGGATGGAATCATGACTGACATCAGCGAAACAAGCGCAGCCCCGGTTGCTGGCCAAACCGCTCTCGAGGACATCGAGGAGGCGCTCATGGACGTTATTGACCCCGAACTGGGTGTCAATATTGTGGATCTGGGCCTGCTCTATGGCCTGCGTTACGGCGACGATGGTGCCGTGCTGTTGGACATGACGCTCACCACGGCGGCGTGCCCCTTGCAGGACGTCATCGAGGAGCAGGTGGAGAACTCCCTCAGCCCCATCGTTGACGAATGGCGCATCAACTGGGTGTGGATGCCGCCGTGGGGTCCGGAACGGATCACAGACGACGGTCGCGACCAGATGCGTGCCCTGGGCTTCAACATCTAGTCACCACATAAGACGCGCGCTACAGTTCCCTCGCGGGCAGTAAGATTTCTTCGGTCGCTAAGCGACCTTTGAAATCCATCCCCGCTCCGGGAATCGTAGCGCGCGTCTGCAGTTAATGCGGCTATACCTTCGGCACTGAGAACGTATCGCAGGCTGCCATATCGGTACTTTGGTAGCCCTTGTACAGCCACTTTTGGCGCTGCTCGCTGGAGCCGTGGGTCCATGATTCCGGATTGGTTCGCCCGGTGGCGGCCTTCTGAATCCGGTCATCCCCAACAGAGGACGCTGCCGAAAGAGCATCGTTGAGATCGTTTTGAGTCAGCGGCTTCAAGAAGGGTTGGTTGCTGCCAGGGGCGGGTTGGGATGAGGCATAACGCATCCAGATGCCGGCGTAGCAATCTGCTTGCAGTTCGGTGCGGACTGCTGCGGATTGTGAGCCCTTGGGGCCCTGTTGGGCCTTGCCAATGGTGCCTGTCAGGTTCTGTATGTGGTGACCAAATTCGTGGGCAACCACATACTCCTGAGCAAGCGGCCCGCCCGAGGAGCCGAATTGGGTTTCCAACTGGGCAAAGAAGTCCGGGTCAAAGTAGGCGTTGTTGTCGCCGGGGCAGTAGAACGGACCCACGGCTGAGCTGGCCGCGCCGCACGCAGTGCTGACGCTTCCGCTGAAGATCACTGTCTTGGGAAGGGAATAGCCCACCCCATACTGGTCCAGGTAACCGGGCCAGAAGCTATTGAGCGAATTGGCTGTGCCAAGAATCCTGCAGTCAAGGCGCTCATTGGCGTCCTGACCTGTTCGGCAACTCTCCAATGCGGACCCATTGGACGCTTCGATGGCTGGCTGGTTGCCTGTATCACCTATCAACGCCGTGAGCAGATCAGGGTTTATTCCCAGCAGCGCACCGATCAACACCACAATGCCACCGCCTAGACCCAAGCCCACCTTTGCGCCTCGGCCCTTACCTGCGGTGCTGCCGCGGCCGCGCCTATCTTCACCTTGCGAGGGGTCTAGCCGCGCACCTTCGTTGAAAGTCATGGACCCAGAATACCGGCTCCACTCTGACTTTCTGTAGCAGCTCCGCGGGCATCTCTGCTGGACCAACGCGGAGGCTGGCGTTAGTTGCGGCAAAAAAGGTAGAGTCTAAAGTGGTGATGGATCCCGCCGGAGCGCAGCTGCAGCTCGAACCGCCGTCTGGCTGATGGTTCCTACCTTAGATAAAGGTAGGTGGGCTATGCCCAATGTCGGCACCCTTGTTATTCTTCGTCATGGAGAAAGCACCCTCAATGCACAGGGTCGCTTTACGGGCCTACTTGATCCCGTATTGACACCGCGTGGCCGTGAGGAAGTCCGCCATGCTGGGGAAACCCTCACCGACTTAGGATTTATCCCTCAAATAATTTTCTCTTCCACCATGAGCCGTGCTGTGGAGAGTGCCAATCTTGTTAACGCTCTGCTCACGGCAGGCACCGTGCCTGTGTTGAGGGCGTGGGAGCTCAACGAACGTAACTACGGATCCTTGACCGGGCGGAGCAGAACAGAATTACTGCGTAAGTTCGGCCCCGAGGTCCTCCACCAGTGGCGCAGGTCAATGCATCAGGCGCCTCCGCCCATGACGGGCTGGCAACTAGAGTCCATCAGGGCCAGCCCGGCATTGGCTACTATGCCAGCAAGCACCATTTTGAAAACAGAGTCCCTAGATGCTGTGGTCACACGCGTCCGGGGCCTCTGGAGCAAAATCCTGAGGCCTGCGTTGGTGTCCGGTTCCAACGTTTTGGTGATTGGGCACGGCAATTCACTGCGCGCCCTGTGCATGCTCATCGATTCCCTGAGTGAGGATGAAGTTGAGCGGCTAAATCTACCTACAGGGCAACCCTTGCACTACAGCTTTCAGCCCGGTTGCGTGCCATGCCCTCGGGGTGGGATTTATCTTAACCCCGGCGCAGCAGCCCACGCAGCGAGCGTACTGGCCATGGACGGAGGCACGTGAAAACAGGATTCTTACAATCCTTGCCAACCCCCACCGCGCACGGGAGTAATCACCATGACTGAGTTATCTTTCACCGACGTCCACGCACTGCAGATCCTCGATTCACGCGGCTACCCAACACTGCGCGTCACCCTCACATCTAAGGATGGAACCATTGCCACGGCCTCGGCACCTTCCGGGGCATCCACCGGCGCCCATGAGGCTCTGGAACTGCGCGACGGCGGCCAAGCCTACTCCGGGCGCGGGGTTAGTAAAGCCGTGGACGGTATCAATGCTGAGATTCGCCAGCTGTTGCTTTCCCAGTCCTGGAGTGCCCAACGGGGTATGGATGAGGCTCTGTGCGATTTGGATGGGACGGCGGAGAAGTCCCGGTTAGGAGCTAACGCCGTGGTTGCGGTCTCCATGGCCAGCGCACGGGCCTTTGCAGCTCACTCCCGCCATCCACTGCACGCATGGATTGCACACACTTTGGGAAAGGCGGAACGCCTCCCTGTCCCTCATTTTAACGTCCTCAACGGGGGAGCCCATGCCGCCAACCCGCTGGCTTTCCAAGAATTCATGATCGCCCCCACCGGTGCCCCCACGTTGGCTGAGGGTATCCGGTGGGGCACGGAAATCTACCATGCACTAAGTGCAACACTGCGGCGCAAGGGCCTCTCCACGGGGCTGGGGGATGAGGGTGGTTATGCCCCTGAAATATCGCGGCCTGAAGAAGCCCTGGATTTGATCACGGCCGCCATAGTCGATGCAGGCTACACTCTGGGTCTCGAGGGTGTCTCAATCGCCCTGGATCCGGCTGCAAACTACTTCTACCATGACGGCACGTACGCGTTCAACGGGCGCAGCTTCACACCTACACAAATGACTGGGTACTACCAGAAGCTGATCACGGACTACCCTATTCGCAGCCTAGAAGACCCGCTTGCTGAGGATGATCCACACGGGTGGCCGGAACTAACCGCGGCTCTGGGGCAGCGGGTGCAAGTTGTTGGAGATGACCTGTTCGTCACCAATCCTGACAGGGTCCGCGAGGGTATCAGCACCGTCGCAGCTAACGCCGTCTTAATCAAACCCAACCAAATCGGCACCGTGACCGAAACCCTTGACACGCTCAGCGTTGCCGATCGGGGCGGCTTTTCCGCCATGGTTTCACACCGGTCCGGGGAGACAGAGGATACCTTTGTGGCAGATCTGGCCGTAGGCGCCGGCTGTGGACAACTCAAATCCGGGGCGCCGGCCCGGGGGGAGCGAGTAGCCAAATACAACCGGCTCCTGGAAATCGCTGATGCAAGCCCTACGATGCCCTACGGGCTCGTCCTGACGGAAAGTGGAAGGACTCGAGATGCGTGATCACCAAAAGAAGGTTGAAGAATTGGCAGCGGCTGCGTCCAGAACTGCGTTGAAGGGGCCCATTCTCGTGGGTGTGGTGCCAGGGCAGCCACTGATCGTGATCCGGCAAGCTGCGGATCTGGCGTACAGTCTAGGCGTAGAACTCGTGTTTGCTTACGTGGATGTCACCCGGTATTTGGTCCAGGACAATGACGGAACAGGTAGTAGATCGGCGCCGATCGATCCGGATGGGGTAGATGAACCGGACGACGTCGAAGGTACGGCCAGCTCAATCCGGGAAGTAATCGCCATGGAGCTGGGATCTGACGAGGTGAAATGGACCTTTGTGAGTCTTGCTGGGGAGCCTGCCCGGTCTCTGGGGCGTCTCGCCGCGGACGTCTTTGCCTGCCTCATTGTTGTGGGAACGCGTGAGCGCGGGGTGGGTGCACGTTTGGAGCAACTTCTCGTAGGATCGGTTGCTGTGCATCTAACCCACCGTCAGCTCCGTCCTGTGTTGGTGATTCCGCTGGATCCGCACGCCGCAAGGGATGCTTCTCAATGGCACTAGCAAGATCGGAAAACATGGAACCAGAGTCACTCCCGGGGATGGATAGCCTCCCAGTTGACAGCGATGTTGACACTCCTGGTCCGCGGCACCGTTCAATTCATCTTCACCCGGGATTCGTAGTGCTTGTCATGCTGGGGGGATGTTTCGGTGCTTTGGCCAGATACGGTCTCAGCATTACTCTTCCTGTCCCTGGCGGTTGGCCGCTGCCGACCTTGTTGATTAATGTATGCGGTGCTTTTGCCTTGGGTGCGTTGCTTGAGGGACTGTCCCGGCGCGGTCCAGACCTAGGCTGGTCACGGTTTGTGCGGCTCTTGGTGGGAACAGGGTTCATGGGCGCTTTTACCACTTACAGCACCCTGGCCGTAGACGCCATGCACCTTTTCGACGCCGACAGACCGGTGGCAGCACTGACATACGTGGCCCTCAGTATTGTCGGTGGTGTTGCGGCTGCGCTGTTCGGTATCTGGGTGGGCGCAAAGTATCATCGCTTCGTTGCTGCTAGAAACCGTAGGGTCTTGGCCATTACCGGAAAGGAAAGCAAATGACAGTGCTTTTGCTTGCCCTGGCTGGGGGTGTTGGCGCCGGTCTTAGGTTTATTGTTGACGGGCTGGTCAGGGCTCGGGCTCGCACCGCTTTGCCAGTGGGAACCATACTGATCAACGTCAGTGGATCGCTGTGTCTGGGATTGTTGACTGGTCTGGTTGCTGGACATTACACCGATTCGAGCTGGGGACTAGTTCTGGGGGTTGGCCTGCTGGGCGGCTACACAACGTTCAGCACAGCCAGCTTTGAAACGGTCAGGCTTATCCAGTCCAGACGGACGTGGTTTGCGGTGGTCAATTCCTTGGGAACTGTGATGGCCTGTGTGCTCGCCGCGACGGCGGGATTTGCACTGACGCTCTTATAAGGGATCGTGTCCCTGGTATGAGGCGCTGGCGTCCTAACACTCATCAGCTGGCATTTTCTTTTCATGAGCGTCGCCTTTGAGTGCACAACACAAAACAGCATGACGAAAGTTCAGCTCTTTGACCGTGCCCGCAGTATTGATGAGGCCTCCCGTTTTAGTTCTTGGGCATAGGTGCCATGCTGGCCAGTGAGGATACCCGAACCACGTGGACAAGGATCGCGGAGAACCTTTTAGTCTCAGACGGCTAGGAGGTCTCCAGCTGCCACCTGATCTATTCCCGCAGTGCCTAGCTCGAGCCTGCGCCAATAAGGCCGAGTATTATGCCAGGGTTCCCACAATCCACGGTGGCAAAACACCTGTCAGCAAGCGATGGCGATCACGCCCCGGACGGGGTGAGCAGCTTTTGGGTCCCCAGTGCAGGCAGTACAGCGCGGTCTTTCGCTGCCCTGAGCCCGTTGAGAATCACCACTACTTCGGCCAGTTCGTGAACTAGTACTACGCCGGCCAGGCCCAGCACTCCAAAGAGAGCCAAAGGGAACAGAATAATGATGAGGGATAGGGCTAGTGCAATGTTGGCCGTCATGATGCGCCGTCCGCGGCGGGCATGGGCCAGCGCTTGGGGGATCAGCCGCAGATCTGTCCCCGTGAAGGCTACCGCAGCGGTTTCGATCGCAGCAGCCGAGCCGGTGGCGCCCATAGCAATCCCCACATCAGCGGCTGCCAAGGCGGGGGCATCGTTGATGCCGTCACCGATCATTGCTGTCCGGTAGCGGGTGGAGTAGGCCTCCAGAGCGTAGGCCTTATCTGCCGGGAGCTGTTCGGCCAGATACTCACTAATACCCGCCTGGCTGGCTAACGCCTGAGCGGTCCGGGTATTATCACCTGTCAGCATCACGGTACTGACCCCTTGGGCGTTGAGCTCGGCAATGGCGGTAGCGGCTTCAGGCTTGAGTTCGTCGCGGATGCCGATCAGCCCCGCCGGGGATCCGGCGATTTCCACAACAATGACTGTCATGCCCTCGGATTCGAGCCGCCTGCACGCCGCGGCCAACGCCCCGGGCGCCACCCAGCGAGGGCTGCCAATTCTGGCCGGGACCCCCTCAAGATTTCCGCGGATCCCTTCTCCGGGGGTCTCAAAAATGTCAGTGGCTGGCGGAGGTGTGGGTGTTTCGGCAAGAATGGCTGCTGCCAGTGGGTGGGTGCTGTGCATTTCTAGCGCGGATGCCACGGCGAGAACTCTGCTGCGATCAGTACCAGGTACCGTCTCCACCGCAACAACTTCGGGCATGTTGCGTGTCAGAGTGCCTGTTTTATCGAACGCCACCAGCTTCACGGCACCGAGCTGTTCAAAAGCCTCGCCGGATTTTATCACCACCCCAAAACGGCTGGCCGCACCAATGGCTGAAATTACTGTCACCGGCACGGCAATGGCCAGAGCGCACGGGGATGCCGCGACTAGGACAACCAAGGCACGTTCAATCCAGATACTCGGTTCGCCCAACAGGGAGCCAAGCAGTGCCACCAACCCGGCCACAATCAAGACCACGGGGATCATGGGGCGGGCAATGCGGTCCGCGATCCGGGCACGCTCGCCCTTCCGGGCTTGTGCATTTTCCACGAGCCGCACAATTGTTGTTAGGGAATTCTCATACCCGTCCGCACTCGCTTCCAGTTCCAGGCTGCCACTGCCATTGATTGCTCCGGCAGGCACTGCTTCTCCAGGTGCAACCTCTACAGGAATTGACTCGCCCGTGATGGCGGACGTGTCCAGGCTGGATCTTCCGGAGGTGACCACTGCATCAGTTGCCACCCGCTCTCCTGGGCGAACAACCAGTCGATCCAACACGCGGATCTCGCGGGCGGGAATGACCACCTGCCCCGAACTGCGTGAAATGGTTGCCGTTTCGGGGACTAGGGACAGCAGAGAACGTAGCCCGTGGCGGGCACTATCCAGAGCTCGGTCTTCCAAGGCTTCAGCGATGGAGAAGAGGAACGCCCGCGCAGCAGCCGCCGCATTGCCCCGGGGATAAATGTAGAGGCGCCCAATACTAGGCTGCCTGCCAGAACAACAGTATTAGCGGGCTTGTTTCCCGCCCACTCCAAGCCATAGCCCATGCCAAGCAGGAGCCCGGCGGAGATCGGGACTAGAAGGTGAACGTCCTGCCACCAAGGCGTGAATGCCTCAGGGGCTTCCCCGGTGTCGCGGGGCAACTCCTGTGATCCCAGAAGAGCTGCTGATGCGGTGGCGGCCTTAGGGTGCGCACTTCCCGAAGCAACGTTGCGCACTGTGGCATTCCCCCGAGTGTCAGGTTCCTCAGATCCGCAACATTCCCGGCTCATGCCTGAACCCTCATGCCTGAACCTCGGTGCCGCAACACAGCGGAACAACGCAATTCACTTCAAGACATCCCTGCCCGTCGTCTATTGCCAACACCACATCCACCAGAGCAACCAATGCCCGAGTGAGGTGCTCATCAGCAATCTCATACCTTGTTTGCCGTCCCTCCGGCACAGCAGCAACAAGGCCGCACCCGCGCAAGCAACTCAAGTGATTCGAGACATTGGAGCGGGTCAGGCCCAAATCCACGGCAAGCTGCCCCGGATATCCTGGGCCTTCGATCAGGCTCGTCAGGATACGTGAGCGGGTTGGATCCGACATGGCGCGGCCCAAACGGTTCATGATATCAACACGGGAAGCAATAGTCAGCATACGCTGACTATACAGCAGAAGCTGACATATACCTTTGGCGAGGTGCGCTAAGACGCGTGATGGAATCTCATGTGCCCAAAAATGATGGCGTGGTTATTGACAAAAATTTCAACCGCCAGATGAAAATTCTCACGCTCAAGAAGGGAATAGGGCCTAGGGTTCCTGCGGGCCCGGGCCGGAAGTCAAACTATCTGCCGATAGGGGCCAACGGGCTCCAAAACAAGTACTTTTGCAGTGATACATTGAAAATTCAGTCCCTCCACGCGAATGACTCGGAATGCCTGCCCACGCCTTGAACGTCTTTAGTTCCATTCCGTTGGTTATCAACTCGTCACGGGCATATCAAATGAAAGCAGCAGAAATGAACAAGAAGTTTGTGGCCATCATGGGTTCCGGTCCGGGCGTAAGCGCCGGCGTGGCCAGGAAGTTTGGTGCCAACGGCTTCACGGTGATCCTGCTGGCGAGGAACCTGCAGTCACTACAGCTTCGCGTTTCGGAGCTCAAGAATGCAGGTATCGAAGCCCACGGCATCGTGGCTGATGCCAGCGACGCGCAGAGTCTGAAAACGGCGTTCGCCCGCATCCACGCCGAACACGGAATCTTGGATGCCTTGGTCTACAACGCCGGAGCCAACACCATTGCCAACCCCACCGTTCTTGACCCCTCGGATTTGGCCCGGGATTTTTCGATCAATGTGGTGGGGGCGCTGAGCTGCGCCCAGCTGGTGGCTCCGTCCATGATTGAACGTGGAACAGGGTCCATCCTTTTCACGGGAGGATTGCTAGCTCTAAATCCTGTTGCATCCAGGGCATCGGCCTCCATGAGCAAGGCCGGGCTCCGCAACCTGACCTTCACCTTGGGCGATGAGCTCGCCACGCAGGGTATCAGGGTTGGAACGGTGACCATAGGTGGCGCCGTTCAGCCAGGGACCTTCTTCGATCCCGATTTGATTGCCGAAGCCTACTGGGACTTGCACACCGGAAGGTCAACAGGAGAGATTCTGTATGTGAAGCCCTGAGTTAGCCAGCTAGAGTGTGCGTTCTTGCGGGCTGTTCGGGTGCGGATGCAGCCTTCCTCCGCCGGGCGGCGGCTAGCCGGGTGGCTACTAGGCCATGGCGCGGGCTAAACAGGTAGACCAGCGTAAAAGCCGCGCCCTGGACCAACACCACCATTCCGCCGGAGGCTGCATCCAGGTAGTAGCTCGCGTAGAGTCCGACGACGGCGCACGCGGCTGAGATGGTCGGCGCAAGAACCAGCATCCTCCCGAATCGGTCCGTGAGCAAGTAGGCGGTGGCGCCCGGAATGATCAACATGGCAACTACCAGCACCACGCCCACGGCTTGCAACGCCACTACTGAGGTTAGCGCCAGTAGCCCCAGCAGGAAGGCTCCGAGCAGGCGCGGGTTGAGCCCAATTGCGTGGGCGTGGGTTGGGTCAAAAGCAAAGAGGGTGAAGTCGCGGTGTTTGAGGATAAGGATAACCAAGGTGATGGTACCGAGCACCAGTACCTGAAAAAGATCCTCGTGGCTCAGACCCAGAAGGTTGCCAAAAATAATGTGGGTGAGATCGCTCTGGCTGGGCGTGACCGAGATCAGGACCAGGCCCAGAGCGAAGAGCGTGGTGAAAACTATGCCGATTGCAGCGTCCTCCTTGACCCTGCTCGTGTCCCTCACGGCCCCGATAAGTCCAACGGCCAGGAACCCGAACAACACCGCACCGACAGCGAAGGGCACCCCGGCTATGTAAGCCAAGACAACTCCGGGAAGGACCGCGTGCGAGACGGCATCGCCCATGAGGGACCAGCCGATGAGAACTAGCCAGCAGGACAGTACGGCGCAGACCACGGCGGCGATTACCGTAACGGCCAGGGCACGTTGCATAAAGACAAAGTCGAAAGGATCCAGTAGGAACTCGAAAATACTCACAGAGCCATCTCGTTTCGGTTCATGACGTCTAAGCCAAAGGCAAGGGCAAGGTTTTCCGGCTGCAGGACCACCGCGGGGTCCCCGTGCATTAGGACGCGTCGCATGATCAACACCGCCTCGTCAGCCAGTTCCGGCAGTGCGTGGAGATCGTGGGTTGAGAGCAGAATGGCGGCCCCATCAGCAGCTAGTTCCTTCAATAGGGCGCAGATGGTGGCTTCTGAGCGCTTGTCGACTCCAGCAAAAGGCTCGTCCAGTAATAGGGTGGTGGCGCCTTGAGCAATGCCCCGTGCCACGAAGGCTCGCTTTCGCTGCCCGCCCGAGAGCTGTCCAATCTGCCGCTGCGCGAAGTCGGAGAGCTCCACGCGGTCCAAGGCCTCTGCCACGGCCAGTTTGTCCTTCTTGTGCGGCCGCCGGGTCATGCCCATATGACCATAGCGGCCCATCATGACTACCTCATGCACAGAGAGCGGGAACTGCCAGTCCACGTCTTCACTTTGGGGGACGTAGCTGATAGCTCCGCTGCGTCTGGCCGCAGCTGGTGAGCCGCCGTCGATGGTGACCGTGCCGGCGTCGGGCTTCACCAGCCCCATAATGGCCTTGAAGAGAGTGGACTTTCCGGAGCCGTTCATGCCCACCAGTCCACAGATTCGGCCCTTGTTCAGACGCAGCGTGGCGCCATCCAGCGCCGGTACGTCTCCGTAGTTGACGGTGACAGAGTCAACATCAATGGCAGCACTCATGGCAACACACCGTTGCTGACACCGGTCAGACCCTCGGTGATGACCTTCGCGTCGTGTCGGATCAAGTCCAAATAGGTGGGTACGGGCCCGTCAGGTTCGGAGAGGGAATCGACGTAGAGCGTGCCACCAAAAACGGCATCGGTGGCCTCGACAACTCGCTCCATGGGCGCGGCGGAGACCGTTGATTCACAAAAGACCGCAGGAACATTGTTGCGGCGCACAAAGTCAATGGCCCCGGTGATTTGCTGTGGCGTGGCTTGCTGTTCTGCGTTGACGGCCCAGATGTACCTTTCACTCAGGCCGGCATCGCGAGCCAAGTAGGAGAAGGCGCCCTCGCAGCTCACCAAGGCCCGCTGGCTGGTGGGCAGTGCCGAGAGATCCCTGATGAGCTGGTCCTGGACGTCTTGCAATTTGTCCTTGTAGGCAGCGCCGTTGGCTTGGTAGTAGGTGCCGTTGGCTGGGTCCAGCTTTGTGAAGGCCTTGACCATGTTCTCCACGTAGACCTGGACGTTGGATGGTGACATCCAGGCATGTGGATTGGGCAGGTCCTTGTACTTGTCCTCGGCAATTTCCATGATCTCTATGCCATCGGAAACCACGGCATGGGGCGCGTCGAGGTCCTGAACGAATTTTTCAAACCATGCCTCCAGGCCCAAGCCGTTATCCAAGATCAGATCTGCCTTGGCTGCCCTGCGGATGTCTCCCGGCGTGGGCTCGTAGCCATGGATTTCCGCCCCCACCTTAGTGATGGATTCCACCGTGAGTTTGTTTCCCGCCACGTTCGCGGCAATGTCGGCCAGGACTGTGAAAGTGGTCAGGACCACCGGGCGGTTCTCGCCATCAACACCCACGTTACTTGATGTGGGGGCACAGGAAGTCAGTGCCAATGCGCACGTGAGGGCCCCGGCTGCCAAGGAAAGCCGCAGGGGGTGCGGAGATCTGAAGTAATTTACTCTCATGCCTAAAGCCTAAGTTAGGCATGCCGAAATAACTAATACAGTATGCCTAAATACTTTGGATCGAGGTATTCCTAGTCACAGTGGACACAAGCCGGTCAAGAGATTTGGCTAACTCGCGGGGACCCGTCCCATCGCACTGAACGCGCTGGGCTGTAAACTTCTGATGGATTTCCCATAGCCCAGGGGAGTCCTTCGACTGGATACGTTCGGTTAGTCAAAAAAATACTACACAAGGAGTTTCGGCATGGCCGGTGGCCTCGTAGCACTTCTGGATGACGTAGCGGCCCTTGTGAAGGTCACGGCCGCTTCCCTTGATGACATTGCCTTGGGAGCTGGTAAGGCCAGCGTTAAGTCACTTGGCGTGGTTGTTGATGATGCTGCGGTCACCCCGCAGTATGTTGAAGGATTATCGCCAAAACGGGAGCTTCCCATTATCTGGAAGATCGCGGTTGGATCCATCCGGAACAAGCTGCTGATTATCTTGCCGGTGGCCTTGCTTCTTTCACAGTTTGCCCCGTGGGCCTTGACACCGATCTTGATGATCGGCGGCGCGTACTTGGTGTTCGAAGGTGCCGAGAAAATTCTTGAAGCCATGGGAGCGATCAAGCCTCATGGCCTAGGTGCAAACGGCGCGGTACGTGAAGAAAAGGCCATTATTGGGGCTGCCGTGCGAACCGATCTGGTGCTCTCCGCGGAAATCATGGTCATCTCATTGAACGAGGTTGCCCACGAGAGCTTCCTGAACCGAACCTTGATTCTCATCTTGATCGCCTTCCTCATGACGGTGGTGGTTTATGGTGTGGTTGGCCTGATTGTGAAGATGGATGACATTGGCCTGCACTTGGCCAAGAAGAGTTCAGCCGTTGCGCAAAAGGTAGGCCGTGGACTGGTCAAGGGGATGCCGATTGTGATGTCCATACTGAGCAAGGTGGGCATTGTTGCCATGCTGTGGGTAGGCGGACACCTGATTTTAGTAGGTATGGATGACTTGGGCTGGCATGCACCCTACGGGTTCGTTCACCACGTGGAGATGCTGGTCCATGATGCCACCGGCTCCGCCGGCGCAGTTCTGGGTTGGCTCGTTAATACGGCGTTCTCCTGCCTCGCCGGCTTCATCATTGGCTCGGTAATTACGGCTGCCGTACAAGGAATTAACAGGCTTCGAAGCAAGCACTAAGTGGCGACGTTGCCTCGATGAGATTCTTCATCAACAATCTTTACCAACGGGACCACTTCGGCTGGCTGATTTTACCTTCATCTAGAACCGTCACGGTACCTGCTCTGACCAACACCTCGGCATGGTGGTGGGAGAGGATGACGGCAAGCAGCGCCGGTACGGTCTTCGGGGGCGAATACCGCAGCAACCCACTTTCATAAAGGTGGAACACAGGCACTTGGACTCTTCAGATGCCCCAGTGGCAGGGCAGCCTTGTGCGACGGTGACTACGTAACCAGCAGTGTTGCACTCGAAATCGACGTTGAATTCGAGTGCCCAGTCTATGGTGGTTGTAGGGAAGTGGGGGATAGTGAATGATTCCAAGTCGCTGGATGTCCAGCAAAATCACGGCCGGGGTGGTTGTTCTCTCTGTGCTAGCTGGCTGTGCCCCGTCACAGGAGGATGAACTAGCGGCAGCGAACTTCCATAACGTAGGAACACTGGATGAATCCAGCGTTTGGCTCTCGGGGGAACCGAACCGTGATGGTGATTATGAAATCGCAGTCACCGGTAAATTTCACGATTATTGCAATGGCGCTGTCCTCGCCCCCGTCGGCATTCAGATCTGCAATGGTGGAGAGCTAGACGGCGGGGCCCTGTTCATGATCGGGGCCCCAGCTAGTGCAACGGGCGGAACTCTGACCATGATGAATGGAGTGGTCATAGAGCTATCGATATTTGATCTACCCCAAAATGATGATCTCAAAATAGCCGCGGGCAGCGCCCCGGCACGTAGTGCTGCAGGATTTTATAGTGTTCGGTTCACTACATCTAGCGGGGAAATCTTGAATCGTGAGGGTAAGTCACAATGATCAGAGTAAGGCAATCACCGACAGGCCGTGCAGACACCGTCTTGGCAGATCGCACCGTATAGATTGATGCGCCGGCGGGCGGAGAAATTCGTATCAATTTTCATGCGTAGCCCCATTGGTGATCGGTGATTTAGGGGGCGGACAAAACAGGCGGTGCTGACCCGGATGAACACCGGTGTGACAATCATCCGTAGCTTCGGAGAGCCTGGCTACGAGATAGTGAGCGTAGGGGAAGATATTGACCGTGGCGATTCTCTGGGTCCCACGCTGATTCCTTACTGTCCGCTGCTGTCCATCCCGGAGGCCACGGAGCCCACAAATTGTACTGATCTGTAACAATCCCGAAGAAACGCGTAGGAACGTTCTGCTAAATCCGTGCCACGGCGTTATAGCCGTAAAAATTTCTGCTACCGGAGGTGTTACTGGCGTAAGGGGAATCCCTCACGCAGTTACTTCTGAGATGAACGAAGCCAGCATGCCCATCTTCTGCGGGGATTCATGGCCTGCCCACCCCCGTAAAATTTGATACGCAGATAACTTGGCCCTATGACATCATGCTTGGCAGGGGAACAGATTCAGCGCTGACGTTCCTCACGCATTACAACATGTGGCGAGACATCGACTCTTCTATCCGCCATGGAAAAGCCTCACCCGAACGGGCACTGCATGCAGCCACTCAAGCCAACGCAAAGATCCTCGGAATTGAGAAGATAACTGGTTCTTTAGAGGTGGTTAAATCACCGAGGGAGCTGGCGGGAAAAATGGTTCCGGTTGGCTGGGATTATTTGGTTCGGGCACAGGTGGGGCAGGTGCGGTGGGGTCATTGGGTTCCAAGGGTTCCACTGGTTTGGTTGGATCGAGTGGAAAATCCGGCTGCGGGCTCCCCGGGAACGGGTCAGGTACTTGGGGTTGTGGTTCAGTGGACTGATGCTGGTTCATGGGGTTCCTTCTTCTCAATGGTTGACGTTCTTGGAAATTATGAGGATGAAACTTTTATGAGAAACTTGCTTGCTCAAAACTGATCCGTTTTTCATGCTAACGACCTACTGAGAGGACGTCCATGGCCCGGGGTGGAAAATACCGGAGTATGGATGGCACTCCATATGACACCGCGCCAAAGCACCCGAACATGCCCTAGAGAGCCAGAGATTTCGCGAGCACTTTAGTTCAGTCTCGTCGGCTCATTGATATTGTTCGGCCCGGAGTCTAGCCTTAAGGCACAGGTAGCAGCCACTCTCTAGGTAAAATAGGGGCGTCCGCGTACCGGAGTAAAAACACTGAATTTGGGAGTGTGACGCTGTGGGACTGATAGTTGGATTGTTGATTATTTGGCTTATCTTGGCAGTCTTGGGATTCGCGGTTAAGGGTCTTTTTTGGCTGGCAATAATTGGGCTAGTGCTCTTTGTAGCAACAGGAGCAATCGGCTGGATCCGGCGCCGGGGATCCATCAAAAGCTGAACTAGCCAAGACCCGCCCAGAGCTGCCGGATCGGGTGGTGGAGGACTAATCGGGTGGTGCAGGACTAGACGCTTACCTGACCGTGGTTATCTCTGCCCCAGAGCCGCCTCCGGTCACCGCCAGTTCCGGCTCACAAATCTGCCACTACAATCTTCTTCATGGCAAGCATTCTTTGATAGGCCCCTGGGCGCTGCATCAACTCGCCCATATTTTGAGGCACAATTTGCCAACTTACGCCGAAGCGGTCGCTCAGCCAACCGCACTGCTCTGCCTCGGGCACCGCGCTCAGTGCTTCCCACAAGGTGTCGATCTCCTCTTGGTCTGCGCAATCGACCTCGAGCGAGATCCCTGGCGAGAACGTGAAGTGATGATCTGCGCCACCATCCATTGCTGAGAACCACTGACCAGCTAAAGCGAACTCAGCAAACACGATGGCGCCGTTGCCTCCTTCGTGCGGAACCACCACCCCGGTCCTCGCCCCAGGAAAGAGGCCGGTGTACAGATCCATGGCTAGCTGCGCCTGAGCAGCGTCCCCTGCAAAAAGGAACTGTGGGGTTACCAGCGGACGTGGTTCCGGGGTGGGCTCGGTCATCATCACTTGCCAATTCACCCCGTAGCGATCTTCCACCCAGCCGTAGAGTTTGCTATGCGGATATTCGCCTAACTCCATGCGCACCTCGCCACCATCTACAAGCGCCGCCCACATGGACGTGATGTTTGCGCGCGTGGCCGCTTCGCCACCGTGGGCGGCGGGATCCATGCTGAGTATGAAGGAAATAGCTGGTGTGGGCCGGAATTCTCCTCCCGCATTGATCAGCCGGATTCTGTATCCGCTGAGCGTGACATCGACAACCAGCGGCTGCCCGGCCAGTGCCTGTTGAAAGTCCGGCAGGTTCGTCTCGGGGTATGAGGCGCTCACTTCCATGGATGTGTCCGGAAAGGTGGCTGCGTAGAAGTTACCTACCTCGTCCGCGTTACCTTGGCACCAAATATTGGGCACAATTTTCTGCATAATTCCTCCTGGTGCATCTGCACAGCATGGCACGGCGGAACGCCCCGTTCAATAGGGATAGCTGAGCCTGGTTGGGCGCATCAGATGTGACGCCATCAGGCAGCGTGGAGGAGGACTTCCCTTCCAGACGTGTCACCGGAGGCTCACTCGTTAGATTCGATCAGCCAGCTCACTTCTGCCCAGCGCAGGCCTTCATCATCCCAGGATTCAGCATGCCCCAGTTGGGCGATGTCAGCAAAGGTAGCGGTGATTCCGTGGGCCTCAAGGATGCTAAGTAGCTCGTCGGTGGCCTTGCGGACAGCCGCTTCTACGCTTTCATGGTCTTCGGACTTGATTTGGCTGCGGGCTGTAAACATTTCCGTCATGGCATCATTGTCCACCAAGAATTTGATGTGAGGAAGCCCCGGGGGAGACGATGCGCGGCCGGTGAGGAGATGATGGATTGGAATCTTTTGCGCGGAACCTCCCTCGGAAAAATGCGCGGCAACCGGCTCTGCACGCTGGGCAGAGAGTTCAGCAGAAATTTCTGGCAGTGGGCGCATTGCCTCAATGCCAGAGCCTGTGCGCAAGAGCTCAATGAAACCAGAGGCACTCACGCGCCCATCTGTGGTTCCAACCGAACTATGGGCCCGGCTGTCGCGGGGTTCGTGGCCCTCGGCTTTGTTGACTGTGTGGGTGGCAAGAAACTGCTGCAGGCCCGTTCTGTGGGCATGGTATTGGAATTGGAGGACAAGTCATAGCTTGAACGGCGCTAGAGAAGAGTACGGCGCAGGGGTGCCATATTTACAGGAAGCCATCAGGTGCCTATGGTGGACGTGCCGGGGCGGAAGTTCTACGCTGGTGAGCAGTCCGGCTCATTTGTGGTGAGCCAAAAGTATGGTGGGGCTGGTCAGAATAAAGGTGGATTTATGAAAATTGCAGTGACTGGTGGCAGCGGAAAACTAGGCCGGCACGTGGTTCGCGGGCTTCTCGGCGGTGGGCACGAGGTGCTGAATCTGGATCGGGTGGGTGAGCGTGGGCCAAACTTCCTCATGGTTGACCTGCGCAACTACGGCCAGGTGCTGGACGCGCTCCTAGGAGTTGATGACAGGCATAGCGGGTTCGACGCCGTGGTGCACCTTGGCGCTATCCCGGCACCGGGGCTGCTCCCGGATGCTGCGACGTTCGAGAACAACATGCTCTCCACCTACAACGTGTTTCAGGCGGCACGGCGGGCCGGAGTCAAGCGGATTGTGTACGCCTCTAGTGAGACTGTGCTGGGGCTACCCTTTGACATCGATCCGCCCTACCTGCCCGTTGACGAGGAATATCCGGCCCGTCCGGAGAGCACGTATTCGCTTGTGAAACATCTGGAGGAGCAGCTGGCCCGTGAGCTGGTGCGGTGGGATCCGGAGTTGAGTATCTCGGCGTTGCGGTTTTCCAATGTCATGGATGAGTCGGACTATGAGGCATTCCCAAATTTTGCCGCCGATCCGATGGCACGCAAATGGAATTTGTGGGGCTACATTGACGGGCGGGACGGGGCGCAGGCTGTGGCCCTGGCACTTGATCGGGAGAAACCCGGTTTCGAGGCGTTCATCATTGCCAACGCCGACACCGTTATGCTCCGGCCCAGTGCCGAGCTCGCCGCGGAAGTGTTCCCGAACGTGCCGCTTCGCCGTGAGCTTGTGGGACGGGAAACCCTGTTATCGATCGAAAAGGCGAGGCGCCTGTTGGGCTACGAACCGCGCTACAGCTGGCACACCAGCCTGCCCCGGCGCTTTGACCGCCAGGAAGAATAGGGACTGATCCGCTAGATTCACAGGTTCCACCATCTTGTGCTCGCTCATGGGCGCGTGGTGTAGCGCTGGGGATCGTCTGGGCCAGCATCGGAGGCCACCCGGTTGGCGGGGCGTTTGGGTGGACTCGGTGCTGAGCTCAGCCTGCGGGGGCCGCTCCAGAGGGCAGCCGGGGCATCGATCGTCCTGGCCAGCCGGTAGGCGAGGTCCTCATAGTTGAGCCGCCAGCCTCGAAAATGTGGCCACGCCTGTTCCGCGGATTGCTCCACAGGATAGCCAGCCGCGCTGAGCATGCTGACAGCTTCTTTGAATTCTTCAAAGGTCAGCTGGGTTTCTCCGTCTGGGTCCACGTCGTCGTTTACCGGTAGGGAAATGGCGGCCGCTATTTGCTGTAGACAAGAAAAACCCATGCGCAGCAGCAGCCGCGCTCTGACGGTGGGGGCGATGCTGGGGCTCAAGGAAAGCTGGAGTGCCGCACTGTCCATGACACTAAGCAGGGCTATCAGCCAGTTTGAGTCCGGGAGTGGGGACCTGAACCAGCACAATGTCAGGTAGGTGCTGTGGGACTCTGCAACATCGGCCGCCCACCGCTCCCATGAGCGGTAGAGATCTTCAAGTTCCTTGGTGCTGCCTTGCCCAGAAAGCCCGAATCTTGTGCGCAGAAGCAATTCCGGGCCCCACGCCGGGGTTCCCGCGCGGGAGCGAAGTAAGGTCACCTCGGATTCCCTGCGGTTGACGGCTGCATAAAGGGTTGGCAGATACCCGATCTGCAGGGCCACTACAGCAAGCCCTGTGAAGGCAGCCATATAAACCACCGTTGTGCTGCCGGGGCCGGCAGGCGGGGAGTAACCAAGCGTGAACAATCCCGAGCCGGATTCGCTCAGCGCCCGGGCCAGATCGCCATGGACAAAGGGGACAAGCATGAGTGCAAAGGCAAAATAGAACAGCACCATCCAGACGGCAAGCCGAATAAACAGTGTCAGAGGCGCCTGCCAGGCCAGCAGCCTGTCAAGGGTCTGGTATTTCTTCACAGGCCGCCGTAGCAGAGAAAAGAGCGCAGTTGATAACTGGGCGGCTGAATCGGAAATGCGGTCATTGTGCGGGCGTGTGACGATCAGGGTGCCGATGAGGCTCTTCCACGTTAGGGCAAGGAGAGCGAAACCGGCGAGAAGGGCCGCCCACCAGAGAATTCCAACCACGGGGCTCTCGCCTACCTTCCAACTGATGCGCGTCACTGCCTGCACCTAAGACTAAGGGCGTGCACCGCCGGGCACACCCCTTCGCACCAAAAAAGAAGGCGTGGAAGCTCCTTGCCGGCAGGGCAACAATCCGGCGCGAGCAGGCCGTCGGGGTTTGGGTGCCGCCGAGCCGTGGGACGGCATCGGAACCCTGGCTAACACCATCGAGCCCACCTTAGTTCAAGGCGATGGTCCCGCCCAGCGCCTGCGTTAGGTGGTGGGAGCAGCCTCTGGGCGGGGTGAACCGGCGCCCAGCCATGACTGAACCACGGCCATGACAACTTCGGCGGATCGCTCGGCGGCATCGTCCACGTGGACCAGGAAGTCCGCGTCAGAGGCAGGTCCGCACAAGTCCGAGACGCCGCGCACCGCAAGGAACGGGGCGTTGAAGGAGTAAGCGGTCTGGGCGATGGCGGAGGATTCCATGTCAGTGGCCAGCACGCCGTCGAACGTTTCCTTGATAATCACTGAACGCTCGTGGCCCACGAAGGTGTAGCTGGAGACCATTAACCCTTGGTGAATGCTCTGCACCAAACCGCCTTGACTGGGTTGGACGGCGCTGAGCTGCCGGAGCGCCCCGGGCACGGGGTAAGAGACTGGCATGCCAGGGACTTGGCCCAGCAAGTAGCCAAAGGCGCGGGCATCGGCGTCGGCATTGATAGTGTCAGTGGCGATCACCACGTCGCCTACCCGAACGTACTCACCCAAGCCGCCGGCGGTGCCTGCGCTGATGAGAAGGGGGGCAGGGGCGCCGGCGGTGTTCTTGTGGGCCAGCAGCAGGGCCGAGGTGGCGGCACAGGCTGCGTTGACTAGGCCAACCCCACCCCGGACAACCAGCGCGTCTCGGCCAGCAAGTGTGACCCGGTGGTGGATCGCGTTGCCCACCTGCACTGTTTCCCCATGGGAGGTAGCGCGTGCCAGGAACGGGGCCACTTCCTCGTCCATAGCTGCAATGATGATGAAGTCCACCGGGCTCATGCGCTGACCTGCGACCACTGGTCACGCTTGGCCAGGAATTCACGGGCCGCCGCCTGGGCACCCTCGAGGGAATGATTGGCTCCCCAGCCGCACTGAATTTCGTTGGCGGCAGGGACCTCGGTGGCTGCCACGACGTCGCTCAGGGTAGCCTCGATCAACTCCATCACGGCTGGCAGATCGGGTTCACCCTGCAAAATCAGATAGTAGCCGGTCTGGCAACCCATGGGAGAGAAATCAAGCACGGCAAAGGAGTGGTTCCGGGAGTGTTCGGCAAACAGATGTTCCAGTGAATGGATTGCCGGCATCTCCAAATGGGCCACATTGGGCTGGGTGAAGCGCACGTCATATTTGGTAATGACATCGCCGTGCGCCAGCTCCTTGCGGTCGGCCACGCGCACGTAGGGGGCCGCTACCGTGCGGTGGTCGAGGTTGAAGGACTCTACGTTCATATGTGGGGTGGGCATGATGTGCTTTCCTTACGGAAGGTAGTGGAAACGGCCAGCTTCAATCCTAGCCCTGCAGACCCACACCAATTGTGAAGCAGGTGATATTCGGGGCAGGCGCATAGGCCAACCCTAAAGTTGTAGGCGGGGAACGGAAAGCATAGAACGGGCTAGATCGTTACCAGAATCGTGTGCCAGCCCACTGCAGGTACCGCTAACTATGCGCCCACTGCGCCGGCAATCCCTCACCACGTGCACTGGAGGGTTGGGGAAGTGGAAGAAAGCCCGTGAGGCTGCCACCGCAATGAGCGCACCAGCGTGGGAGCCCAGAACTCCGGGATCGGTGAACGGTCTGCAGCTGTGTATTTACGTTGTCGCAGTGAGCAATCACGAGGTGATGGCCCATGCTGACTTTCGCTGTGCGCACTGGCAGCTGCCAGCAAGGCGTAGCTCGTTCAGCGGCGCCATGGTGGCACCTTCGCAGGCGCCGGGCGAAACTCGCCAACTAGCCTGCGCAGAGTTGGACCCGAAAGTGGAGCAGAAGTTAAGTTGCGCAGAAATTAGCTGCCAACTATTCCTTTTCCCCCGCTGTCAGTGCACTGGCACACTGAGGTAATGGAGTCTCAACAGCCCTTCGAGGGCCAGTCCGTGAGCATCAGGGGGTAGGAGCCTGCGGATGCGCCAGAAACTCTGGCTTTCTTCATCTTGGCGGTGACCGTGACTGCCGCCGCAGATTACATGCCGAAACAAATACAGGCGTGGGCTCAGCCTGAGCGGGATGTCCTGCAGATTTGGCACGCTGCGATGGCGGCACGGAACAGTATTGTTGCCAGGATCGGCGGTGAAATTGCCGGGTTCTCGGATGTGACCGTGGACGGTTACCTGAACATGATGTTTGTTTCCCCGCGCCACCAGCGCCGTGGAGTGGCTCAGCAACTTCTGGCGTGCGTAAAAGCTCAGTCACGCAGCAATGGAACACACACTCTTTATGTGAACGTGAGCAATACGGCCCGGCCCTTCTTCGAACGCTTTAGCTTCAGAGTGGAAGCAGAACTACACACGGTCCTCCGAGGGGTGGAGCTGAGCAACTACAAGATGCGAAAGGTACTGCGGAACCCATGAGCTCACCAGCGGGTGGGGCTTTGACGATTAGGTGGAGCATGGGTGCGTCGGGAATGTGCGGGGTTGCCTTTGACGGCAATGGACCAAGCGCCAATCCCGAAAGCCAAAGCTGCCACACCGTTAAAGAGCACTTTGTCCGTGCCTGCCCCTGTCAGTACGGCGATCAGCCCCAACACAATAAATGCAACGGCCACGGCGGCCACGCAAGAGGAGAGAATCATTGCCCACCGGGGAAGTTTCCGAAGTTTCTGCACGGTGACCGACTCCTTGAAGCTAGAGAGCATTAACGAGTGATCAACATCCTGCGCCATGTACTTGACGCTCTTCAGGACTCACTCGACGTTGCCGCGAGCAACGCCCGGGTATAGCTGTGCTGAGGATTGGTGAACACCGACTCTGTGGCGCCGGATTCAACAACTTCCCCTGCCTTCATGACTAGGACATCATCACTCATATGCCGGATCACGGCCAGGTCATGAGAGATCAGCAAGTAGCTCAACCCGAGGCTTTGCTGCAGTTCATCAAGGAGGTCAAGGACCTGCGCCTGGATGGATACATCCAATGCCGAGACCGGTTCATCACAGATCAACACTTTGGGCTTCGGCGCCAAGGCGCGGGCAATAGCCAGGCGTTGGCGCTGCCCGCCGGAGAGCGTGGCCGGGTTCCGGGGTGCCAGGTCCGGGTGCAGCCCCACCATTTCCAGCAATTGTGAGATTTCGCCAGAGTAGCTGCGGGGATTGCGTGTGGCCCCGAAACTCAGGGAGTCTGCCAGCAGAGAAGCTGTCGAGAGGCGGGGGTCAAAAGAGGAGAGCGGATCTTGGTAAATGGCGCCCAGAGATGGGCGGCGCGCACGCCGTGCTGACTCAGCAGCAGCGCTCCAGGGCTCACCGCAAAACTCAACGGATCCGGCGTCGGGCACCAATAATCCCAGAGCCATGCGAGCAGTAGTGGTCTTCCCGGAGCCGGACTCGCCCACAACACCTAAGGTTCGGGCCGGGAAAAGCTCAAAGTCCACGGAGGAAACGGCCCGGAAATCCGCTGAACCAGCCATGGGAAAGGACTTCGCAAGCCCCCGCGCACTCAGCAGCGGCTGTGCATCCGCGGCCCCAAGTGGGGGAGCTGTGGTGGCTGCTCCGGAGGGCTGCGGAGCAGAAGAGGGCGCACCAGCACTGGGGGACAACCGGGTGAAACGGGGCTTCCCCGACGGTGCGGCGGCAAGCAGAGCACGGGTGTAAGGATGCTGCGGATCCTCCAGAACCTGCGCGCGCGGGCCCTGTTCCACAATGCGCCCGTTGGCCATCACGGCGATGGAATCTGCGGTCGCAGAAACGGCGGCAAGATCGTGGCTGATCAGTAGCATTCCCGCCCCGCCGCGGCGTAAATCACGCAGCAGCCCCAGTACGGCTGCAGCAATCGTGGCATCTAGGGCTGTGGTGGGCTCGTCGGCAATAATGAGGGCCGGATCCATGGCAATGGCGGAGGCAATCAGCGCCCGCTGGCGCATGCCACCGGAAAGTTCCCCGGAACGTTGCCCCGCCCGGCGCACCGGGTCATCCAGACCCACCGCCTGCAGCAGTTCAATGACATGTGCCGCACGCTGCGATCCGGACGCGGAGCCGTGCAGGCGCAGTACGTCCTCAATCTCTTTCCCGACAGTGCGCAGAGGGTCCAGCGAGGTCAAGGCATCCTGCAAGATGAAGCCCACGTGCGCACCACGCAGTTTCCGCCAACCTCGCGGGGATAATTTCTGGGCATCGTAGCCGGCCACGGACAGCGTCTTGGCGCGCACGTGGGCGCCGCGCCCGGCGAGGCCAAGCAGCGACCGGGCCGTGACTGATTTGCCGGACCCCGATTCACCCACAAGAGCCAGGCATTCACCCGGATTTACCGTCAGTGAAATGCCGCGCACCACGGTGTCCGGGCCGAAGGAAACGTTCAGGTCCGTGACCTGAAGAACAGGCTTGAGCGTTGTCATTGTGAGCTTGCCGCCTTCATGGAGCGCGAGAGCACGGTGGCAGAGCCAGCCAGTATAACAATGGCCAATCCGGGGAAGAACGTCATCCACCACGCCAGCGAGAGGTATGTGCGCCCGGCCGAGAGCATGGTGCCCCATTCCGGTGCCGGCGGTGGGGAACCAAGCCCCAGAAAGCTCAACGACGCTGCCCAGAGCACCGCTTGTCCCAACCCCAGCGTTGCCAGAACAGCAACCGGTGCCAGCGCATTGGGCAGAATATGAGCCGTGAGGATCCGCCACCTGCTCCGCCCCAGCACCGTGGCGGCCTCCACCATGGGGGAGGCGCGTAAGGCGATGATTTGGCCGCGAATCACCCGCGCGTACCCCGGAGCCGTTGTCAGCGCCACCGCCAACACAGTAGTGCCCACGCCCGGCCCGGCCAGGGCAATAAACACCAGCGCCAGCAACAATCCGGGCAAGGCAAAAAGAACCTCAAGGATGCGGCCTATCCCGAAGTCCAGCCACCGCCCACCAAATCCGGCGGCAATACCCAGCACCAGGGCCAGGCCGAGTCCTGCCGCAGTCGCCGCAGCACCAATGAGCAGGGAGGGCCGCGCGCCGTGAATGATGCGCGAATAAATATCACGCCCCGACTCATCCGTTCCCAGTAAGTGCCCCGGACCCGGCGGGGAGAACGCTGCGGCGGGGTTGATGGCCAGGGGGTCATCCGGCGCCAAAAGATACGGTGCTATGGCTGCGAGAATAAAAAAGAAAAGTACGACGGCGGCTATTACCGTGGGTAGGCGGCGCACCAACCGCCGCGCCAAGGTTGCGCCGGGGCGGGGCACCCGGGTGCCTGCGGACACCAGTACCGGATCCGTCAGGGGCAGCATCGAATTGTGAATACTCATGGCTCCCTGATCCTCGGGTCTACCAGGCGTTCGGCCAGGTCGGAGACAGCCATAATCAGCACGTAGGCACCCGCAGAGACAAGGGCCACACCGGTCACCAGCGGAATATCGCGTGCGGTCACTGCGGAGAGAAGCGCTCGCCCCAGTCCCGGCCGGGCAAAGATGGATTCAACCACCACGGCCCCGGACAACAGCGAACCCAAGGCCCAGCCGGATAAGGCAATACCGGGCAGTGCGGCGTGACGCAGCGAATGGCGCAGCAGCACACCGATCTCTGATTCTCCGCGGGCTCGGGCAGACAGGGCGAAGGCCGAGTGCTGAGCCTTTTCAAGACTGTCACGCATAACTTGGCCCAGAAATCCGGCCAACGGTAGGGCCAGGGTGACCACTGGCAGCACCAGCCCGCCCGGGGTGTTGCTGCTGACGGGAGGGAACCAGCCCAGCGCCGTCGAAAATATCATGATGAGCACGCTGGCCAACCAAAAGTGTGGGACCGCGGCGGAGATGATCTCCACGGCAGAACCCACCACGGAAATACGGGTGGACAACACGGCCAGAAGCAGGGCCATGAGCCACGCCACCACCAAGGCGAGACCGGCGAGGACAAGGGTGGAGGGAACAATCTCAGCCAGCACCTCTGAGACTGGGCTCTTGAGTGAATAGGACGTACCCAGGTCTCCCACGGCCAGCCGCCGCAACTGGCCAAAGTACTGCACGAACAGCGGCTGGTCCAGACCATACTCAATCCGGGCCGCCTCGAGAGCCTCGGCGGACGCCTGGGAGCCGGGGCCGCCCATGATGGCTGCCGCCGGGTCGCCCGGAATCATCCGGATGCCAAAGAAGATGGCTGTTGCAACCGCCCAGAGCACGAAGATGCCGCCAGCTAGTGTGCTCAGGAGCCAGCGAAGCGATGCCTTGAGGGCACCGCCCTGCCGGGTCGAGGTGGTTGCGGAGGGACTCACGGCTGATGCCTAGTTGGCAAGCCAGCTATCAAAGAAAGTTGGCGAGGCCACGGCTGTGGTGGTGCCAACATCCTTTAATTTCTCGGAATACAAGAAGTGGTTCTGCTGGTCGTAGAGGGGCAGCAAGTAGTAGCCCTCCAGGACCATTTTTTGTGCCTCGGTGTAGAGTTCTTTGCGCTGCGCAGGGTCCTTGGTGGTTCCGGCACTGTCAAGGAGCTCATCTAACGTGGGGTCTTTGACTTGGGAAAGGTTGGCAAAGTATCCGGACGGGGCAGGGATGGTGGACTTGGAGTGGAACAGGATGGACAGCACGCTCGGGCCAACCTTCGTGTACGGTGCCGAGACCAAGTTGTAGTCATTCTTCGCCAGATCCCCGTACCAGCTGGAGATGTCCAGGAGCTTGATCTTGATCTCGAAGCCCGATTCCTTGGCCGTGGCCTGCATTTGCTCGAAGAGTGACTGCTCAGCCGGGATGGACTGGCTGGTGCTCACCGGGAAGGCCAGCGTCAGGCGGTTGCCGTCCTTGATGCGGTATCCCGCGGAGTCGCGTTCCTTCCACCCCGCAGCATCGAGCAACTCGCCAGCCTTGGCCGGATCGTAGGAGAACAGTGACTTCTCGGAGAAAGCCAGCGGTTCAACGCTTGACAGCGGTGAGTAAGAACGCGAGGCCGTGCCGAAGAACAGGGACTCAATGCCAGCGTCCACGTTGACAGAGTGGACGAAGGCTTCCCGGACCTTTTCGTCGTTGAACGGTGCCTTGGAGGAGTTCAGCTCAATGCGATTGGCGGCGCCGGGGCGGGGCGCATCCAAATGTTTGATGGACGCGCCCTTGCTAGCAGCGGCAATTGCATCCGGCTGGGCGTTGTCAATCACCTGCACCTGACCGGCCTGAAGTGCCGCAAACCTTGTGGCAGCCTCGGGGATGAACCGCCAGGTGATGCCGTCCAAGTAGGCGGGGCCGGCGTGGCCCGCTTCCGGTACGGGGAGCGCGTAATCGGCGTTTCGGACCAGGTTCACTGCGTCCTGTTTCTTCCAAGACTCCACTTTGAACGGCCCGGTTCCTACGGGGGATTCGCAGTTTTCTGCCTTGGTACGCTTCAGTGCGGTGGGTGACTCGATGGCAACCCAGGGCATCGAGAAGGACTCAAGCAATGAGTTATCCGGTGAGGAGAGCTTGATTTCCAGTGTGGTTGCGTCCACGGCTGTCATGGAGGAAATCTTGCCCAAGGCCAGGTAACCCGTGGAAGAGGCCGTCTCGGGGTTTAGTAAGTGCTCAAAGTTGACTTTCACAGCCTCCGCGTCAAGGGCCGTACCATCGGTGAACTTGATGCCGTCGCGGATCTTCACGATGCGCGTCAGTCCGTCCTCTGTGACGGTGGAATCCTGTGCCAACCACGGAATGATTTTCCCGTCGGCGTCCTTGGTGTAGAGGGTCTCCAAATACTGGGACGCAACTAAGGCTTGAGGGTAGTTACCGCCTACGTGAGGATCTAGGCAGGACGGTTCGGCATCGCCGGAGGCGTACACCAAGGTTCCGCCTGTGACGGGGGCGCCAGCGTCTTTGCTGGGGTCGTTGCTCGTTTTTGCGGACGTGCAGCCAGAGAGAATAAGGGCGGCCGCCAAAACCGTGGCGGCCGGAATGAGCTTGTGAGCCTGGGGGTGAGCGAAAGTCATGAACTTCTTCCTGCATACCGGAGAAATGGGGTGGTGCACGGTGCCGCCGTTAGCTTGGGTCAGTAAGGGAAGCCCTAGCGGGCACCGCCATCAACCATAACTGTTGTGACGGAGCCTACTTGTTGGTATGTGGCACACATCATAGGCGAGCACAATGATGTGTGATGCTAGAGGCGGCCTATTTGATGACCTTTTTGGTGTCTTTTGTCCCCTTAGACGTGTTCTTATTCATGAGCCCTTCAAGGCCAGGCTTGGAATCCAGCTCATGTACATCAACGGTTCCTTCTCCAGAGCCCTCTTCCGGCCCGATGACGACCTTGGGCGCCACTGACGCTGCCCCGGCATCGTCCTGGGGCTCCGGCTCATGATTCTGCCGGTCCTGATCTTGCTCCGAGGGCAGTTTGTTCTCCAACGCTTCGCCTAGCCGTGAGCTGCGGTGGCGGCGGGCATCGGCGAGGGCAAAGAGGCGTGCCGCTGCGCCGTGTTGGCCTTCGTTTTGCAGGATCGAGGCAGCTCCCATCAGGGCCTCAGCTGCGACGGCATTCTCACGGTAGTCCAAATATGCCTGTGCCTCTTGCTGTGCACAGATCTCACTAATCTGTGTGCTGACACGTTCCGCATCGGCGAGTGAGAACCCGTGGCCTAGCTGGTAGACCTGCCGGTACATGAGATCGTAGTTTTGTTCGCGAAAGTCCATGGAAGCATCAAGGCGCCTCTTCAGCTCAGACTGTTCTGCGGTGGAAAGATCGTCCACCTCGAGACCTAGCCGGTGGGCAAATTCACGCAGGTAGGTGGGTCCCGCAAGCGGCATCCCATCAGCGGACAGCTGTTCCTGAACGGGTTCCGGGTGATCCTGAACGGTTGTTGAAAAAAGGGCAAGGAATTTTTGAATCAAGGTGCTCATGAGAAGTCTCCGTCTGTTGATGCTGCCCCTCAATCTTCTCAGCCGCCACCGACATTTTCTCTCACACCCTTAGTGATACTGGCCGCATGGCCAGTGTTCGGGGGTGCGGCGGTCGGCAACGCCTATTCGGCTATAGCAGCTACGGATGTAGGTTTTCCCCACGCAACTCACGGCACGTGTGCGGGCCAGCCTGGATCAGGCGAGCGGTTCGCTCCGTTGAGATGAAGATGCTGGACGGGATATCGCTCCGGGTGCCAGCTGGGCTGCCTGATCAAAGTCTGCTTCAATGACGCTGCCCCCACCGACGAGCTCATGGTCCCGGAGCCCTGGCAGTGGACGCTCCTCAAGCCGTTGCGGGGACCGGGCACAAATCGAAACACCGTAATTTCCGGTATCGCGCTGACGAGCACATCAGGACTACCCAGCTCATGCCCGGCAGTGGGGCGCCGTACCGTCAGGATGGTTCCGTGCGCAACAGGTTCCGGATCAAATCAGGAGAGTAAATCAATGGATCGTGAGAAGAAGACCTGGGGCAGTGAAAGCCCTCCGCGAAAGGCCCTGTAGCTTCTGAAGCCCGACGCCGGCTGGCCCAGTTTCAGCCTTTCTCCCGCCAGGAGAGAGAAGGGGAATTCGCCCACCTGAAAGCGCCTTCCGCCATTCATGTCTGTGACAAATAGCGGCGCTGGTGCCCTTGTGACGGAAAGAACCTGATCCTCCACGGCGTCCAGAGCGCCCGGCTGAAACAAGGGCCTTTTCCTGCGTGAGTGCCACGTACAGCGGTGACTCTGAAAATACCACTAGATGAACGAATGAACGATTCGGTGTCACTAATCTTGTCCATGAGACGTAGTAGTTCTGAGAATAGTCTCTTAGGGTTGCGCAAATTTGTCTGCTTCTGTGTTCATGCGCTCTAGTAGTGGAAGATATATGTTGCGCGGCTGAGGGACCTGGGCCGAAGAATCCGCAACACTGCCAGTTTAGGCAGCGCTTTTACGCGCCCGCCCGCACCGGAAGTGTCAGCTCCGGGAAAGATGGAGAAATACATGAGTTCCACCCTTGCCCCGGCTCCTGCACCGAGCGCGTCCCCTGTACTAGCCGGTGCGGCGGCGGGCCCTGCGTCAGCTGAACAGCAACGGATCGAGTTTTGGGATCAGCAAGCACGCCGGCTTGACTGGGCCCAGCCGTGGCATACCACCCACACCTTCACCCCCGCACTTGACCCGCAGGCACTTGATCTCCAAGCACCTGACCCGCAGGCCTCGCCGAACATCAAGTCCGCAGCGGATTCTGCGGATTCCGCCACATCCGCCTTGCGCGTCCCGAGCATCGAGTGGTTCGCTGGTGGCAAGCTCAACGCATCCGTCAACTGCGTGGACCGCCATGTGGCCGCTGGCAAGGGCGAGAAGGTGGCACTGTTTTTTGAGGGCGAACCCGGGGATCGCCGCCAGGTCACCTATCAAGAACTCCAGGATCAGGTGTGCCGGGCCGCGAACGCCCTCACGGCGCTGGGCATCGTCAAGGGGGACAGGGTTGTCATCTACCTGCCGGTCCTGGTTGAAACCATTGTCATCACCTTGGCCGTGGCGCGCCTTGGCGCCATTCATTCCCTAGTCTTTGGCGGTTTCTCTGCCGAGGCGCTGAAGTTCCGGGTGGAGGACACCGGCGCGAAGCTGTTGGTCACTACCGACGGGCAGTTCCGCCGCGGGCAGGCCGTCCCTGTCAAAGCCAATGCGGATGTGGCGGTGGCGGGGGAGAACGCCATTTTGCATGTGTTGGTTATCAAGCGCACCGGTTCACCGGTTGAGTGGACGCACGGCCGGGACATCTGGTGGCATGACGCTCTTGAACAGGCCGGCACGGAGCACACGGCCGAACATTTCGACGCCGAAACCCCCCTGTTTATCATGTACACCTCCGGGACCACCGGCGCTCCCAAGGGCCTGGTCCACACCACCGGAGGCTACCTGACCCAGGCCTCCTACACTCACGAACTGCTCTTCAGCAACCCCGATCCAGCCCTGCGGGATACTGATGTGCACTGGTGCACGGCCGATCTCGCCTGGGTCACGGCACATACCTATGAGATCTACGGCCCACTCTCCAACGGCGTCACCCAGGTAATTTTCGAGGGGACCCCCAACACCCCGCACCCTGGCCGGCACTTTGAGATCATTGAACGCTATGGTGTCACCAGCTATTACACGGCGCCCACACTGGTCCGCTCGCTCATGGGCTGGTTTCCCGACGGCGTGCCATCCCACTACGACCTTTCCTCGATCCGGCTGCTAGGCACCGTGGGTGAGGCCGTAAATCCTCAGGCATGGATGTGGCTGCGCAATCAGCTAGGTGCAGGCACCGTCCCTATGGTGGACACGTGGTGGCAGTCCGAGACGGGGGCCACCATTTTGTCCCCGCGTCCTTCCGATACGAATTTCAAACCCGGGTGTGCCTCACGCCCCCTGCCCGGCGTGAGCGTGCGCATCGTAGACGACGCCGGAACTGACGTTTCGCGCGGTGAGCAGGGTTTGATTGTGGTGGACGGAACAGGCCCGGCTATGGCCCGGACCGTGTGGGGAAACCCACAACGCTACCTGGATTCCTATTGGCGCAAGTTCGCCCGGCAAGGCTACTTCCTGGCCGGCGACGGCGCCCGTTATGACGAGGACGGTGACATTTGGATTCTGGGCCGGATCGATGACGTCATCAATATTTCCGGACACCGGCTCTCCACCATCGAGATCGAATCCGCCCTAGTGAGCCATCCGGTGGTGGTTGAAGCCGGGGTGACCCCGGTGGCAGACCCCTTGACCGGTCACGCTGTCGTCGCCTTTGTGGTGCTGGCACCATCCTGTGACCTCGGTGGTGCCGCAGTTCAAACGCAGTTGCGAGCCCAGGTGGCACACATGATTGGTCCGATCGCCAAGCCCTCCGCCGTTGTGGTGGTTCCGGATGTTCCCAAGACTCGCTCCGGAAAAATTATGAGGCGGCTGCTGGCACAGATGTATCAGGGGACACCGTTGGGAGACACCACCTCGCTGCAGAATGAAGAATCTTTGGCTGGCATCTCCGCAGCCATCAAACAGTACCTCGGGAAGGAATCGCCTTGAGCGCCGCGTCGTCAACAGCGGCACCCACAGGGGCGCCTTCCGCATTCCCGCCAGCAACTATGACAAGGTAAGTCTCCAATGACCGAACACACTTTTGGCTTCCGTACCCGGGCCCTCCATGCAGGTGGCACGCCCGACGCCGAGCACGGCGCCCGTGCGGTACCCATCTACCAAACCACCTCGTTCGTTTTCAAGGACACCGACGATGCCGCGAAGCTATTTGCGCTGCAAAAGTACGGCAACATTTACTCCCGCATTGGCAACCCCACAGTGGCAGCCTTTGAGGAGCGTATCGCCTCCCTAGAAGGGGGGATTGGGGCCGTGGCAACCGCTTCCGGCATGGCAGCAGAGTTCATCACCTTTGCAGCATTGGCTGGGGCCGGGGACCATATTGTGGCATCTTCAAAGCTGTACGGTGGCACCATCACCCAGCTGGATGTGACGCTGCGCCGCTTCGGCGTTGACACCACCTTCGTTGACTCGAACGATCCCGGCGACTTCGCCGCAGCTATCCAAGAGAACACGAAGGCGGTGTACACCGAAATTGTCGCGAACCCCTCCGGAGACATCGCCGATCTCTCAGGTCTGGCAGACGTGGCGCACGCCGCCGGGGTGCCGCTGGTAGTGGATGCCACCTTGAGTACTCCTTACCTGATCCGGCCCATGGAGTTCGGCGCAGACATTGTGATCCATTCGGCCACGAAATTCCTGGGCGGCCACGGCACCACCTTGGGCGGGGTCGTGGTGGAATCCGGACGGTTCAATTGGGGCAACGGCAAGTTCCCTTCCATGACCGAACCCGTCCCCTCGTACGGCAATGTCTCCTGGTGGGGGAACTTTGGCGAGTACGGTTTCTTGACCAAATTGCGCTCCGAACAGCTGCGCGATATCGGCCCGGCACTCTCCGCACAGTCTGCCTTTCAGCTGTTGCAAGGTGTTGAGACGCTGCCACAGCGCATGGACGAGCACCTGCGCAACGCCTTGGCAGTGGCTAATTGGCTGGAAGCTGACCCACGGATTTCCTGGGTAAAGTTCGCCGGGCTGCCCAGTCACCCGCACTACGAGCGGGGACAGCGCTACCTGCAAAACGGCGTCGGCTCCGTCTTTGCCTTCGGCGTCAAGGGCGGGCGTGCTGCGGGGAAGGTCTTCATTGATGCTCTGCAGTTGGCCAGCCATTTGGCCAACATTGGTGATTCGCGCACCCTTGTCCTGCATCCTGGATCCACCACACACCAACAACTCACGGCGGAGCAGCTCGAAGCTGCCGGGGTGCCGGAGGACCTGATTCGGATCTCGGTAGGACTCGAGGACGTGGCTGACATCCTCTGGGATTTGGACCAGGCGCTCACAGCGGCCCAGGCCGTAGAGGCCGGCGGCGATGCGCCCTCCGAGCCTGAAATGATTGAATCTTGCACAATGGGGGCAAAAGCATGAGCACGGCAGAACGTACCTGGAATGGCCCCACGGCCCCCGAACGTCTTGGAATTTTGCGCAAGACCACCTCTATTGCCATTGTGGGCGCCTCGGATAAGCCATCCCGGGCCAGCTACTTCGTGGCAACGTATCTGCTCTCATCCAGCAGCTACCGGGTCTACTTTGTGAACCCCGTGGCCACTGAGATTCTGGGGCAGCCGGTGTACAAGACTCTGGCCGATCTGCCCGAGGTTCCTGATTTGGTGGATGTGTTCCGCCGTCACGATGACCTGCCCTCGGTGCTGGAAGAAACCATCGCCGTAGGCGCCAAGACACTCTGGCTCCAACTCGGTGCCTGGCACGAAGAGGTAGCGGCCACGGCCGAGGCCGCAGGCCTTGAGGTGGTTATGGACAGGTGCGTGAAAATTGAGCATGCCCGCTTCCATGGCGGATTGCACCTTGCAGGCTTTGATACTGGAGTGATTTCCTCCAAGCGTCAGGTGTTGGCCTGACAGTTTAGCTTCTCTGCGGATTCAAGAAGGATAATCCTCATTGCCTGTGTAGTGAGGTGTTGATACCATCGCCCATGACACAGTTACTCAATTCCAAAATGCTTGTTGTCGGCGCCACCGGGGGATTGGGCTCCGCCATTAGCCGCCAGCTTTCCCTGCAGGGGGCTCGGCTGGTCCTCGCGGGGCGCAACGAAAAGAAGCTGGTAGCTTTGACGGACCAGCTGGGTGATTCGGTAATAGGTACGGTTTCCGCGGATCTAACATTGCCGAGCGGACCCGCTGCTGTGGCTGCGGCAGCTGCGAGGGGCGGCGGTCTTGACGGTGTCATTTATGCAGCCGGTGTGGTTGCTTTTGGCCCCTTGTCGGAATTGGATGACGACGCCTTCGAACAGATGTTGTTGCTCAATTTTATTGCTCCGGTGCGGCTGTTCAAGAATCTACTCCCGCAGCTCAAACCTGGTTCAGTGGTGGTGCACCTTAGCGCCATCGTTGCCGAGAAACCGATGAAGGGGATGGCGGCATACTCAGCTACCAAGTGCGCTTTGACTGGTTTTAGCGCCGCCATGGGTGCGGAATTGCGTCGGGAACATATACGGGTTCTAGATGTGCGGCCTCCCCACACGGAAACCGGTCTGCATACGCGCCCCATCTCCGGTGTGCCGCCACGTCTGGGGCAAGGGCTGGATCCAGCAGCCGTGGCGCAGCGGATAGTGAGCGCAATTATGGCCGATGAGCCGGATCTTCCCTCCACCGCATTCTCCTGATCGGTTCCACTGGCCGGGCCTAGATTTTTCAGTTCACGGTCCACAGCGGCAGGGAATCTATTAGGAGGACTAGCATCAATGACCAACCACGTATCAGGCAATTTAGGGGAGTCAAAAATGACCAGTCCGGACCATGAACCGATCCCAAGCGAGCGCCAGGGTAAGCGCAAGCGCGAGCCTGAAGGATCCCGGGCAGGGGCCCGCCGGGCAGATGCCGCACTGTTGTGGACCGCACGGATCTTGTGCCTGGCGGGTGTCATTGTGAGCGTTGCAGCTGCGATTCTTACCGGCAGCATGCTCAAACATGGGCAGATTGCCTACGCGACTATCCTGGTGGTGGTGTTTGTGGTTAGTTCGGTGTTGGGTATCCGCTTCTGGCGGCAATCGCCCAGTGCTGTGCGGTTCAAGCCGTTGCGCTGGATGGGGGTGTTGGCGTTTACGCTGGTGTTGGCTGCCGTGGGGTGGCTGGTACCGTCTGCAGCCATTGCACCCTCGCTTCTGGCCATGCACTCGGACGCCCGCGTCACTGTCAACGAAACATCGGATCAGATCGTCTTGGCGCCTGCTCACAGCGAAAAACGGCTTGGCCTATTTTTCCAGCCCGGCGCCCGGGTTGATGCACGCGCCTACGTGGCTACTCTGCGCCCGCTTGCCGAAGAAGGATTCACCGTAGTCATCCCCAAACAGCCGTTGGGTATCGCCTTCCTCGCCACCGGCGCTTTCAAGGGCGCCCGGACGCAGCACAGTCCTGTGGATCGCTGGGTGGTGGGCGGACACTCGCTGGGCGGCACCGTCTCCGCCCTTGACGCACAGTCCTTCTCAGGCGCGAGCACTGATCCGGTAGTAGGGCTACTGCTGTTCGCTTCCTATCCCGCCGCTGACATGAGTGCGGTGCCGGTGAAAGTGCTCTCGCTTTCCGGATCCAATGACGGATTGGCGACAGTAGAGAAGATCAACAACTCCAAGGTTCTATTGCCGGCGGATAGCACGTTCACCGTCATCGAGGGAGCTGTTCACGCGGACTTTGGTGACTACGGGGCTCAAGCTGGTGACGGGCAGCCGGGTATCAGCCGTGATACGGCTCGTGCCAATATCAGCGCTGACAGCCTCGCTTTTATGGAATCTCTCAATAGCGCGGACTAGATCTGTACTCGCAGTGCCGGTCAGTAGCAGTAGCAATTGTGCCCGAACCTGAGCTCGGGCCTGGATGGTTGATTTGATACCCCAAAAACTCTGTCCCTGAAGGCGTTAGCGTTCAGGGACAGAGTTTAGGGAGTGCTACTTTTTCGGTTGCCGCGGGTCACCCATCCCCACTATGGCATCGTATTCAAGCTGGCCTGAGCGCGGATCAAACTGAGGCCGTTGGAGGCGGGCAAACTCCCCAGCGGTTCTTCCTCCGTATGGCCGGCCGTGATCCGCATATTCCTCCCGGAAGAAGACCATCCGCCACGGGCCAATCAACAATCTCGCACCCGTGCGCAGGATCTGACCATGGGCATGCGTTTCTGCCGGATCACCCGCCCAGAAAACATATTCATCGTTTTCATTGTGAATGATGCTCCCATGGCTACCTGCCAGTTCAGGCAACCTGAAGTTGGCATCTGGCCCGCTACCAATAACAGTGGTTTCCTCGGTGAGAGAGTACTCATTGGGTGGTTTGCCATCCCATGTCTCGCTGTCCCGGACAAATATGAGCCTGGGCCGGCCCCCTCCCCGAGAGTAATGCGTGGTGGTGGGGCTCCTTCGGTAGAGGCGCTGAAAGGTGGGGGCAAGCGGGAAGGGAGTGGGAGGCGGAGCAAGGCGCCCTTGGAAATTGCTAGAAGCCTGTGCTTTGACCACCGTTGCCCAAGTGTTTGACTTGCCGGGCTTGATGTGGGGCGATGTTGTTATCAGCCGCTGAAAGGCTGATACCTCCACCGCACCGAGACTGACAATGGTGCCTTCTGGCACAGTGACTGTCACAACAATGCCGTGCCTAGCAAGCGTCGCAGCCATCCCCTTGATGGCAGATAAGTTTCTTCGAGATCCTAGCCGGAACAAGGCCGCGTTATCCGTTGTTACATGAATCTGCTTACCAGCAGCCTTGATGCTGCCGTGGACGGTTGCGCTCTCCTTGCCGTCTTCAGCCGGCAAATGAGCGGAAAACTCAACATCGATGTCGAAGCGCATGGTCTTTTTCCTACGGGCTCGAAGGAGAATCTGGTGTGCTTGCATTGTCGCTGGTGGTGACCCGCATGGTCCCATTGAACTTCCAGGTTGCCCGCGGTGCGTCAGGGCCAATGTCACGCGGGACTTCCACCGTCATGTCCATGAAGCTGTAGTTGACTGCTGCTCCGCGCCCGGTCAAATATGACCACAATTGCTGGCCCAAATCGGACCAGTCGCTCACAGGGACGGTTTTGAAATCGTCTGTCAGTGGTTGGTTCTCGCTCATCTGAGTGCCTTCCTTAGCTGTTTTCTAAAAAGGTGCCCCTATGCACCTCCAGAAGTGCCGCCAAGGCCACAGCTAACGGTGGATGACTGTGACCTGCTGCACTTGCTGCAACAGTAATGACTCTTCTGTTCGAATGCTAGGTGTAGTTGAAAAAAGGTCTAGTCACATCATTCTTTGCTTGTTTTTTGCCACCGTGGGAACGCAGCATTCATTTCGGGTTAGAAACTAGAAATCACGCAAAAAAATAAGCGGGTGCGTGGCGGGATAGGCGTGGAACTAGCCATCCGGCGCCGGTGAGATAGCGTAAATGTAGCCGGACTAATCACCGGCAAATCATTGACTTTGGGAGTAAAAACTGTGGAACAACGCACCATCGTCATCACCGGAGCAAGTAGCGGGATTGGTGAGGCAGCGGCGAGGACGCTGGCCCAGACAGGGGACACCATTGTTGTCATTGGGCGTTCTGCGCAGCGGACCCGGGCCGTGGCCCAGGATATTGGCGCCGATTATTTCATTGCCGATTTTTCCCGGCTCGACCAAGTAGCGGAGTTAGCGGCAGCACTGAAGGAAAAATATCCCAGAATAGATGTCCTGGCCAATAATGCCGGGGGCATTATGGCGGGCCGTGAACTGACGGCGGACGGCCATGAGAAAACCTTTCAAGTCAACCACTTGGCGCCCTTTCTTCTGACACGCTTACTGCAAGATACGCTGCTCTCCAGCGCAGCCAAGGTGATCAACACCTCCAGCGTGGCCCATGTATTGTTTGGAAAAATGGATATTGCGGATCTTGAGCTGGTTAAAAAGTACTCATCCAACCGCGCTTACGGCAACGCCAAACTGGCTAATATTCTTTTCACCAAAGAACTTCACCGGCGGTTCAACACACAGGGTTTGAGCTCTGCTGCCTTCCACCCGGGCGGGGTGGCGACGAACTTTTCGGCAGGCTCTAAGAGCTCTTTGCGTTTTCTGTACGGCAGTGGCTTGCGCTCTTACATGCTGACCCCGGCACAGGGCGCACAAACTCTAGTCTGGCTGGCCATAGGTGAACCTGGTCAGGACTGGCGTTCAGGAGAATACTTTGCCAAGTCCAAAGCTGCCCGCACCAGCCGGCAAGCCGAGGATGCGAATCTGGCCAGGGCAATGTGGGAGGAGAGCGAGAAGCTGGTGACCCCATGGTTACTGTGAGCGGGCGCTGGATTTTTCAAGGACACATTGCCGGGTTCGGCAGCCAGTGCGGACTTCGCGCCGTGGTGGGGATCTGGGACGAGTCACCCTACGGTGCCTTCGCTGACGTCATGGTGGAACTTCCATCGGGCCGGCGGCTGCTTCTGGCTCCCCAGCGTGAAATCGCCAACTTCATCGAAACCACCTACACTTTCGAGGAAGTGTTGCTGGTACCTGTCCACACCAAGGTGGGCCCGTCAACAGGCGGAGGTGAGGTACTGAGCGTAGAGGCAGGTCCGCTGCGGCTAAGTGCCAGCATTGGCGGGCGCACCCGGCTAGGGCTGCTTCTGGCTTTAGTTCCCCGGGCTATAGCAGTTCACCCCCGCTGGCTGAGCCTGATCAACCCGCTGGCGCGCTTGTTGAGCCCCGGCGTCAGGACGGCAGGAACGGCAGCGCCAGGCAGACGCGAATATTACGGTGTCACCGGTTTGCGCAGAGTTGAAAGCGCGTCCATCCTGTGGGACGGGTGCTGCTGTGGACCCTTAGCGGAGATAGTTCCGGCTGTTCGTTTCGGTTTTAGCAGTGTTCCGGCCACTCCCACTCTCGCCACGGTGCAGACCACCATAAGGGCCACAAGGCAACCATCATCTGGGGACACGCTGAGCTAGCTGCCACGAAGCCCTGTCTGCCGGGTACTAGCTAGCGTGCTCGAGTTCCTTGTGGCCATATCGGGGTCTGGGGGAAGATCTGCCGGGAAATTCACGCTAAGGAGTCAGCGGCCTGTTCGGGGTAGCCTACTGGTAGCGGAAAACCTGACGATCGGGGCGCGAGGAGCCTCAACCCACTGGACTGCGGCTTGCTAATAGAGGCCACCCATAGCCTGCCCGGAGGGGGTCCCCTCACCGGTACGCCCCACCATACGTAGCTTGTACCCGAATCGTCTTCGAGCTTGACTCTCTTCATGAGCACTAGTGGATTTACAAGGTATCAGCAAGAGAACCCAATCGGTTGTAACTACGCATTAGTGGAGAGGACACTATTCTCATGGAGTTTATGACTTTCTTGGCAGTAATTGGACTGGTCATGTCTACGGCACTCATTGGCTTCGCCGTAGGCGGGTTTAACGAAACTGGACGAGAAACCGGAAAGAAACCTGAAACCACAAACGCTACCGTGGCATTCGGTCTCCTGATCGTGGCAGTCTGCTGTTCATTCATTCTCATTGAGCCAGCCGTCATTCACCCACTCTGGCTGGAGTATGTCATCCTCGCTGCTGTACCTGCCATGGCTGGATACATAGCACGCCGGTATCTTGCATACAGGCTCAGCAACTCCGGAACTTAGCGAAGGTAATCAACGCTGGAGGGAGAGGGCGTCGACGCCCCCTTTTCTGACCTATCGGGTTATGAGCAGAATCGAAGCCGACCGCCATCCCCGGATTGTGAACGTTGAGCCGTACAAGCCAGCAGCCAGTCCAGCAAGAGTGTGCCACATAGACGCAGTGGAATTGTCCCGCGAGCCGGTCCTCTAGAAGAGCGCCCGGAAGCGGAACCCTTTGCGGACGGAAGTCACCGTGCCAGTAGAAATGAACTTATAGTTTTGATGCGCCAAATGTGTAACTACTGCGAACGGGCACGGCGGCGAAGGGGTCATGGCAAAGATTCAGCAAGACACGTACAAAGACGGAACACCGATGGGTGAGGGCCCTATCCTTGACGGGAAGAAGCACGGCAGGTGGCGCAATTGGTATCGCAACGGCCAGCTTAAAGCCGAAGGCAACTTCATGCGGGGCGAGTTTGACGGGAGCTGGAGGCGGTGTCGAGAAAATGGGGAGTTGCTCCAAAAAGGTGATTTCGTCGATGGCAGGCAGAATGGATTTTGGCAACGTTGGCATGACAATGGAGCTCTCATGGATGAGGGCATGTGGCGCGTTGGCAAGCGCAGCGGCGATTGGGTGTACTACACGCTCGATGGATCCGTCAGGAAGAACCAAACGTTTCGTCAGCTGGAATGGTGCAGAGGGGAACCGTCAGCGGGAACGCTTGACACGGCTGCAGCTCGATTGGCGGCCGGGTCAGGACATCCTCCTCCGGGGAGGTGCGCCCATGGTGCCGGTGCGCCGCGAAGACTACGCTTTGGGGCATGACCGGTTCGAAGATGTCTCAGAACTACACCGACGGTGCCCGGCGGGCGGTGGTCATGGCGCAGGAAGAGTCAAGGGTCATGATGCATGACTCGTACATCGGTCCTGAGCATCTACTATTGGGGCTTTTGCACGCTTTTCCGGACACGGTGCAGACGGCGCTGGGCGTCTGGCCGGACGAGATGCGCGATGCGATAGTGAGTTTCGCCTCCCCTGGTCCGGAGGACACCTCAGAAGAGTTGCCGTTCACCCGCAAGTCTCTGGAGGCACTCAAGGCCGCGCAGCGGACAGCGCGGGAGCTTCATTCCGATCACGTCGGGATCAAGCACCTATTGTTCGGGGTGCTAAGTGTCCATAGCGACCGCCTGGATCGGGCGCTGGTCGCTGCGGGTGTGGATCGAGACAGTGCACAAACGCGGGTAATGGCGGCGCTTACGCAGGGGTGACCGGTTGCTCAGAGCTGGGCAACCGGCAGCGATCGCCCGCCGTCCTATCCTCGCAAACACCCGCAAGGGTCCATCCGGATAGGCATCTCGGACCGTCCCATAAGCCGGTCAAGCTCCGGTACATTGAACCAGCTAGCTCAAACCTGGCGACGAGATCGGTGGCGCTGTCCGCAAGGGAACCCTCTTTGGACACTGTGACTATCGTCGAATAGCAGCTTTACTTCATCTGGACAGGTCCCGGTTCTTTCGATAGTTGAAGTTCTTATCGTTCGGAGACGCCTGATGTAGGCCGTCGCTTCTGAGGGAGTCAAAAGGTGCGTCTAAAACGTCAGTGCCCGGCTAGGTGTTAAACGCGGGCTACGGCCTAAGGTTTCGGCCACGGTGCATGAAAGGTCGAGGGGTTCCCCGTCCCTCAGGGTTCCACAGAACGTGTCGGGTAATGCAGGACTGGTAGCACGCAGGAAGTACCGGGTGCGCCTACCCCAGCCCATGGAGGGGTCAGTTGTCGGAGGTTTCTCGCACCATCTGTATTGAGAACTTTTGGGGGGACGGATGGCATCCGCGCCAACGCTGTTCGGCGCGTGCCCCCCACCAAGTGGCAACGAGGAGTACTGCGGCACCGATGTATCCGAGTGTGCG